>JAWKTM010000001.1:0-1710 GCA_041399085.1 Pirellulaceae bacterium
GCGGGAGAGTGCGTGCATGATGGCGACGGGCGTTCTGATGCAACCGGAGGGCTTGCGCCCTGCCGCTTTTATGGATTTGATAACTTGTTGACGGACGGGGCCGTGGTGGCTTGGAAATAAAATTGTTGACAAACGAAATCGAAATGCTTAGACTTCGTGTCGTGATGGGCGTTGACGAGGGGTTTCTTGCGAACTACGCGGTCAAAGCCATTACATGTGTTACTCAACTGCCAAACATTTTCGCCGTAGCGGTCGCTGGAGTGGGGCGAGCGGTCGGATCGGCTCGCGGAGATGGTCACATAGCTGCTTAGCCGGGTGTTTCGGTCGCTCAGTCGACCATGTCGGCGGCTCAGTCGGTCGCTTCGGCAACTAAGTCGATGGCTAATGTGAAAGTGTTAGCCATTAAGGTTACTCAGTCGATCGCTCGGGCGACTCAGTCGACCGCTAATGTGAAAGTGTTTGTCATTAAGGTGAAATAACCTCAGTCTTAGGGATCGGTCTCGGCCACTCCCTTAAAACGGTGTCTTTGTGACGGATCAAAACCGTCGTCAGATTGAGCTCATTCAGGCGTTCTGCCTGTTCGGAAGTTTCGTTGCGCGGCTTTTCAGGAGACTTAGCATGGCGATCACCGGCCCCTCGTCGTTTGTCTGGACCTCGGAACAGTTCATCTCGCATTGGACGCTGGCCAACGACCAGTTGGGGGTGGGCAACGAGCTGGTTTTGAAGGGCAATATCGCGCTGGCCGATCTCCAATCGAAGCTGACTGCGCTGAACGTCAAGCGATTCGAGCTGCAATCGGCGATCACCTCGCGCGAACAGCTTCGCGGCGGGTTGAACTCGAAGCGCGCCGCGCTGCACGAATGGCTGCGGCGATTCAACGAGACGGTGCGGGCCGACTACGGCGGAACGAGTTGGGAGACTTCGTTGCCGGACTTGCCCAGTGAGATAGCTGGCCAAGGGGCTTATATGAGAGCGTTGGATGATACGCGCAGTATTTGGACTCAGATGAACGCCGATCCGGCAATCACGACGCCGATTACGCTGCTGGGCGGTTATGATCTGGCCAGCTTCACGGCTGATGTGACGGATTTGCTGGCGGCGTTTACGGCCGTGCATCATGCGGAGAAGGTGGAAGAGCTTTCGCGGTTGCAGCGCAATCGTTTGCAGGATGATATCTACGCGGTGCTGAAGAATTACCGCCAAAAGCTGCCGACCAAGTTTCCTACGGACGATCCGCTGGTGGCGACGCTGCCTCGGTTGACTCCGGCCGGAGGTAGCGCGCCGGTTGCGGTGTCATTGAGCGGCGCTTGGATGGAAGACTTGGCTCAAGCCCGGTTTAACTGGACCGCTTCGACCGACGCGTCGCTGGATCATTATCAATTGCGGATGACTCCGGGCCCGGAGTACAGCGAGGATGATGAATCGGTGGTCGGTTCGTTCGCCTCGGGAACCGTGATGACCGAGACCGACGCCGGTTTGACGATGCCAGGCCAGATTGCGTCGTTCCGGTTATATGTGGTGACGACCGATGGTAATGAAGTGGGAAGTAATACGGTGGTTGTGAGTCGGGGTTAGGGTTTGATTCACTCGCTGGCGCGTCGTGCTTGTATGTTATGAGAGCGGCAGGGCGCGAGCCCTCCGATTTCGCGGTGCGGGTGGGGTTGTGTGTTGACGGTGCTATTTATTGTGATTTACCGGAGTGCTTGCGCC
>JAWKTM010000002.1:0-1570 GCA_041399085.1 Pirellulaceae bacterium
CGCCGGGTTAATCGGATCGACGGTGATTAGCGCGGCGTCAAAAGCAAGATCGCGCAGCGGCGCGGCCTGCGGCGCATAAACTGATGAGTTGCTGCGAATCGGCTGGTGATCTTCAACCAGCGCCCGGAACATTCCGTAACCTTTGTGCAGCCGCTTGGACGTTACCGGAATTTTGGCGCCGGATGCGCGGTTCAAAAGATAGACGCTTGCATCGGGATCATCGAGAGGCAGGGAATCCGCAGTATGCGCAGCGGCGGCGAGAACGCCATGCTCTCTGTCGATGACGAAGGCGGTGCCGCGCGAATTGCCATCGACCACGATCAGATAGACCGAGCGTGTCGCATGAGCGAGCGTTTCCGGCGCGATGATGGCGGCGAGCGCGGCGTCCGCCTTTTCACCGGCGGCGCGCACGTCGTCCTGCAGTGTTGCGGTGCGTTCTTTCAGCCGGCGGATTTCGGCATAGCGCTCTGTTTCGAGGAACAAGAAACCTGCGATGACAGCGGCGATCGCCAGTCCCGGCAGGATCCGGTTCATGACGCTTCCTTTCTGTCTCGTGACGCTACTGTTTTCCACCTTGCTCCCCCGCGAGCGCCGCATGCATCGATGCGTCTGCGGCGCGGTCATCATGCGATGATCAATCAGATCTTGTCGAGCAATTCCGGGGCCACTTCAAAGCCGGATGACGCGGGCGCAGATTTTGCGCGCAAGCGGCGCCGGCGGGCTTGTTTGCGATCAAAACCGGGAGACGGGGAAATGCTCAACCTGCTGTGCAGTGCGAGATGGGCATGCACACATTGTTGCGACGCAACATAATGCCATTCTTTCCGTTTCGTAACAAAGATCATCCAGATTTAACAGAATGTTAAGGATCGTTCAGGCGGCCCCGGCCCGATTTGGCACAGTGATTGCATTTAAGAGCGGCGTTGGGGGGGACGAGTGCTCCCCATGGCGATCACCGCGGCCTTTCCGGGAGAGTAGAGGGAAGGGCGTGAGGGTCGCTTTGCAGTGAAACCTTAGTGGGAGACGATCAAGTGAAACTTAAGCTTTTAACAACGATTGCGGCCTCTGCGCTGTTCGCTTCGGCGGGCGCGGTGTGGGCCCAGCCGAGCGAAGCGGGCCCCGGCGCGCAAGAGTCCGGCGACGGCAACCAGTCGACCGACGACGATTTCGTTGATGCTGACGTTCTCAGCAATAACGGCAACGACAACGACAGCTCGGACAATTCCGACAATTCGAACAATTCCGACAATTCGACGAATGATTCGAACAATGCTGACGTTGACGCGTTCTCGGGCGACGGCTCCGACAACGATGTTCTCGATGTCGACAATTCCGGCAACGACAGCTCGGACAACTCGGACAATTCGGATAACTCCGACAACTCCGACAACTCCGACAATTCGGACAACTCGACCGACGTTGACGCCTTCACCGGCGACGACAGCGACGTGATCGACGCCGACATCTATGACAACGGCAACGACAGCTCCGACAATTCGGACAACTCCGACAACTCGATCAACGATTCGGGCAATGCCGACGTCGACGCCTTCACCGGCGCTGACAGCGA
>JAWKTM010000003.1:0-1398 GCA_041399085.1 Pirellulaceae bacterium
AGAGTTTGTCAGCGGTCAAGCGGTGCAGATCCCTTTGGCCGGCCCCGCCAATCGGCAGGGTCGGATCGCGGCGGACCACATCTTTGGCCGCTCCGCTTCGTATCGCGGCACGCAAGGGACGGCGGTTGTGGGTGTGTTCGATATGACGGCCGCAATGACCGGCTTGAGTGAGAAGGTTTTGCAGCGGTTCGGCATCGATTACGAGAAGGTCTATGTGCATCCCTCCGATCACGCCAGTTACTATCCCGGCGCGACAAAGATGACGCTCAAACTGCTGTTCAGTCCCGCTGACGGCAAGATTCTTGGTGCGCAGGCTTGCGGCGGTAATGGCGTGGACAAACGGATTGACGTTCTAGCCATGGCCATACAAGCCGGGATGACGGTCTTCGATCTCGAAGAATCGGAACTATGTTACGCTCCGCAGTACGGTTCGGCCAAAGATCCGGTAAACATGGCGGGCTTCGTCGCCGCTGGTGTTCTGCGTGGAGATCAACCGATCGTCCACGCCGGAGAAGTTCCGTCGCTGATTGATCAGACACAGATCGTTGATGTGCGGACCGCCGCTGAATTTGCCGGGGGCTCCATTCCGGGAGCGATCAACATTCCGCTGGAGTCCCTTCGCCAGCGAATCGGCGAACTTGATCGCTCCGCGCCGGTGATCGCTTACTGTGCGGTTGGTCAACGCGGCTACATGGCGACGCGTTTGCTGTTGCAAAACGACTTTCAAGTACGCAACCTCAGTGGCGGCTTCACAACCTGGAATCAGGTTCACTCGGAGGCGTCGCTCGCCAAGAGCTTATGCAAATGAAAGTGAAACGGCCCCAACTTTCCGCCGTAGTTGCCTGCTGAGATTCGCACGACTCCGGTTGTCGAAGCCGCGCGAATTCCGATCGCCATTGCGGAGGCGATGGCTTGTTCCGACAAGCCATCGATCACGATTTCGTAGACGGCGTTTTCCTCGCGATGCAGGTCGCTGTCGGTTTGACCTTTCAGCGTCGGACACCAGCGATGATTCGTGCTGGCGGGAAGTTGCGGGTATTTCGACCCGACCTTCGATCCGCTGCGAACAATCCCGGCCGGAAAGGGCAAGATAACATCCGGCAATCCATGAATTGCCGCAACGGCGGCGCGGACCGCCGCGAGCGTTTCGCGTTGCGAACGTCCGCAGACGATGAAGTTGCCGCCGCCGATCGCACGCGCGACGCCCGTGATATCCTCGCATAGGAATTCCCCGTCCATCACCGGCACGCGCCAGAAGCGACGTTCGCCAAGTTTTTTGGAGATTTGAAATCCATCGCCAAAGAATCGCAGTTGCGAACCAATCTTTATGTGTCCTGTCTCGGGAGCATCGCGCAACCCGGCGAAGCAAGCTGTTGTGGGACACGTCAAGACGTTCTG
>JAWKTM010000004.1:0-1367 GCA_041399085.1 Pirellulaceae bacterium
TCTTCATTGATCTTGAGCGTGGCCGGCTCGGCGACGGGATCGTAGTGGCCGATCGATTCGATGATACGGCCATCGCGCGGCGAGCTGCTCTCGGCGGCGACGATGCGGTAGCTCGGTCGCTTCTTGGCGCCCATACGCTTGAGTCGAAGTCTGATCACGAAATGTTGCTCCCTGCGCTAAACGCGAGAAGAATTACCAATCATGGTGCGCGAGCGGGACACGCTCACGGGCGGGAAGGCAACGGCCTGCCCGCATAGCCGGTGCATTTTAGCACCTCGAACATGATTTCGACAATGAAAAACCGCACTAGTTCAATGCAGCCGGAGTTACCGCAACCGCCTTGTCGCAACCGCACACCTTGACGGCGGTTTCAACGACAATTTCAGGCAACCCCTCCGCCTTTGCTCGCTCGATGACTTCCGGCTGAGTCAAACGCCGGACCAGCGCCTCCGCCACTACGCGCGGCAATGGAGCTTGTTTGGCATCGTCAAAGGTTGCGGAGGGCATGGTTCGGCAGAATCCTTTCCGGGGCAGTTCAACTGATCGGCAAATGGCGGGGCGTGGCAGGTGTTCGCCACACGAAGTCCTGTATCCCACTCTAGCTGTGTGTTATCGAAATATCAAGATGTTTGCACAACGAAAGAGCCCGAGTTCTTGGGAAAAATCGGCTGGATACGCGTTTGAGCAGCGCATATGCGGCGTTCGTTCGCGTTCGTTCGTTTGCGCCCCGCCCATCAGCGGATTAGGATCGTCGCATACAGCGTTCGGCATCTCGCCCGGACGCGCTGGAGCAGACCGCGTGTACTATCTCAGGCTTTCGACGCTTCTCATGTTCATCGTTGGATTGATCGCGATCGTCGGCGGCATCGTCGAATTCGGCGCGTTCGCGATTTTGTTCGGCATGATGATGATCGTTTCCGGCGTCGTGAAGCTCTTTGCGCTCAAGATTATGAACGACGGTGGTCGATTGCCTGGAGGCGCTCGGCGCGATGATTGATCGACCGTCCGGCGAAGACCTCGACGCCCTGAAGGCGCGGAATCGCTACGCACGGGAAGTGATCGCTGGGAACGAGGTACAGCTCAGCCACCGACCGTCGAGCGCGGTTAGTCCTCAGACGACCGCAACGCGCGTCATGCCGCGGTCACTCCCCTCGCCCGGCTCACCGGCCCGAACCGGCTACCTGCTCGCGATTGTCGCAATCTTGCTGGCAAGTCTGATGCTCTATCTCTTGCTCGATTTTGAATCGGCCAGTATCGGACTCTTTGTACTAAGCCTGGTGCTCATGGCCGGCTGGTTCGTTTTCGCGACGGCTCCGCCGAAAAGCGCTCAATAAACGAGGACGCTCAAATCGCCTTCGACGTCCGCA
>JAWKTM010000005.1:0-1339 GCA_041399085.1 Pirellulaceae bacterium
GATTTTCTGGAACGGACCGATGGGCGTGTTCGAGAAGCCGGCCTTCGCGGATGGCACCAAACTCGTGGCGGCTGCCGTCGCGAACGCGCAAGGCTTCAGTGTTGTCGGCGGAGGAGATTCCGTCGCCGCCATCGAACAGCTCGGATTCGCCGATCAGATCGACCATATCTCGACCGGCGGCGGTGCTTCACTCGAATACATCGAGGGCCGCATCCTGCCCGGTATTGCCGCGATCCCGGAAGCGGAGTGATTCGATGCGTGTTCCTCTCATCGCGGGAAACTGGAAAATGAATCTCGGCCGCGCGGAAGCAATCGAGCTCGCGTCCGCGATCGCGGCCGGACATCGTCGCTCTGATGTCGACGTCGCCATTTTCCCACCGGCGCTCTGGGCGGCGGATGTCGCCGATCACGTCACCGGCTCGTCGGTCATGGTTGGCGCCCAGAACTGCTCCGCGTACCCGCGTGGCGCCCACACCGGTGAACTCGCGGCCGATCAGGTCAAGGAGATTGGTGGCTGGGTCATTCTCGGACACTCCGAACGCCGTCAGAACCTCGGAGAAACCGACGCCATCGTGCGGGCCAAGCTCGACGCGGCGCTTTTGGCCGGACTCGCTCCGATCCTGTGTGTCGGTGAAACGCCGAACGTGCGTTCCCGAACGAATGAATACGTCCCGTACGTGATCGAACAAATCCGCGAGGCCCTGAGCGGACGCACCGCGCAAGAACTCCAACGAATCGTCATCGCCTACGAGCCGATCTGGGCGATCGGCACCGGCGTTGCCGCGACTCCGGGCGATGCGCAGGAAATGACCGCCGCAATCCGTGGTGCGGTCGATGAAATCGCACCGGGTGCGGGCGAAAACGTTCGCATTCTCTACGGTGGTTCGGTAAGTCCGTCCAATGCAGCTGAACTGCTGGGACAACCGGATGTCGATGGGGCGCTCGTCGGCGGGGCCAGCCTGAAAGCAGCCGATTTCCTGGCGATCGTCGACGCTGCACCGGCGGCGGTTTGATTTCGCTCGATCCGGTATGCTAGCCTCTTGAGTCGCCGACCGGGCGTTCGCACGAACTGGAGTCACTGATCGATGGATACAGCAATCAATATCGCCATGATCGTGATCTCGATCGTGCTGATGCTCGTCATTCTCATGCAATCTGGCAACTCGTCGTTCACGGGCGATACGTCGTCGATCCACCGCACTCGCCGCGGCGTCGAGAAGACCCTCTTCAACATGACGATCGGTACCGGCATCGTCTTCGTTCTCATGGCGGTGATTTCGTCGTTCCAATAGTCCCGGCTCAATTCGAATGCTTGAACCAACCGGCGGACCGGCATCGG
>JAWKTM010000006.1:0-262883 GCA_041399085.1 Pirellulaceae bacterium
CCGGTTACTTCGCAAACGGCATTTGAAATTGGCTCGATAACAAAAACGTTCACGGCGACATTGTTGGCCGACATGGTTGCGCGCGGGGAAGTTTCGCTGGATGATCCGGTGCGGCTGTATCTGCCGGCGGACGCCGACGTGCCTCGACGAGGCGATCGCGAACTCACACTTCTCGAACTAGCGACGCACACATCCGGGCTTCCGCGCGACACGCACGACTTCGACCGAAGATTTGCCGCCGTTCTCGCCGACATCGAAGCCGGTCAGCTCAGTGAAGAGCATTTGGAAGCGCTCTTCACCGCGGAAATCGCTCGAGATTGGCCGCGGCTACGCGACGACCTCAAGGAGATCACGCTCGACGAAATCGAACATCCGCCGCACATGTACAGCAATCTTGGCATGGGGCTACTCGGCTTCGCATTAGCCCGCCATTTGACGCTGACGGAATTCGGCGCTCGAGAAGCGCCAATCGGCTCTGGTGCCGAAACTGCGTCCGTCAATTACGAGTCAGCGATTCGTAACCGGATTCTCGCGCCGCTGGGATTGCGCGACATATTCCAGGCCATAACACCATCTCGCGAATCGAGCATCGCGACCGGCACGGCCTACGACGGAGAGACGACGACCCCGCCGATGTTGTTCGACACCCTGGCCGGAGCCGGAGCGCTGCGAGCTACCGGGCTCGACATGCTGCGATATCTCGACGCGCAAACTGGTCGATTCCCTTCGCCGCTGAACGCCGCCATTGCCGCAACGCACGAACCACGTGACCAAATCGAAGCCGATCCCGTCCCAACATCGATTGGGTTGGGGTGGTTCACCGCGGAGACTCCCGCGGGCACGATCGTCGGTCACAACGGAGCGACATTCGGCTTTCAGTCGGAAATCCGCTTCAACGCGACAACGGGTGTTGGGTTCGTCGTGCTGATGAATTCGACGAGCGAAGCGATCGCCCCCGCAGTCGCAACGCTGCTGGATAATCTCCAAACATCCTTGTTATTGACCGACCAGCCGAACGCCCCAGCGGCTCCGCCATCGGCAACCGTATCGTGGGAGTCGGCCAAGGGCATCGTGCTAATCACAGGCACGGCAAACGCGGACACGGTCTCTGTCGAACAGCGTGACGGCGCCGACACGATTACCGTTACGACTCATATCGAAATGGACGGCGGCGACCAATTGGCGATTGACCATGTCTTTGCTTCATCTGCCGTTCGCGAAATTCAAGCCGAACTAGGCGAAGGCGACGACCAATTGAATATTCGCACGCGGTCCCTTTCGCGAGGTGCATCAATTCGCATTACTGGCCGCCTTGGTGCGGGAAACGACTCCGCGCGGTTGGAACTCGAAAATCCGATCAGTTCGCGAGCGTCAGTCGTCGCGAGCCTGTTCGGCGAGTTGGGCGATGACGATCTCCAAGCATTCTCCGTAGGAAACTCCGCGAGAACCACATCGGTGCTGCTGCAAATGGATGGCGGCGACGGCGACGACTTCTTGCGACATGTGGTGACAGGACGCTTGGAGGGCAATATGTGGAGCCAGCTTGTTGGCGGCGGCGGAGACGACCAAATCTACTTCGACGCCTCAAACAGGCTTGGCAATGGACACCTCTTGCCATGGATCAATGGCCAAGCTGGTGACGATCAACTAGCGATGCTGCTGCCGTGGTCGCGTCGAGCGTTCGGCGGCGTGCTCGATGGCGGAACCGGCCACGATTCGGCCTACTCCCAGGGCCCCGTGCGACGCATGCGAGCGGAAGAAGATGCGCTCGCCCCCACATTCTCGGACGACTACACACACACTATCGACTCGCTCTTTGAATCGGAACACAGTCTACTCATTTAACACAATTGCCTGAAAACAAGGAGGCTGTTCATGTCATATAACAGTGCGATCATGACCATGTTATTGTTGCTCTCGACCGCGGCCGGATGCGCGATCTCGCCGCATGGAAACACCGTCGGTACGGAATTAGTTCCGCTGACGCGCACCAGTTCGCCAAAATCGGGGATTCCGATCGTCCCCGTCAGCAACTCGACCGCTGATCCGTTCGTTATGACGGAGCGCGGCGGCCCGATGCTGGACGTGGAATACGGCCGACGACGTCCCGTAATTGACGGCATCGGCACCGTGCTGGGAGTTCCCCGGAAATTGTTGCTGTGGGATCGTCGCGCTGACAATCATCGCGTATCGGACGAGACGGTCGACAACGTGGCGAACTATCTGGGCGAGCGAAATCTGGCCGACGTCAAGGTGCGCGTTAATCAATACGCGCCGATCGGCGAATGGCGCCGACTGGTCGCGAACAAACAAGTCGGAGCGGGATGGCGGTATACGCTCGGCACGTTAAAGCATCTGGAATATACGCTACTGCCCGGTCGCATTTGGGGAGGCGATGAGTACAACCCTTATACCAATTCCCTCTATCTGTATTCGGATGCCGCGCCGTTGGCGCTCGCGGAAGCCGCCTACGCCAAAGATATCCACGAACGTCACCATCCTGGTACGTATGCCGCCGCGCAGGAATTGCCCATAGTCAGCTTGTGGCACGAGTCGTTGGCGACTGACGAAACGATGAGCTATGTCACCGAGCGCAGCACCGCAAAAGACATCGCCGAAACGCGTCGCTTGCTCTACGCCCGTTACGGAATGAAAGCCGGCGGCGACATCGGCGGCGTCGGTCCAAGTAACGGGCTGAGTATTGGCAGTTTCGCCGAAGTTATCGGCGCGGTCAGCGGCCACGCAATCGCGGGAATCGAAAACCATCGCGAATTGCAACAACGCGATCAAACCTCGGAGACCGCTCCGATCATCATGCGTGGCAATCATTAAACGAATCAATGCATCCCGAGCATCATCCCTTTCCCTACAGTGGCGTCACGCGCAGCTTGGTGTCTGTCGCTTGGGCTTGGAGGCCGACGGGTTTGCAGATGGCGGTGAGGAGATCTTCGAGGGAGACGTTGTCGACTGCGAAGTTGACCATTTCGTTGACTTGATTGGCGGCGGAGGGGCGATTTCTAGTTGCAGGCCGAGTTTGGCCGCGACGGCTTGCAAGACGGCGCGGGCGGATTGGTTACGGACGGTCAGCGTGAAGCGGGAAATGGTAGGGCCGGCTACGAGGCGCGGACGGTTTCGCCGCGGAGGAGTCGTTCGACGTGTTCGTGCGTTTCCCACGGGCCGTCCACTTCGAGCCGACTGCCTTGCATCGCAAACTTGGTGTCGGGAAACATTTCGCGCAGCCGCGTCAGCGACCTGGCGGGATCGGCCGTCCAGGCGTAGCCGCGTCGAATCGAAACTTCGTCGCGGAATCGCCAGCGGTCGCACCGCGCCGTCGGCGGAGATCTCGAATGTCACGCCGAAGCCGGCGAGTATCAGCGTAAGTTGTTCGATGGCGTTCAGCGGCGGAAGGTCGGTCGCTGGCCAGAGGTCGTGCGGCACGCGATCTAGGTGCTCGATACGAAGCCCGGCGCTGTCTGCGGCTTGCTTGAGCAGCTCGCGCGGCTCGGCCAAGATCGGCCAACGGATTGGTTCACGGTGGAGCCAGCGACGTTGCACGGCGGCCGGCAAGCGGCGAACTTGTTCTTCGCGAAGTTGCACGAGCGTCGCCAGCTTCTTCGCGGTGGCTGGCGGGCCGATGTAAATGACCGGCCCGACTTGTCCGACCGCAAGTTCTCTTGGGCCGTCAGCGCCGTAAGCAACTGAGCAAGCGACAAATTCTGGCTCGAAAAATTCACGTGACGGTCGGGATCGACGCGGCGGTCGAGGAATACGGCGACTTGCTGGCGAATTGCCAAGTTCATCAACCCATCGCGCAGCGGCTTCTCGCGCCACACGACATCGGCCGGCAACTGCAACTGTTGTCTCAGCTTGCCGTCGACCTTCCAATCCACGCGTTCGGCTTTTGTTTCGGCGGGAGCGTCGGGCGGATTCTGGGCTGTCAGCCGACTTGGCTCGAGCGTCGCGGCTCCCAACAACGCAACCAACAACGCCGCTGAATTCGCCACGCGGCGGAACTTGAGCGCAGTCGTCGCGCGAAACTTGAACCAAAATCGACAACAATTCTTCGCTAGCATCCCGCGCACGTTCTCCAAACGACCATAGCCTCTGCCCAACTGCTAATTCTTACCAAACATTGGGCTGGGTCCTAGAGGAAAGTTGCCGGGCCGCAGCATTCGCTCGTTGTTCCGCTTTCGTGGCCCAAGTAGACTCGAATGAAGTGAATGACCGCCCGATGTGTTCCCCACCCTTGTAATGCCTCGACAGTGAACCGGGAGCCGCGCACGTGAGCGACGAGATAGTCCGTTTGCCCGCCTTATGTTACGCCTACCAACGATTCCTCGCGGAGGAAGACACGGCTGGTTTCGTTGCCACCGTGGGCCAGCAATACACGATCGGCACGCTGGAACGGTTGGCTGAAGCCGGCGGTCGCATGACCCGTCGCTCGGCCGTGCTGGCTCTGACGTTTCTGGGCGATTACGCCTCGAACGCCGTGATGGGCCGCCGCATGTCCGACAGTGATCGCGGTGTCCGCGTGTTGGCCGAGAACGGCATCCGCGAACTGTGGATGCGTGACGGCAGCATCGAAGATCGGCAGCGTCTGTCGGCCGTGATCCGGGCGAACCGCGCCGATCGGTTTCGCCACGTGATTCGCGAAACGACGCGGCTGTTGGATGTTTCGCCGACGTTCGCCGAGGCGTTGAATCAGCGAGCGATCGCGCGGTTTCATCTGAAGCACTATCGTCGATCGGCCGAGGACTGCCGCCAAGTGCTGGAGATGAACCCTTATCATTTTGCGGCCGCGGTTGGGATGGCGAATTGTTATCTGGAACTGAATAATGCGGTCGCGGCGCTGGACAGCTTTCGGCGCGCCTTGCAAGTGAACCCCGGACTTGAAGCGGTTCGCACGCAAGTTCATTTTCTGGAACGGGCGCTGGAAGAGAAGTAGTTCGCGCGGCGCTCGTTCGCTTTAGGCGGGAGCCGTGTCGATGAGCCAATTCATTCTGGCGTTGGACCAGGGAACCACATCCAGCCGCGCGATTCTGTTCGCGCACGACGGCAGCTCGGTCGCTTCAGCGCAGCAGGAATTCGAGCAAATCTTGCCTCGGCCTGGCCACGTCGAACACGATCCGGAAGCGATCTGGCAAACGCAGCTTGACACCGCGCGGCAAGCGATCGACCGTGCTGGAATCTCGCCGGAGCAGATCGCGGCCATCGGCGTGACGAATCAGCGCGAGACGACGCTGTTGTGGGAACGCGAGTCTGGCCGGCCGATTGGCAACGCCGTGGTGTGGCAAAGCCGGGCGAGCGCGCCGGTTTGCCAGCGGCTGTTGGACGACGGACTGAACGACACGTTTCGCGCGAAGACCGGGCTGCTGATCGACCCGTACTTTTCCGGCACGAAAGTGAAGATGTTGTTGGACGCGACGCCCGGCTTGCGACAACGAGCCGAGCGGGGCGAAGTGCTGTTTGGCACCGTCGATAGCTTTCTCACTTGGCGGCTTACCGGCGGCCGACAGCACGTGACCGACTATAGCAACGCCAGCCGCACGTTGATGTACAACATCCATACGCTGGATTGGGACGACGAGCTGCTGAGGTTGTTGGACGTGCCTCGCGCGATGTTGCCGCGCGTGCTCGATTCCAGCGGCATGTTTGGCGAGACCGATCCGCAGTGGTTCGGACGCGGCATTCCGATCACCGGAATTGCGGGCGATCAACAGGCGGCCACGTTTGGCCAAGCGTGCTTCGACCAAGGCGACGCGAAGAACACGTATGGCACCGGCTGCTTTTTGTTGATGAATACGGGTGAAGTGCCGGTTCCATCGCAAAACAATCTGGTGACGACGATCGGCTGGGGATTGAACGGACGCGTCACCTACTGCTTGGAAGGCTCGGTATTCGTGGCCGGCGCGGTTGTGCAGTGGCTGCGCGACGGGCTGGGTGTGATTCGCGAGTCGGCCGAAGTCGAACGATTGGCGGCACAAGTCACGGATAGCGACGGCGTCTATATCGTGCCGGCGTTCGTGGGATTAGGAGCTCCGCATTGGGATCCGTACGCTCGCGGAGCAATCTTCGGATTGACGCGTGGCACGACGGCGGCTCATCTGGCCCGAGCGGCGGTCGAGTCGATGGCGTTTCAATCTCGCGATCTGTTGGAAGCGATGCAGAAGGACGCCGGCGTGCCGCTAGCGGTTTTGAAGGTGGACGGCGGCGCGACGGTGAACAACGAACTGCTTCAATTTCAGGCGGACATTGTGAATGCACCGGTCGAGCGGCCGCAAGTGTCCGAGACGACGGCGCTGGGCGCTGCGTACTTGGCCGGTTTGGCCGTCGGCTATTGGAACGACACGGAGGAAGTCGCACGGAATTGGCGGTTGGATCGCCGATTCGAACCGGCGATGGAGGAAGCCGAGCGCGAGTCGAGATATACTCGTTGGCGTAAGGCGGTCGAACGTTCGCTGCATTGGGAGGAACGCTGATGATCTCGCAGGACTACTTTGTCGGCGCGGTGTCCGTGCTGTTAGGCGGCTTCGCGTTGACGGGAGCCGTGCTGAATCTGGATTGGTATTTTCGGCTGAAGAAAGCCCAGCGAATCGAAGCTTGGGCGGGCCGGCGCGGCGCTCGCGCTTTCTATGCCGCGTTGGGGCTGAGTCTAATTGCACTCGGCATCGCCATCGCCTGTGGGATCGCTCCGAACAAGTCGGTCGGCCGTCGCTTGAAACACAATGCCCCGGCCGATCCTCATGTCCCGGTCGATCCAGGCTTGATCTTTGGCTGCTAGTCGATCGAACTCCGCCGCTACCGATTCGCACTCTCAAACATGACCCGCGCTATTTTTGCATTGCTGGGCTTCGTCGTCGCGGCGGGCGCCGTTTACGGCGCGTGGTCGGTCATGAGCCAGTCGCATCCGGTGGAGGCGGCCGTCGTGCGGCGCGAATCGATTCGACAATACGTCGACGAACAGGCGATGACGCGATTGCCCGAGACGTTCGACGTGCGCATGCCATACGCGGGCCGAGTCGAGCGGGTCGAGCGGCAGGTCGGCGAAACGGTTCAACAGGGCGATGTGCTGGCTCGCATCGTTTCCGAGGATTTGCAAAACGATCTGGCCGAAGCCCAGGCAGTTGTGGATCGGTTGCAAGCGACGTTGGCCGAGAAGCAAAGTGTGACGGTCGAAACGACGGCCAAGCGGCAAGCGGCGAACTTCGTCGAAGCGACGGCGCACACGGTCGAGTCGCTGAAGGCGCAGCTCGAATCGGCTCGACGTCAACTGGAATACGCCGAGAGCTTTCTCTCCGACATGCGCCGTTTGGCCGCCACCGGCGCTGAGACGGAAGACGCGCTCGAGCGGGCCGAGGTCGAGTATGTGCGTAGCCGATCGGATGTCGCGCAAACGACGCAGAACTTGGAAGGCTCGGAAGCGATGTTGGCCGGCATGACGCTGCTGCCGCAATTGATTCAGGATTACATCGATCGCAAGTCGCTCGAAGCTCGCTCGGTGAACGAACAGTTGGCGGAAGCTCGGGCACGGCTGCGGCAAGTGGAACTGCGAGTCGAGCGTGGCGTGATGACCAGTCCGATCGATGGCGTGATTCTGGAACGGCCCGTTTACAGCGAACAGTTCTTGGACGCCGGCACGCTGTTGATGGAAATCGGCGACTTGTCCGACGTGGAAGTCGAAGCCGATTTGCTCAGCCAGGAGGTCGTCGCCGTGCACTCGGATGATCCGGTCGAGATTTACGGTTCGACCGTGGGCGGCGAATTGGGCCACGGGCTGGAGGGCTTCGTTCAGCGAATTTATCCGCAGGCTTTCACGAAGGTGAGTTCGTTGGGCGTCGAACAGCAACGCGTGAAGACGATCGTGCGGTTTAAGCCCGCGGCACAAGCGCGCGCGGTCGAGTTGCATTTGGGTGTCGATTATCGTGTTCGCGTGCGCATCTTCACGGACGAAAAGAGCGGCGCACTGGTCGTGCCTCGGTCGTCGCTGTTTCAGTCGCCGGATGGCGATTGGCAAGTGTTCGTGATCGAAGACGGCCGGGCGACGGTACAAGGCGTCGAGGTCGGAATCTTGAACGACCAAGCGGCGGAGATCACCGCCGGATTGACGGAAGGCCAGTCGGTGATCGTGGCGCCGGAAAGCGAGCTGCGAGCCGGCATGCGGGTGCGGGCGTCGAACGGCGGCTAATCACGATCGGTCCGAGACATCGGCGTGCTGTTGGAGTACCCTGCTTATTAGGCCGCCGTGCCGTCTTTCCCGCTCTCCGTCCCGCCTTAGCACAAGCACCCCGATTGCCATGCCTGGACGAATTCGTCTCGCGTTGAATGCGCGTCGCCAACGAAACCGATCGAGCCGTCGTCTGATGATTCCGGCGGCACTGTTGGCAGTCACGCTTCTATCGTTGAATCAAAGCATCGCCGACGAAGTTCGCTTCAGCCGCGATGTGTTGCCGATCCTGGCCGACCGCTGCTTTCATTGCCACGGACCGGATGCCGCGCACCGCGAAGCCGAACTCCGTTTGGACGTGCGCGAATCGGCCGTCGCCGACCGAGGTGGTTACGCAGCCATCGTCCCGGCGGATCCTGACGCCAGCGAGCTGATGCGACGCATCACCACCGACGACGCCGATTTGGTGATGCCGCCGCCCGATTCGCACCGCAAGCCGCTCGCCGATTCCGAAGTTGCCACGCTACGCCAATGGATCGCGGACGGCGCCGAGTGGGGAAAGCATTGGTCGTTTGAACCGCCCGTGCGTCCGGAGATCGACGCGTCCGCCACGCATCCGATCGATTTCTTCGTGCGTCGACGACTTGCCAAAGATGGACTTCACCCCGCGCCGCCGGCGGACCGGCATACGCTGATACGACGGGTCTCGTTCGATTTAACCGGCTTGCCGCCAACGTGGGACGAGGTTCGCGGCTTCCTGGACGATGAGTCGGACGACGCCTACGAACGTGTGGTCGATCGTCTGCTGGATTCGCCTCACTATGGCGAACGGATGGCCATGTGGTGGCTGGATGCGGCCCGTTACTCGGACACCGACGGATTCCAACAAGACGCCACTCGCACCAACTGGCCCTGGCGTGATTGGGTGATCCAATCGTTCAATCAAAACATGCCGTTCGATCAATTCACCGTGGAACAGTTCGCGGGCGACTTGCTGCCCGACGCGACGCTCGATCAACATCTGGCCACATGTTTCCACCGCAATCACATGACCAATGGAGAAGGCGGACGCGATCCCGAAGAGTCGCGAGTCGATTATGTGATCGATCGCGTCAACACGATGGGGACGGTTTGGCTCGGACTTACTTTGGGTTGTTGCCAATGCCACTCTCACAAGTTCGATCCGATCTCACAACACGATTATTACAGCCTCACGGCATTCTTTAACAGTATTGATGAAGATGGCCGCGCCGGCGGCGGAGCGAAGCCATATCTCAAGTACAAGTCGCCCCATGTCCAGCGGGCCATTGACGAAGCCCAACGCGTGGTGGAAGCTCGCAAGCAAGTGGAAACCGCCGCCAAGAAGCAAGCCGTCGAAGAGTTCGAGCCGTGGCTTGCGGAACAGCGAAAACAAGTGGTGGACGGATTCGAGCCGTGGCGGATTTTGCGAGTCAACTTATTAGAAACGGTCGAAGGCACCCTTCTCACACGAGAGGACGACGGAACGATTCAAGCGAGCGGCCCCAATCCACGGCAGGACGACTATCGCATCACGGCGTCGGTCACGGCAAATGCCGAAGCCACGGGTACTAAGCCAGTTCAACTGAACGAAAAGCCTCCTACAGGCGTCCGCGTAACCGGGCTTCGTTTGGAGATTTTCCCCCATGCATCTCACACCGACGGCAAACTTTCGCGCGGAGCCAGTGGAGAGTTCATCCTCACCGATGTCAAGTTGCAGGTGAAACGCCGCGGCCAATCCCAAGTCCGTGATATCGACATTGCTTCCGCCATCGCCGACGCGGAAAAAGGCGCGAAAGGTCGCGAGTATGGCCTCGTCAAAGATACGCTGGACGACGATCCTCGCAACGGTTGGACCACGGAAACCCATGATGCCACCCAACCGCATGTCGCCGTATTCGCCTTGGCGGAACCATTATATTTGGCCGATGATGAGGAACTGTTGTTCGTCATGCTGCATCGTTCGACCCGTGGCGACGCGAATATCGGGCGTTTCCGCTTGGCGGTCACGGATCAACCGGGACCGGCCGTGCGATCGCTCGACCCGATGCCGCTGGAAGAACTTGCCGCCACGGATTTACGCGTCGACCAACCGTTGCCAGCAAAGCTGCGCGATCGATTGTTGGCTCAGTTCCTCTCGGATCATGGGCGCTATCAGCAAGTTAAATCAGAACTTGACCAAGCCAATCGACAGTTGGCCGAAGTCAAACGAGCCGCAGGCGAATTAAATGTGATGGTGTTGGCCGAACGTAAGGAGCCCCGCCCCACACATATCTTGGAACGGGGAGTCTGGGACAAGAAAGGCGACGTGGTACAGCGGCGATTCCCTGTCGCATTAGAAAAGAGTGATCCCACAAGTGCGAATGATTCCACGGCTGCCGAAACCGCGGACTCACTCACACGACTTGATCTAGCCCGTTGGCTTGTCGCCCAAGACAATCCACTCACGGCCCGCGTCGTGGCGAATCATCTTTGGCAAATCTGTTTTGGCGCGGGGTTGGTGCGGACGCCAGAAGATTTCGGTCTGCAAGGCGAACTCCCCACACATCCCGAATTGCTGGATTGGCTAGCCGTTGAACTGATCGACTGCGGTTGGGATCTTAAGCATGTTCTTCGGATCATCGTCACCAGCGACGCTTATCGTCAAAGCAGCGCTGTGACCCCCGACATGTTGGAACGCGATCCCGAGAATCGTTTGCTGGCTCGGGGTAGCCGTTATCGGTTGCCAAGTTGGATGATCCGTGACGCGGCCTTGCGAGACTGCGGGCTGCTAAATCCGGCGTTAGGTGGACCGCCCACGATGCCCTACCAACCCGATGGTGTGTGGGCCGAAATGTTTATGGGGCGATTTCGTTATGAGCCCAGCCAAGGCCCCGCCCAGTTTCGCCGAACCGTGTATGCCTTTTGGCGTCGCGCATCGGCGCCGACTTTCCTATTCGACAGCGCGCAGCGTCGAGTTTGCGAAGTTCGACCGCGGCTCACGAACACGCCGCTGCAAGCTCTCACGCTATTGAACGATCGCAGCCTCTGGGAGGCGTCACGGCAGTTAGCCCGAGATGCTATCACCGATTCCGACGCATCCGAATCGCGAATTACCTTCATGTTTCGTCGTGTACTGTCTCGCGATCCCCAACCCGATGAACTTGCGGTCCTATCCCGCGAGTTGCGGAAAGCTCGTGACCATTACGAGCGAACGGCCGCCGACGCCGGACGCCTACTTGATTTCGGTCAGCCGGAACTCCGCGATTCCAAGCAACCGGCTGAGTTGTCCGCCTACACGTTGCTTGGCAACATGCTGTTCAACATGGATGAAGCAATGACACACGAATGACGAATGGTTGCCCCCGGCGACGCCCGTTTCGACACGGCATGAACGACAAGACTTGGACAAGCAATGAATCCACTCACTTACAATCCTGTTCCCGTAACACCGGTCGATCTGGCCCGCAGATGTTTTCTGGGTCAGCTTAGTGGTATGGGCCTGGGCGCTCTGGCACTTGCGTCGCTCGAATCGGGCCGAGCAACGGCGGAAGAGGCCGCCCCCACGGTTCACGGTTTGTCGGGAATTCCCCATCACACACCGCGAGCCAAGAATGTCATATTTCTCACACAGTCCGGTGGTCCGTCGCAGATTGAATTATTCGACGACAAACCGGGCCTGTCCAAATGGGCGGGCAAGGAGTTGCCCGAGAGTGTTCGCCAGGGCCAACGTTTGACGACGATGACCGCTAATCAAAAGCAATTGGTCATGCCCTCCCGCGCCACCTTTGGCCGGTATGGCGACTCGGGTGCTACGGTTGGTGAATGGTTGCCGCATCACACTCAGGTGGTCGACGATTTGTGTTTCGTCAAGTCGATGGTCACCGACCAGATCAATCACGCTCCGGCGATGACCAAGTTCCTCACGGGACATCAATTGCCAGGGCGGCCCAGTCTGGGCGCTTGGACCAGCTACGGCTTGGGCAGCGAAAACCGCAACCTGCCGGAATACTTGGTGCTAATTTCCAAGATGAAACGTCCCAGCGATCAACCGCTGTATGACCATTATTGGGGGAGTGGATTTCTACCGTCTCGTTACCAAGGCGTGAAACTGCGCAACGCCAAGGAACCGGTGCTGTATCTGCGTGATCCGGATGGATTGCCGCGCGAACTGCGGCGGGGCATGTTAGATGGACTCGCCGAGCTAAATGAGATGCGTCTTGCGACGACCGGCGATCCAGAGATCGAGACCCGAATTCGGCAGTATGAAATGGCTTGGCGGATGCAGACGAGTATTCCCGAGTTGACTGACTTGAGCGACGAACCGGAATCGACGTTCGAGTTGTATGGCCCGGACTCGCGGCGCCCCGGCAGCTATGCCGCCAATTGCATTCTGGCGCGGCGACTTGTTGAGCGCGGCGTGCGCTTCGTTCAACTGTTTCACCCCGATTGGGACCATCACAGCCGACTCAGTTCTTGGTGTGTGGCGCGATGCCGCGACACGGACCAAGCAAGCGCCGCATTGGTAACCGACCTGAAGCAACGCGGTTTGCTTGGCGAGACGCTCGTGGTGTGGGGTGGCGAGTTTGGCCGCGGCGTCGCGGGACAAGGAGCGTGGGACAGCCCCGACGGCGGGCGCGACCATCATCCCCGTTGCTTTACCGTATGGCTGTCTGGCGGTGGCGTGCGGCCGGGGCTGACTTATGGCGCCACCGACGAGTTCAGCTACAACGTGGCGGAAAACCCCGTTCACGTTCGCGACCTGCACGCGACGTTGTTACATCTATTAGGAATCGACCACGAGCGTTTTAGCTTTCGGTTTCAAGGGTTGGACTTTCGGCTAACGGGAGTCGAACCGTCGCGCGTGGTCAACGAAATTCTGCTTTAGACTCTCTCCTTCTGATTCGTGAATACTATGACTCGATTGTTTGCCTGGGCGGCTCTTTGTCCGTTGGTATTCTTGCTCTTCGCAAATGGTGGTCGAGCGACTCTGGGGGCTGCTGAGATTCCAGCCAATCTCCAAGCGAGAAACTTAGTGGCGTGGTGCATTGTGCCCTTCGATGCGAAGAAGCGAAGTCCAGCCGAGCGCGCGGAGATGCTCAAGCGAATCGGTTTGCAACGCTGTGCCTATGATTGGCGAGCCGAGCATGTGCCTCAGTTCGAGGACGAGATTCAACAGTACCGGAAGCATGGAATCGAATTCTTTGCCTTTTGGGATGTCCACGACGACGCGCTGCGGCTGTTCGAGAAATATGATCTACATCCGCAGATTTGGAAGACCGCGCCAAGCCCCGATGCGGCCACACAGGCAGATAAGGTGTCAGCCGCGGTCCGCACGATGGAGCCACTCGCCCGGCGAACCAAGCAGCTTGGGTGTTCGCTGGGGCTTTACAATCATGGTGGTTGGGGCGGCGAGCCGCGAAACTTAGTTGCCGTTTGCCAGGGGCTGCGCGACCTGGGCTACGACCATGTGGGCATCGTTTACAACTGGCACCATGGTCATGAGCATATTGATGACTGGGCCGAGTCGTTAAGGATTCTCCGCCCGTATTTGCTGTGCCTGAATTTAAACGGTATGAACGCGAATGCGAACCCAAAGATTTTACCCTTGGGGGCGGGCCAGCATGATCTGTCCATGTTGAAGACGTTGGTCGATTCGGGCTATACGGGACCGATCGGGATTCTGAACCATACCGACTTGGACGCCGAGGCTCGGCTGCGAGACAATCTGGACGGCCTTCAATGGCTGACCAAGCAATTGGACGGCACACCGGCGGCGCCGCGGCCCCAATTCTGAACGTTCTCCGCCGCAACGCAGTCGCGGACTCAACCCTTGGCTGGCATGTTCGCGGGGAAGGTGTTTGAAGGACGTCCAGAATATCGGCAGCCACCGGTAACGGTCGAGTGTGTAGCAACGCTAACGCAAAAGCGGACGTATAACATTCTGGTCGCCAATGACACCAAGCGTTCCACGGATCATTGGGAAATCTTTTCCATGACCGGCAACGGTTACTTTACGGCCTATCTGCCGGGCCGTACTCCCGATCACGTGCGTTCGTCCGTGGATATCTGTGATGGTCACCCGCACCACTTAGCGATGTCGATTCAATCGGATCGCGTTCGATTGTATGTCGACGGCCGTGAGGTGGCCAATCAGGCGATTCGATCCGGCGGTTCGTCGCCAGTTCCAGGAGGGTTGGCGGTTGGACGATTGGTGGAGGGCGGGATCGGTTGCCATGGGTCGATCGAGTGGGTACGTGTATCTCGGGGTGTGAGAGAGATACCCAAGGACCTGCCGAGCAAAGTCGATCGCGATCAGCACACGCTCGCATTGTGGACGTTTGCGCCTGGCGAACACAGCTCGCACGCGGCTCATGAGCATCACAATTCGGCAAACGCCCCGCCAGCCGCCCCGCCAGCCGCTGCGCCACCTTTCGATCCCGAATTCGCCAACATGAGGGCCGGTGCGGCTACGGAACATGGTTCCGCCGAGAGAGGGCTGGCGGTGTTCGCCGCACATAAATCCGCGTGCCTTTCGTGTCACAAGATTGGCCTGCATGGCGGTACCGTGGGGCCGGAGTTGACGAAGATCGGGCATGATCGAACGCCCCAACAAATTGTGGAGGCGGTCTTCTGGCCGAAACGCGATGTCAAACCGGAGTTCCGTGTGACCGCCGCGGTTACGGAGGACGGCCGTGTTCACCGTGGATACAAGATTGCTTCGAACGAGAGTTCCCTAACACTGAAAGAGCCCGCGACTGGCGAACTCATGGTGTTAGACAGGCAACAGATTGAGGAGGAGTTTGACCAAGGTACTTTAATGCCGGACGGACTGACGGCGGCCATGTCGCGCGAGCAGCAAGTCGACTTGATACGTTTCCTCACAACGTTGGGGCGTCCCGAGGGACTCGCCGAGCCGTTGATCGATGCAGTTGTGGCCCACGCGCATGCTCATGTGCCGGCGGCGTTTGAGTTCGACCGCGCGCCGCTCGACCCGCGCTCTTGGCCAAGTTGGGAACACCCAGTCAATCGCGACCGGGTCTATGACTTCTACGGAAAGCAGGCGGAATACTTTCGACGACAGCTCCCTCGCCCGTCGCTACTTTCCGAGTTTCCGGGGCTCGACGGGGGACAGTTCGGTCACTGGGGAAACCAGAACGACACGACATGGGCTGGGGATGAATGGAATCAAATGCGGTTGGGTTCCGTGCAATCGGGCATCTTTCATGGAGGCGGCGTCACGGTTGCCCGCGGCGTTTGTGTTCGCTTGGGTGAGACGAGTGAACTATCGGCTTGTTTCAACCCAGACACGCTCAGCTACGACGCCGTGTGGTCCGGGGGATTTGTGAAGTTCTCGTCGTTCCGACATGGCTTCCTACATGGACTCATCATGGAAGGGCAACTGCGCGCGAAACCGGAGGCGAAAAAGCCTAGCCAGCCCCATAAGTACCTTGGATTTTACCGGCACGGCAATCGTGTGGTGTTTGCATACCGTATTGGGGATGTTGAGTATCTGGATGCTCCGTGGGTCGAGAACGGAGAATTCGTCCGCGAGGTTGCCCCGGTTGAGACGCATCCGCTACGTGAGGTTGTACAGGGCGGTCCCTCGCAGTGGCCACAATCACTCGATACGAAGATTGTCTACGGGGAGGGGCATCCGTATGCGATTGACACCGTCGAACTTCCCGTGGACAACCCGTGGAACGCACCGTTGTTTTGCGGCGGCCACGATTTTTTGCCGGACGGCTCGGCATTGGTATGTACGATGCAAGGCGATGTATGGCACGTCAGTGGATTCGTGGCTGATGGTAGACCGGATCGACCGAGGAAAGCAACGTGGCGTCGATTTGCGTCGGGCTTGCATCACGCCTTGGGTCTGTTGGTGACCGAACGAGGAATTTTTGTGCAGTGTCGCGACCAATTGGTTCGCTTGCATGATCGTAACGGCGACGGGGAAGCCGACTTCTATGAATGCTTTAGCAACGCTTTTGTAACTTCCGCGGCGGGCCACGACTTCATTTGTGGGTTGCAACAGGATCAGCAGGGCAATTTTTACACCGCGTCAGGAAACCAGGGGTTACTGAGGATCAGTGCGGATGGCGAGCGGCCGATGTGATCGCCACAGGGTTTCGTAATCCGGATGGCGTTGGTCTGCATCCGGCCGGCTGGCTCACGACGCCTTGTTCGGAGGGCGATTGGACGCCGTCGTCGATGATCTGCGAAGTGCCTCTGGCCGCGGGGCTGATGGTGTGATTCCACATTATGGATATCGAGGGCCGCGTGACAGTCAGGCGCCGACGTTGCCGCTGGCCTATTTACCGCGAGGTTTGGACAATTCCAGCGGGGACAAGTTTATGTGTCGAGTGAGCGTTGGGGGCCATTGCATGGTCAAATGATTCATCTTTCATTCGGGGCAGGCGCTCACTACTTGTTGTTGCGAGATTTGGTCGATGGCCAGTCGCAAGGCGCCATCGTGCCATTGCCCGGCGAATTTAAATCGGGCGTTCACCGCGGGCGTTTCAATCCCCGCGACGGACAGCTTTATGTGTCGGGAATGAGTGGATGGGGAACGTATACCACTGAACAAGGTTGTTTCCAGCGTGTTCGATATACGGGCGACTCTGTTCAGCTTCCTATTGGATTTCACGTTCATCAAAACGGCGTGGCTGTCCGGTTCAGCGAGCCTTTGAAACGTGAGACGGCCGAAACGGCCTCGAATCACTTCGCTCAGTGTTGGAACTATCAATACAGCGGCGCGTATGGTTCGCCGGAGTATGCCACGCGTCATCCTGGGTTGCGGGGCCACGATGTGTTGGCAATTGGGTCGGCGCATGTGTTAAATGACCAGCAGACTCTGTTTCTCGAGATTCCCGACCTACAACCCGTCAACCAATTGCACTTGCGTTTGAACGTGGCGAGCGTCGCCGAATCATCTTCGGGCGAAAATAACGGTTCCGCGAGCGGTGTTGATATGTTCGTGACCGTGCATCGGCTGGACGAGCCGTTAGCCGAATTCCCAGGCTATGTCCATGAGCCAAAGACAATTCTGCCTCATCCGATTCTTAGTGATTTGGCCTTGGCGACGAAGCGCGTTCCCAATCCGTGGCAACGTCGCGTGCCGGATGCTCGGCCGTTGCGTTTGGAAACGGGTAAGAACCTGACTTTTGCCACGCGTACATTACGTGTCAAAGCTGGCGAGGCGCTACAGTTCACCTTAGCCAATCCGGACGTGGTTCCCCACAATTGGGTGTTGGTCAAACCGGGTTCGCTACGCTCGGTCGGAGAGGCATCGAACCAGCTCGTCGCGGATCCCGAAGCGTTCGCGCGACACTACATTCCACACAGCGATGAGGTGCTGTTTCACACGGATATTGTTCCGCCCGGCAGCGAATTTACGATTTACTTCCGCGCGCCGAAGGAGCCGGGCGTTTATCCGTACCTGTGTACATTCCCAGGGCACTGGATGGTGATGAATGGGGAACTAATCGTGGAGGCGGATATGCCGTGAGCCAGATCGAAGCGATTAACTCCAAGGCAGCGAATCCACCAATAGTTCGTTGCGTGGTGGCAAGAAGAATCGCCGTAAGAGATCGGCGTGGGCGGCAAAGTTGATATGGACTTGGCTGCCGATCACATTTTGATAGCCGACCAGCGGGTGTGCGGAGTTCGGCAAGCTTGCCAGGCGTCGCACCGGTCCTAACGGTGTGACTTGCCAATTCGGGTTGAGATATCCCCGCAGCTTTTGTCCGCGGCGTCCGATCCAACAGGTCTCGCGCAGCGTCATTTCCGTGGGCTCGAAATCGCGCCACGTTTCCGCCAGCTTGACCGAGATCGGCAGAATTCCGGCCATCGGATAGTGTCCGCCGCTGGGAAGCTGTAATTGTTTGCCGAGATAGGCCAGCCCACCACATTCCGCATAAATGCGGCCGCCCTGTTGGACATAGCGGCGAATCGCCTCGCGCATGCAACAATTGCGAGCCAAGCGGTAGGCGTGACGGGCGACTGGGCCGCAACCGAAATAGACAATGTCGGCTTCGCAAGGCAGCACATCGCCCCGCAGCGGCGAAAAATCGCGGAGCGTCGCTCCCATCGCTTCGAGCATGTCGAAGCTGTCTTGGAAATAGCATTGAAACGCGTCGTCGAACGCCACGGCCACGCACAGCGGACGTTGTCGATTGGCGGCCATCGGCGTCGCTTCAACAGCTCGGCGGGGTTGCAGCGTGATGCGTCGCAGATCGCAAGGTTTCCATCGCGATGCCAGTTGCTCGCCCAAATAGCGACACAATTCGGCATCGGGCCGTTGTCCCACATTTAATTTCGCGACGGCGTCTCGCGCGACGGAAAGCTGGGGGAGCCAGCCCAACACCGGTTTGCCCGTGAGCGCTTGAATCGTGGCGGTCTGTCGCCGAGCTTCGTCCTCGTCGGCCACGTTATCGAGCAACACGGCCGCGGCATCCGAGGGAATAGGCGGCAAGCAACACGAGTGCAAACGCGTTACATCGACGATCGCCAGCTTGGGCAACTCCAGCCATTCACACAATTGACCGAGATCGCCGCCGCAGTTGGCCTCGAGGCTTTCGTCCACGTAGGGTCCGTTCGGCGGCGGAGCGAATTGGCCTTCCACGATCGCCGCATCACACGCTCGGCTGCCGAAAGCGAATAGCTGGCGGCAGAGCTCGCGCGACATCAGCCAACTGTCGAGGTGCCGATAATCTTGGCCGGTCACCACAATCGCGCCATTCGAACACACGAAATGCGAGCGAGAGTAGAAGACCTGCGTATGTAAATTCCGTTGCTCGAGTGCGGCCAGCAGCGCCCAGAACAGTGGACGATGATCCACGTTGGTTTGCGCCGTTCCGACGGCCATTTGCATGGCGGATTCCATAGGCATTGCGTTCTAACGAGTCGAATGAGAGAGTCAGAGGCGGACTCTCGTTTCTGACGTTGTAAGCCTGGCGAATTCTAGCTCGTCCGTTTCCGACCGGCCGGTACATTGTTCGGCCGACCGGATGCGGCGTCAAGAAAAGTGTGGAAATCAGTTGTCGAGCCCGCGCAGCGTCACTTGCAGCGTCCGGGTCTCCCCGTCACGAACATACTTTACGGCTTGCGACGAATCGATCGGCTTTTGCTCGACGATATCCTGCAAATCCCTAGCGACACGCACACGTTCGCCGGCAAATTCGACAATCACGTCATTTCGTTGCAAACCGGCTTCGGCGGCCGGCCCACCTGAGATCGCGTCAACCACGACCACGCCGGAACGCGGTGACAATCCCAGTTTGCGGGCGATCTCGGGCGACAACTCATCAATCTGAATGCCCAAGAAAGCTCGCCGCACCTTGCCGTGTTCGGCCAACTCGCGGGCGATCCAACTGGCTCGTTCGATCGGAATCGCGAAGCCGATGCCTTGGTAGCCGCCGTTGCTGGAAGCGATCGCCGTATTGATCCCGATCACTTGGCCTTCCAGATCGACGAGCGGCCCGCCTGAGTTGCCCGGATTGATCGCCGCGTCCGTCTGTATCAGCCGACCTCGTTTAATCTTGTCGATGCCGCGTCCCTTGCCGCTGATGATTCCCGCGCTGACAGTTGCCTCCAGCTCGAACGGGCTGCCAATGGCGATCACCCAATCGCCAATCGACAGTTTGCCGGCCTCGCCGAGCCGAGCGGTCGCCATCACGGCTTCGGTGGGAATCGTCAGCGTGGCGACGTCGCTGAGCGGATCCGTGCGAACTCCCGACGCTGGCACTTCGCGGCCATCTTGCAGCCGCACGATCACTTGGTCGGCGTTGGCCACAACGTGACTGTTCGTCAGCACCAAACCGTTCTTGTCGATCACCACGCCCGAACCGATTTGCGTCGTCAGTTGCTCGGGTACGGAAAACTCGGGGCCTTCTTCGCCCTCTTCCACGCCGAACGGAAAGCGGCCGTCGGGAAACAGTTCGCGGAGCCGGGGATCGCGCATCAATTCACGCAACCGCTCGGGATCGTTGATCGTTGGGGCCTTCGATTTGGCCATGATTGTCACCACGGCCGGCGTCACCTCTTCGGCCGCTTTGCGGAAAGCCAGCGACAGGGATCGCGCGTGCGTCAGCGCGGATTCTTCGTCCGCCGCCGACCAAGTGACCGGACCAAGCGTTAGGGCCAGCACCGCCAGCCAAACGGCCCGTGAACTCCAACGAATCGTAGTGGGTTGCGGCATAGGTTGCTCCGAGATTGGATTGCAAGGAATGGCGAGCGGAAAAGGGCACGTAAGGGTTCAGCCAATCGGCAAAGTTTACCAGAACCGGTGCAAATCAGAAGTTTGATTGCAGGGGTTGTACGGGAAATTCTCGGGGATCATTCAAATCGGATGAACTGTAAAGTCGATACGAAACATACCGCTACACTTTGTCGGTCCGCGCCGGCAAAGTCGATTGCCAGTTTTCCCATCGCCGCCGCGACCCGCTTTCTGGCGCTCGGCATGGCATCCCGCAACCCAACCCGTCGCTAGCGACCGCCGGCCTCGCAAATCGCCACGCGTCGCTGACCATCAAGGAGACCCGTCATGCGTTCGTTGTTAGTTGCTGCTGTCGCGTTGGCCGCGTTCGCCACGAGCGGCACGGCGGCCGAACCACTGCCCCCGGTTTTACAGGCCAAGTATCAAGCCAACTGCTCGGATTGCGATTGCGCGAGCCCCGGATGCACGGGCAAGTGCGGCGCGGCTTGCGGCGGCTGCCAGTCGTGCCAAGGTGCCTGCGGCGCGTGTTCGGTTCCCGGCTGTCAAGGTTGCCGTTTTGGTAGGCACTGCGGACACTGCGGCGGGCTGTTCGGATTCGGCGGTTGTATCGACGGCAGTTGCGAAGGCGGCTGCTTCAACACCTGCAATATGCCGCCGCATTACGCCTATTTCCCAGCCGACCACGGCAATTATTACTTCCGCCCGTACAACTATCATCGCATCGCGACTCATCAGCAGTTCGTGATGACCTATGGCGGCAATCCGCGTCATCCGTATGCCAACGAGGTGTTCGACCGCGTGTATGAGACGATTGGCGAAGAGCTGCTGGAAGAAGCGGTCGAAGACGCTTTGGAGCGACCAGCGCCGATTCCTATGCCCGCGCCGATTCCCACGCCCGCCGTCCCGCCAACCGCCTCGCCGTTTGGCGACGACGCTCCGCTGCCTCCCGTGACGACGCCGGATCGCGACGCGCGAGCAAAGATGCCGGCCCGTGTGTCGCCGGCCCCTGTTTCGGTTGCTCAGTTCGTCCGCGTCCCGGCTCCACGCCTCCAGTCGATCGAACCGGTCGGCGACAATGCTGTAACGGGCGGCGCGGTCAAGGTGCAGTTCGTGACGCCAGCCGAATAGAACTCGAGCAAAGATTCTCAGTCATCCGGCCTCGGCGAATCCACACCGCCGAGGAAGCTGGACTTCGCAATCAACGGTTGCAGGGACTAGGCACGCCATGCCGGCTGAACGTCCTGGCGACCGTTTTTTTATGCACGTCGTATATTGTCTGTGGTCGGCCTCGGACGAAACGCGTTGACACTATCCGCCGCCTAGGGCCGTTGCTAGACTAATTCGACTGTTATCGAAACGCCTTTTTCGCTTCCCGTTCCCTGCAAATTTTCGTGATGTCCAGCCACTCAACCGAACCTATTGACGACGTCGATCAAACTACGGCCTCGAACGTGGAGCCTAGCGGCGGCGCGCCGGAAAACAATCCTGCTCGCGATAGCGCAGCTCCCGACGATGCGGCTCAAATTGTGGCCGGCGAATCGCCCGCCAATGACGCGAGTGAGGCTGAGAGCGGGACTCCAACCTCGGTGGCATCCCAGGAAAACAGCGGAAGCGAACCGGCAGAGTCCGAGGCCCCGGCGCGTAACTCGCAGCCCGCCGCAGGCCGTCCGAACAAGATACAGATTGGCCGTAAGCGGCCGCAGATGTTGCCCAACGAGCGGCCTGCCAAGCCGATGTCGCGTCCGGCTTCGCCCAGCCATCCGGCCGCGAAATCCGGTCCGGCCCAAGCAACTCAGTCGGACGACGCGGACGAGTCGGCCGATTTGGCCGCAGCCGTCACCCCGTCGACGGCTTCCTTGCCTCGTGCTGGTCAACGGATCGAACCGCCATCGAAGCGGGCTCCGCTGCCGCCCGAGCTGGAGCTCGAAATGGAAGCGGCTTTCGCGGACACCGATATGGCGCAGTTGATTGCCAAAGAGTCCTTGCCCACCGAACCGTTGGAGCCGGAAAGTCGGCATCGCGGTCGAGTGTTGCGGATGGACGACGAGAACGTCTTCCTGTCGTTGGGCGGCCCGAACGAGGCGATTGTCCCAATGCGGCTATTCGCCGAACCGCCGGAGGTTGGAGCGACGTTGGAAGTCGTGGTGAAACAGTTCAATGCCGAAGACGGATTGTACGAAGCCGCGATTCCGGGCGCCGCGCTGGATGTGGCGGATTGGTCGGACATCGTCGAGGGCTCCGTGGTCGAGGCGCGCGTCTCCGGCTCGAACACCGGCGGACTGGAATGCAAGGTAAACAACATTCCAGCGTTCATTCCCGCCAGCCAAGTTGCTCGGTTTCGAGTCGAGGATTTTTCCGACTACGTGGACCAGAAGCTGTTGTGCATCGTCACCGAAGCCAATCCGAATCGCCGCAATCTGGTGCTTAGTCACCGGGCCTACCTGGAGCGCGAACGCGAGGCCGAACGCAAGCAGTTGCTCGAGTCGTTGGAGCCGGGGCAGACGCGCGAGGGCGTTGTGAGGAACGTCCGGGACTTTGGTGTGTTTGTCGATCTAGGCGGCGTCGACGGCTTGATTCACGTCAGCCAATTGAGCTGGGATCGAATCAAGCATCCCAGCGAAGTGCTGAAAGAAGGCGACAAGATTCGCGTTCGGGTCGAACGGATCGACGCGGAAACGGGAAAGATAGGACTGGCCTACCGTGACTTGCAGGATCATCCGTGGACCGATGCATCCGCGCGTTTTCCCGTCGGTGGCACGTTGACGGGACATGTCTCGCGGATCGCCAAGTTCGGTGCGTTTGTCAAGTTGGCGCCGGGCGTGGAAGGCTTGATCCACATTTCGGAACTTTCGCATCAACGCGTGGCGAACGTGTCCAACGTGGTGTCGGAAGGGCAAGAGGTCCAAGTCAAGATTCTCTCGGTCGACTCCGAGGCTCAGCGAATCGGGCTATCAATCAAGGAGCTCCATGCAAAGCCGGCTTCGGAAAGCGCCGAAACGGGTGAATCCGAAGCGGAAGAGGAAGCTCCGGTCGAGCCGCGCACGCCGAAGTACACCGGTCCGCTTCGCGGTGGTACGGAACGCAGCACCGGCGGCGATCAGTTCGGTTTGCGATGGTAATGGGCTGGTGCCAAGCCAAACGGCAGCCAAAAAATCGGTTTCTTGTTGCAGGGTTTGTTGCAAGCGGACTTGGAAGCTGGTAGGCTGACCGCTTGCGATTTTTGGCTGGAAGATTCAACTCTTCTTCATTGACTTTTTCAGAAGCGAAAAGGCGTCGGATGGCTGCGTTGCGATCAGAAGAAATGGAAGGAGTCTTGGTCGTCTCTTTCACGGACGCGAAGCTGCTGGAAGAGACCAAGATTCAGCAGGTAGGCGCTGAGTTACTGGAGATGGTGACTCGTGCCACCGATGATCGTCTGTTGCTAAATTTTTCGGGCGTCAGCTTCATGTCGTCCGCCATGATCGGCAAGCTGGTCTTGCTGAACAAGAAATGCAAGACGGACGGCGTCGACTTGAAGATGTGCAACATCTCGTCGAATGTGATGGACGTGTTCAAGATCACTAAGTTGAACAAAGTCTTCGACATTCATCCGAACGAGGAAAAGGCCGTCAAGGCTTACGCCAAGAAAGGCTGGTTCGGTTAGTCTCGGGAACACTTGCTTCCGCGAGCTCGCGGGGTTCGGTGCCGTTTCCAGTATGAGGCGATGTTTCGGCGGAGTCGTTAGCAGTGAACCACTCGCCGCACGATCGACCCTCTCGTCCGAATTCGTTGTACCAATCTACGTCGGATACCGCGCCGGAAGTTCAATCCACGCCAAGTTCCGCATTCGACTCCACGGCGGAAGTGACCAAGCTGCGTCAGATGTTGGCGATGGAAACGGCCCGGCGAGAAAGGGCCGAGGCGGCTTGTGCCGATGCTGATTCTCGGTGGCGCCTGTTGGCCAGCCAGGCATTCGACCACTTTGTGATCGCCGATTGTGACGGCAAGATTCTCTATTTGAACCGGTCGTCGGACGGTTTCAACGTGGAAGATGTCGTCGGCACCTATATCTTTGACTGGCTGGAGCCGACGGAGCGGGGTGGCCTGCGGGATGCGGTTCGCGAAGTGATCGAAACAGAAGGGCAACAATCGCTCCGCGTCAAGGCTCGCGGCGCGAACGGCGAGACCATGTGGTATCAAACGCGCGCGGCCGCCTATCGCGAACGAGGACGAGTCGCCGGCGTTACATTTCATGTCACTGACGTCACGTCCTATGTCCAAACGGAACGCGCGCTGCGCCGCGCGGAAGCTCACTTCCGTGGCATCTTCGAAAACGCAGCTTTGGGAATTGTGGTTTGCGAGGTGGACGAGGGCTATCGGATCGTCAACTGTAACGTCGCCATGCAACGAATGTTTCCTTGCTTGGAGTCCGAATTAGGCCAACACTCGCTCAGCAAATTTGTTCATTTCGAGGACACGGGGCTTTTGACGGAACGCGTTAATCGCTTGCTCTCCGGCGAACGGAAGCGGGCCCAACGCGAAATGCGATTTGTGAATTGCCAAGGCACGATGTTCTGGGGACGCTGGAGTGCATCCCTGATTCAAGAGGAGCATGAAGATTCGCCGTTGTTGATCAGCATGGTCGAGGACATTACGAATCTGAAACTGACCCAGCATCAATTGGAGGGTGACGAGAACCTGTTGCGCAAGCTGCTTGACGTTCAAGATCGTGAGCGGAAGCTGCTGGCCTACGAGTTGCACGATGGGCTGATTCAATACGTGGCCGGCGCGCAGATGGCGGTGCAAACGGCCGAAGCGGACGTAACGCAGCACGCCGGTTTGCCGCGCGCGGCCGAGGCGTTGCGGCGGGCGATGACTTCGCTCGGCAAAGGCATGAACGAAGGCCGGCGCCTGATCGGCGAATTGCGGCCGATGTCGCTCGAGGAGATGGACATCGTTTCCGCGATCGACTTTCTGATTCAGGAAGAGGAATCGCAGAGCGGTTGCGAATTTCAATTCGAACATAACGTCTCGTCCCATCGGTTCGACGCCCTGTTGGAAAACACGTTGTTCCGCATCGTTCAAGAGTCGCTAACCAACATTCGGCGTCACAGCGGCGCCAAGTCGGCCAACGTCGGGCTTACGGAGCTTCCTGGCGAGCGGTTGATTCTGTCGATCGAAGATGGTGGCAGCGGTTTTCATGTCGCCGACGTTCCCGCCGATCGCTTCGGGCTGGAAGGCATCCGGGAACGAGCTCGATTACTGGGCGGACATGCCCGCATCGACTCGACACCCGGGCACGGCACGCGGATCATTGTCTCCTTGCCGCTGGAGTCGAAAAACGCGAATTGGGAATGGACGCCATAGGCTCAAGAAACGTCCGCGTTTCGGCCGAAAAACCGGTACAAGCGACATGTTCGCGCCGCGAGTTCTTTCGTTTCGCGGAAGCCTTTCGCCAGCCTTCACATGGGCCTTGCGAAGCACCCGAGCGCGACTATAATTCGACTCGTTACAAGCAAGGGGCCGTAGCTCAATTGGTTAGAGTACCGGACTGTCGATCCGGTGGTTGCGGGTTCGAGCCCCGTCGGCCTCGCTTGTCATTTACGAAAGCTCGCGATTCTCGATCGCGAGCTTTTTTCGTTTCTTGACGGAGGTATATGCGGGTTGCGGGCGTCCTCGGCCTACTCGATCCTGACTACAGCAGCGTCAGCGGATTCTCGCGCGTCTCGAGCGGCATTCGCACGGGTCGGCCTTGACGGTGTGATTCAAAGACGGCGGCGATCATTTCGATCGTCGTGCGTCCTTCGTACACGTTGCACTCGGGCAGTCGATCCTCTTCGATCGCCGCCAGCAGGTCTCGACAAGCCGCGACGTTGCCCGCGTGAAGTCCGCCGTCCGCATAGGGCTCCGGCTCTCCGACACCAGCCGAACTGATCGGCTCCCACTTCTTGCCCGACCGGCCTGGCGACCAGCCCCCGTCGACCAACAAGTAGGCGGCCGGAACGTAGCCGGTAAGAATCTCGATCGCGCCTTTCGAGCCGTAGATCTGCAGGCCAAAGCGGCTGGGCGATCCGGCCGCGTCGCGTCGCGAACCGAAGTACGCTCGCACGCCATCGTCCATGCCATACATCGCCGAGACGTTGTCGCCCGCCAGTGGCCCGATGCCCTCGTTGCCTTCGGCGACTTCTTGCTTCGTCACGGAGCGGCCGTTTTGCTCGACCGTCGCACTGCACCACAGCGGCTCGCCGCCGAAAAAGTGCATCAGGTTCATCACATGGCTGCCTAGCACCCACAGATCCTCGCCACCGCCGCGACGGTCCTCCTTGCCGCGGCCACGCAGCTCCAGCACGTCGCCGATCACTCCGTCTTCGATCAAGCTGCGAATTACCGGCAGCTTGGGGCTGTATCGCGTCTGATGGGCGATCGCCAATTTCACATCGTGTTTGTCGCAAGCCGCCGCCATTTCATCGGCTTCGGCCAATGTACGACACATCGGTTTTTCCATGTAGATATGCATGCCACGCTCGGCGGCCGCCAACACCATATCGCGATGCTGATCCAGCCAGCGGGGACAGATCGCCACGATATCGGGCTTGGCCTCGTCCAGCAGCTTGCGCCAATCCGCGTACACACGATCGGTCTTCAACCGTTTCGCCGCCGCCGCTCGGCCAGCTTCGTCCGCATCGGCCACGCCGACGATCTCGCACTGAGGCAACTCAAGCCATACGGTGTCGATCCCGTGCCCATAATTGCCGCGTCCCGTGTGACCGATCACTCCGACTCGATATTTAGCCGCCATGGCGAAAGCTCCCTGTGCAAATGGTCGAACTGGCAAGGCCGTCATTGTCGATTGTTTGCCGTGCGAATGCAAACCACCGGACGGACACTCCGGTAATCGCGGACAGCCACTGCGGTACTCGCCGACGGTCGGCGACGTGGCGCGTCGCGTCTACTCGTAACGCACGTCGTCCAGGTAGAAACGCAACGGCTGCTGTTGCCCGGCGACAACCCACACGAAGCCCGTTTTGATGCGCGTCAGATCTCGGTCAGCCAGGTCGATTTCGTATTGACGCCAGTCCGTGGTCAACGGCACTTCGATCTCGACCTTGGTGGAATCCGAATAAGGTTTGTCGTTGCCGATTAGTCCCACGCCGAACTTAACGCGCTCGCCGCCTTTTGCCCCGCGAGCCCAGAACGTCAAACGCTTTGCGCCCGACAGATCAAAGCCGCCGGGGCGATCGCCCCAATCGTCAGGCGGACTTTGCCAAGCCACTCCGGCCCAACCATCGCCGCGAGCGTAGTCGACTTGCAGGCAAGTGTCGCCCGAGTGCGGAGCGTCGGTCGAACGCTCGTCGACCTTTACCGCCGTATGCTCGCCCATCCATCCTGACGGCGCAAAGGGCGGCGTTTCCAGTTCGTCCGCGACGACGACCAACGGCAGTTTGGCCTTCGTTCCCGGACGCCGCACGATCGGTCCGTCGACGAACAGCGGCACGTTCGCCGTGGCCGCGCCGCCTTGCGAATCGGACACAAAAACGTACAGACGATAATGGCCGCCGCCACGCGGCATGGTAATCGTCGCTTGACGTTCATCCGCGTTTCCAATCGCTTCGGGAAAGCCAATCGGAGCCGCTTGAAAATCGCCGCCGGTCGGGAATTGCTGCGAGTCTTCGGTCAACACCCAGCGGACTTTGATCGAGTCAGACTCCGGATCACTGGCGGTCAACGACGCTTGGAAGGTCGCGCCCGGCTTCAGCCGCGCCGATCCCTTAATCTCCAACCGTTCGATCCGGGGACAACGATTCGTCGGCGGGCTTCCCGACCACAGTTCGGTCATCGCGTCGACGGCCGCCAGCTTCTTTCCATCGGGCAACATCATGCCGAACCAAGTGGCCGTCGCCTCTTGTTTGTGGCCCCAAATGAACGCGAACGAACCGAGGCACAACGCTTGGTCGTCGGAGAGTGCCTGATACGTGCGACGGTAGCTCTCCGCCTTTGTCGTGCTGGTCGGTTCGTCGACCGAGCCAAGATCGTTCTTCGGCACTTCCCAAAAACCGGGCACGCCGTATTCCGTGACCACGTATGGCTTCGTTCCGCCCGCCTCGCGATAACGCCGTGGCAGCGAAGCCGCGCCGGCATACGAATTGATGCCGACGATGTCGATGCTGGGACAGAATCGATGAATCGCCTGTACGCGTCGACCGCCGATCTCGGCCACCACCGTCATCACCGGATGTTGCGGGTCGAGCCGTTTCACTATCGCGGCCAGCGATTCGACATGCTGCCAAATCGCGGGATTATCGCCGCCGTCGTAGCCTTCCATCTCATTGCCCAAGGCCCACATCAAAACGGCCGGATGGTTCTTGAAGCGTTCTACCGCGGCGCGAACTTTCTCCGTTTGCGCCGTCACGTCATCGAAGCTGGTGTAGCGGAATCCGTGGCGTTCGTGCCCCAGCCAAATGCCCAGCGTCACCGTGATTCCGAGCCGATGCGCTTCGTCCAACAGACGCTCGGTCTTGTCATCCACGTCCCACGTGCGCACCGAGTTGCCGCCAGACTTTGATAACAGGTCTAACGAGCCGTCGCCGCCCACGCCGCGAATGGAAAACGGTTGCCCGCCGCGCGTGAGTCGCCACTGCTGGCCATTCTGTTCGAGCTTCACAGGGATCGCGCTAGGCGCGTCGGCCGCTACCGCCGAGGCTCGCGTGAACAACATCAGGGCGATCAGAAACAGCAAAACGCAATTCAGCTTCCGCTTAACTGCAACGCGAAATGGACAACAAAGCATGCGACGAATTCTCCTCGTGATTCGGTTCCGTGTTATTCGACTTTCGAGTGTACTTGAGCAATGGGCCGGCAGCCGAACGTTTGTTACATCAAACATTTCCATTGGGTCCGGCCGCCACGTCGGATGTTGACCGCCAGAGCACGCGAGGATCCGGCGGCGGGCTCCTTGAAACGACGGCCAAGAAAGCAGCAATTCGCGCGGCCAGTTGCTACAATCACGTCATTGAAAACCCCGCCACTTTTCACCCGCCGAGGAGACTCAGAGATGTCGAAGCCTATCGATCGCCGCCGATTCATCGAACAAAGCGCATGGAGCACGGTCGCGGCCGGCGCGGCGTTGACCGCCGCTCAGTATTCGCGGGCCGCCGATTCGCCCAGCAGTCGCGTCGTCATTGGCGTGATGGGACTGAGCCGCGGCCGCAGTCTGGCGACCAGCTTCGCCAAACAACCGAACGTCGAAGTGAAGTATGTGTGCGACGTGGATCAGAATCGCGCGGCCAGCGGCGGTCAGTTGATTGAAGGTTTGGGCGCGAAGGCGCCGCAGGTCGTCAGCGACTTTCGTCGGATTCTGGACGACAAATCGGTCGACGCGCTGGTTTGCGCGGCGCCGAACCACTGGCACGCCCCGGCCACGATTCTCGCCTGTGCCGCCGGCAAACATGTCTACGTCGAAAAGCCGTGCAGCCATAATCCGCGCGAAGGCGAGCTGATGGTCGAAGCCGCTCGGAAACACAAACGAGCCGTGCAGATGGGTTCGCAACGTCGTAGCGGCCCCGGCACGAACGAGGCCATTCAGAAGCTTCGCGAAGGGGCGATCGGCAAGGTGTATTTGGTCCGCAGTTGGTATGACAACGCCCGCGGTTCGATCGGCGTCGGTAAGCCTGCCGATGTGCCTTCGGAATTGAACTACGACTTATGGCAAGGGCCGGCGCCGCGTCGACCCTATATCGACAACTTGGTCCACTACAACTGGCACTGGCGTTGGCATTGGGGTAACGGCGAATTGGGCAACAACGGCGTCCATACGTTGGATCTGTGCCGCTGGGGGTTGGGAGTCGATTTCCCCACACGAGTCACTTCGGCCGGCGGTCGATACCATTTCCAAGACGATCAAGAGACGCCGGACACGCACACGGTGAACTATGAGTTCGACGGTGTGGGGCAGATTACTTGGGAAGGCAAGAGCTGCAATCGGCACGGCGACAAATTCATTGTGTTCTATGGTACCGAAGGAACGTTGGAACTGGACTCCAACGGCACTCACCGCATCTATGATGGCCGCGATAAATTGGTTAGCGAAACCAAGAGCCCCAGTTTGGGCGACATCGAGCACATCGTGAATTTGTTGGACGCCATCCGCAACGATAAGCCGCTGGCATTGAACGCGGAGATCGCGGAAGGGCACAAGAGCACGTTGCTGTGTCATTTGGGCAACATCGCCCACCGCGTTGGCCGCACGTTGAATTGCGACAAGTCCAATGGTCACATTGTGGATGATGCCGAAGCCATGAAGCTGTGGCAACGCGAGTACGAACAGGGCTGGGAGCCCAAGGTCTAACACCGGGATTGGCTTCGCCGATTGGCGATGTAAGACGGTATAAAGCACAATAGGCTTCGCGGATTTTTCGAGTCCGCGAAGCTTGTGTTTTTTGAGAGGCGAGCCATCCCATTTAAGCGGCAGGGCGCGAGCCCTCCGGTTACGCTCTTACCGGACGGCTTGCGCCGTGACCGCTTCAATGTCTCTAAGCGCTCTCTGCCTCATAACGCTCGTCGAAGTAATCTTCTTCGTCGAAGTCCTCCTCATCGGACTCGAACTCGTCATAGGCGTCGTCAACGTCTTCGTATTCGTCCTCATCCTCGCTGGAACTGGGGCGGTCTTCTTCCATGCGAATCTTGTTGCGTCGGGGCTTTTCGGCCGCTGTGGCTTCCTCTTCGGGTTCAATACCTTGCATCCGCTCCCAATCGGCGACGCTGATTAGAATCTCACGAGCTTGCGATCCGGCATAGGGCCCGACGATTCCATCTTCGGCCATGAAGTCGATCAATCGCGCGGCTCGGCCATAGCCGATTCCCAAAGAACGTTGTAGCAGCGAGACACTGCCTCGGCCCTCGCGGACCACAATGTCAATCGCACTCTCATATAACTCATCACGCTTCTTGAAATCCGCCGGCCCGGCCTTCTCGCCGTTCGCGTCTTCCACCTTCATATTGACCAATTCGTTCACGAAGTTCTGGCCGTGTTGGCTGACGGAACCCACGATCGAATTGATCTCATCGTCACTTAGATAAGTGCCTTGGCCTCGAAGCAGCGTGCTGGTGCCGGGCCAGAGGAATAGCATATCGCCGTTGCCCAACAGCTTGTCGGCCCCCATCTCGTCCAACACCACGCGGCTGTCCGTGCGGCTGGCCACTTGGAACGCAATCCGCGCGGGCAAGTTCGACTTAATCAAACCAGTGATAACATCCACGGTCGGCTTTTGGGTGGCAAGTATGAGGTGGATACCAACCGCCCGGCTCTTCTGTGCCAGCCGAATAATATGTTGCTCGACTTCCTTACCGGCGGTCATCATCAAGTCGGCCATCTCATCCGCCACAATGACAATGAATGGCAAGTGATCGGGAATCGCCTCGGCTTCCTCGTCACTTTCCACTTCCAGTCGCTCCATCAACTCTTCCTTGCCGAGTTGGTTGTAGCTGCTGATGTGCCGCACGCCGGCTCGTGCCAACAAGGCATAGCGTTCTTCCATCTTGTCGACGGCCCAAGCCAAAATCGCCTCGGCCTTACGCATGTCGGTCACCACCGGATGCATCAAGTGCGGCAGCCGCCCGTAGCACGATAGCTCGACCATCTTCGGATCGATCATCAACATCCGCACTTCTTCCGGCCGACGCGTCATCAGGATCGACGAGATAATGGCATTCAAGCAAACGCTCTTACCCGTGCCAGTCCGCCCGGCGATCAGCAAGTGCGGCAGCGTCGACAGATCGACCGTCATCGGATTGCCCGACACATCCTTGCCCAGGAAGATCGGAATCCGCATATTCTTGACCTGCTTCGACGACTCCTCCAACACCTCACGCAAGCGCACGACCTGCCGCGTCTCGTTCGGCACTTCGATGCCCACGGTGTTCTTGCCCGGAATCGGCGCGACGATGCGGACGCTCGGCACCCGCAAGGCGATCGCCAAGTCGTCGGCCAAGCCCGTGATGCGGCTCAGTCGCAGGCCGGCTTCCAATTCCACTTCGTACTGAGCGATCACCGGTCCGGTTTCGATTTCGACGACCTTCACCTTGAAGCCAAAGTCGGCGAACGTCTTTTCCAGAATCTTGGCCTTGCGCCGAACTTCAATCGTTTGCTCCTCGAAGCAAACATCGTCGCCCTCGGTCAGCAGCTCGATGCTGGGCAGCTCGTAGTCCAAGGCCGCTTCGGACTCGTTCAGCTCGTTCAGCGAAGCCAGCATTTCCTCGCGAGCCGAATCGGTCGGCTTCTCGCCCCGCTTCTTATCGCGAACGCGCGGCGGCGGGCTGGATTCCGGTTCGTCGTCGCGGACCGTCTTCTTCAAACCGTTGACGATCACGTCGCGAATCTTGCTGATGCCCGAATCGGAAGCGCTCTTCTCCTCGGCGGCCTTCGCAGCCAGCGAGCTGACCGGCACTTCCGCGTCCTCGTCCTCTTCGGCTTCGTCTAACGCGTATTCGGCGGCTTCGTCCCATTCCTCTTCGGCTTCTTCGTCTGCTGGCGGCGCGGCGACTTGCTTGCCGCGAATCCGAACGGCAACGTCGGCGGCGTCTTCCGCCGCGGCTTCACGAGCCATCTGGGCCGAGAGTTCATCGGACGTTAGTTCGCGCGGCTTGCGTTTGCTCTTTCGCGAACTGGCCGAGTCCGCAGCGTCATCCGCCGCCACGCGCGACGACCGACCTCGCATTACCGCTCCGGCCGCGATGCCGAACACCAATTGAGCCACCGACACAACCGCGTAGTCGGTCGACAACAACAGCCCGCCCAGCATCAAGCTCAGGCAGATGATCACCGAACCGGCGAGCGCGAAATGAGCTTGCAGCATCGCGGCTCCGAGCGCACCCAAGTAACCGCCCGACCCGATCACCGGCCCTGGCGACATTCCGGGCCACAGCAGCGCGAACAGCGAAGTCAGCCCGCAGAGCGTGGCGACCCAGCCCACGGCTCGCAGCAGCGGGGCGTCGACCGTGTGTCGGCGCAGCAACAGGTAGTCCAGCGATGCCAGCGACGCGACCAGGAAATAGGCCCCGACACCTAGCTTGGTCAACAGCAGATCGGACGCGAGGGCTCCCCAATATCCACACAGATTCCGAGTCTGTTCGTGCGGCGGAAAGACCAGCCGATCGGGCTGATGCAGCAGGTTCAGCGGCGCCGCTAGCTCCGGCACGGGGTCGGCCGGATCGTAGGTGGCGAGCGCCAAGCCGATGAAGACCGTGAACGCCAATAGGCCCACGGCGAATAGATCAAGTTTGAGATTGCGGTTCTCGAACATGGATGCGCGCTTGTTTGCGAGGCGGGAGACCGGCGGCAGCGATCGGTCGCCGGTGACCGTTGGGCGCATCCGTGCCCAAAAAACTCAATCCGTGGTGTTCGCTGATAGTTTTCGACCGTAGCTGGCTCGGGCCGCCAATTTTCCATTCGGCGACCGACCGCTTTCCCTGGTACGTGCGACGCGCAAGATTGGTGCGGCGGGAACAATCGGAATGTGGCCGTCACGCGCAGAGTAACCGTGGGAAGTCTAGCTCGCCCGTCGCGCGGAGCAACGAAAGCCTCGCCCGAGCCGTGGAAGAAATTGCCAAACCGGCGGACAACGCGCGGATTAGTCAAACTTTGACGGCCACCTCATTGAGTCACCGTCAGGCCGAGGACGGCGCGAGGGTTCGGGGCTGTAGCCTTACTCGTGCTCAGCGAAGCGGTGCTCGTGCTCGTGCTCGTGCTCGTGCTCGAACTCGAACTCGAACTCGAACTCGCAACCCGCTGAGAGGATTGAAGCTGAAAGCTCCGACAAGGCGGAGCACTCCAAGGGAGACGCTTCAAACGATTCGCTGCCAGACTTCGAAGGCGTGCGGGTATTCGTCGCGGTCGCTGGCGGGATGGGATTGAGTGGATGCTAGTTGCCAGCGGGATTCATCCAGCGGCGGAAAGAACGTGTCGCCGGCGACTTGGGCTTTCACGCGCGTGATGTAGAGTCGATCGACTTGGGGCAAGGCGAGTTCGTAAATCTGCGCTCCGCCCACCACAAACGGTTCGGGATCGTGCTTGGCGAATTCCAATGCGGCCGTTAGATCGCTAGCGACCAAGATGCCTGGGGCTTGAAAATCCGCATCGCGTGAGAGCACGACCGTGGTGCGGCCGGGCAGGCAGCGTCCGATCGAATCGAACGTCTTGCGCCCCATCAACAGATGATGCCCCATCGTCAGCGACTTGAAGCGTCGCAGATCGCTGGACAACCGCCACGGCAAATCTCCGTCGCGGCCGATGACGCGGTTTTCGGACATGGCGACGATTAGCGACAACGGCATGAGCGGCTTACACGGCAACGGGGGCGGGGATGTGCGGATGAGGGTCGTAGCTGCTGAGCTCGAAATCCTCGTATTGAAACTCGAAGATCGAACGCACGGCCGGATTGATGGTCATTGTCGGCAATGATCGCGGCTGGCGACTCAGTTGAGTGCGAGCTTGTTCCAGATGGTTTTTGTATAAATGCGCGTCGCCGAACGTATGAACGAAATCGCCCGGCCGCAAGCCGGTGACTTGGGCCATCATCATCGTCAGCAGCGCGTAGGAGGCGATGTTGAACGGCACGCCCAGGAACACGTCGGCGCTGCGTTGATACAGTTGACACGACAATCGGCCTTCGGCCACGTAAAACTGGAACAGCAAGTGGCAAGGCGGCAACGCCATTTTCGGTACATCGGCCACGTTCCAGGCACTGACGATCAGCCGCCGAGAATCCGGGTCGCGCTGAATGCGGTCGACGACGTCGGTGATCTGGTCGATCGAGCCGCCGTCGCCTGTCGGCCAGCTTCGCCATTGATGACCGTAAACCGGGCCGAGCTCGCCTTGTTCGTCGGCCCATTCGTTCCAGATGCGAACGCCGTGCTGTTGTAAGTACCGCACGTTCGTATCGCCTTGCAGGAACCACAGCAGTTCGTAAATGATCGACTTAAGATGCAGTTTCTTCGTCGTCACCAACGGAAAGCCGGCGGCGAGGTCGAACCGCATTTGATGGCCGAAGATGCTGAGCGTGCCGGTGCCGGTGCGGTCGGGTTTGTCGACGCCTTCGTCCAGGATTCGTCGCAGTAGTTCGTGGTATTGATGCATGACCGGTCGTGGTGCGGGCGGTACGAATTCGAGAAGCCGGAGTCTAGCTGACGGCGATTCACTTTCAGCGAGCGACCATCGTACAAAGCTTGGCCAGGTCGTGTAACGGCGCGTCAAAAGCTGCCAATTGGGACTTGTGATTCGCCGCAGGGCACGCTTCGCTGCAACCTCAGGCATAGGAGTTCACGGGCGCGAGTTCACGGGAGACGGATTCAGCGGGAGCTTTGTTCTGGCAATCGTTCTCGCACTCAGCGAAGCGGTACTCGTAGTCGTACTCGCAACCCGGCGAGAAGATTGGGAGACCTTCGGTCGGTGAGATGTGCGGGGTCGGGAGACCCGCGCACAGCGCGCGTGATTGCGGGGCGTCTGGGGGCCCGATCGTTCTCGTACTCAGCGAAGCGGTACTCGTAGTCGTACTCGCAACCCGGCGAGAAGATTGGGTGAGGTGGCTCCGGGTTTTGGGGCCAGGCCACCTCAGCCTCTCGCAGCTTTCTTCGTGCCAACACAATGCTCGGCAACCTCTCTCGCGGAAACGTAAGAGCCAATTCAGCCTACAAGCGACGGCAGAAGAGCACCGGCAAAATGCCAGTGGCACGCGGAACAGGCCATACGCGCCCAACTCAAACAGCGCCACCCCGCTCCTCAACGTGACGTTCCGCGAAGACGAAAACCGCACGCGACCGCCATGCCGCCAACAACCTGGCATGGTTAAGCTGCCGCTCAGTTCGCTCAAGCAACAAATCGACAAGGAAAGCATCGTTGGCGTGCCACTGGCGTTTCGCCAGTGCTCTTGTGCCGTTCGTTGGGGTTTGTGATGTGAGTAAGGTTACTGCGAAGCAATCCGGTGAGGTTGATCTAGCGGCATCATTCTACTGTTCCCGTATGGGCCTATTCGTCTCGACGGTTCCTTCCGAAGCACCCGATTTTCGGCAACTTCACTCGCGGAAACGTTTGGGGCGATTCGACCTGCAAGTGACGGCTGAAGAGCACTGGCAAGATGCCAGTGGCACGCGGAACACGCTCGGGTTGTCCACCTGACAACAGCGCCACCCGCCGAAACCCGTACAAGCTCGAAGCGCCAGCGAGTGAGTCTTCTCGGCTTTCGGATACGAGCACGTAGCGCCAGCGAGTGAATCCTCGGCATTCTCGCCACCCGATCTTGCACACTCGCTGGCGCGTCGGGCTCGTATGGGGATGCGTGCTGCGGTGCGGGCAGCGTTTCTGCGATGGAGGCCGGTGGGGGTTGGCTGCGGATCGCGTGGGGGTGCGCCGCTGGCTGCCGTTTTGGCAGTCGGGGAGTCGGACAAATATTCGCCCTTGGCGGTCGGGCCGGGGCGTGCTGCGGTCTGCTGTGACGTAAGGCTAATGATTGCAGTCGGTTGCGTACGGTCGCGACTTGCGATTCGGCCATTTGGGCACCGTAAATGAGCATTTGGGGACTGCGCCGTTATTTGGAGGCTGCGCGCCGTCGTTTGGGCACTGCGCGCTGGCGTTTGGGCACTGCGCGCTGGCGTTTGGGGGCCGTGCGCTGCGATTTGGCCGCGGCGCGCTGTCGTTTGGGGGCCGCGCGCCGCGATTTGGACGCGGCGCTGTCGATTTGGACTGCGGGAGGTGGTCTTTGGCCACGCGAGCTGCCTTTGGCAGTGTCGCCGAGCGTTTGGAGACTGCACGGCGTTTGGGCGATGTAAATGGCGTTTGGAGAGGCGCGCGAGCGTTGGGCTCTGCAAAGATCGTTTGAGGTTGCCGATGTCGTTTGGATCGTGTCGCCGAGCGTTTGGGCGACGCTGGCAGCGTTTGGGGACTGTAAATCGTCGTTTGGGCTCGGCAAATGGCGTTTGAAGAGTGCGAGATGGCGTTTGAACGCTGTAAATGAAGCGTTTGACGCCGCGCCACGATTTGGACGATGTAAATGAGCGTTTGGACGCGGCGCGAGCGTTTGGGACCGGTGGGGTTGGGGCCTTGAGGCTCGTTCTCCTTGATCGGCTCGGCCGGAGCCTCGTTCTCCCGGACTTGACTCGGCAGGAGCCTCGTTCTCCCGGCACGGCTCGGCAGGAGCCTCGTCTCCCGGAGCGCGACTCGGCAGGAGTTTCGTTCTCCCGGATTGGTACTGTGCTCGTGCTCGTGCTCGTGCTCGTGCCCAGCGAAGCGGTACTCGTACTCGCGACACGGCGAGAGGATTGGGAGACCTTCGGTCGGTGAGATGTGCGGGGTCGGAGACCCGGGCAATGCCGCGCGTGTGATTGCGGGCGTCTGGGGGCTTCGCGGCTACGACCCCAGGCAGCACCCGACCCCAGGCACGTGTTTGACAGGCACTTGATGCGTCACCGTGAAGCGGCGGGAATTGTGGCGTGCGGTGGGAGGCTGGTTTACGATACGAACTTCACCGAATAAATCGAAACACCGCACGCGAGAGACTCTTCCCATGCATCGATTGGATCGTCGCCGGTTTGTTCAAGGTTGTGCCGCCGCGGCCGCTGTGGTTGGATCAGTTCAACGGCCCGAGTCAGCCGACGCGGACGATTCGTCGAAGCTGTTGCCGATCGTCGACACGCACCAACATCTTTGGGACCTGGAGCGGTTCCGACTGCCGTGGCTGGAAGGCGCGCCGGAAGTTCTCCGGCGCAGCTATACGCCCGACGATTATCGCGCGGCGATCGAAGGCCAAAACGTGGTGAAGGCCGTGTATATGGAAGTCGACGTGGCGCCGGAGCAACAGGTGCAAGAGGCTCGGCATTTGATCGAGCTGTGCCAGAGCGGCAAGACGCCGACCGTGGCCGCCGTGATTTCGGGCCGCCCGAATTCGGCCGAGTTCAAGGCGTATATCACACAGTTCAAGAAGAGTCCGTACATTAAGGGCGTGCGGCAAGTGTTGCACGCGCCGTCGGCGGATCGCGGGTTGTGCCTGGAGCCGCAGTTTGTGAAGTCGATGCGGTTGCTGGGCGAGCTGGGCTTGAGTTTCGATCTCTGCATGCGTCCGAGCGAACTGGCCGACGGAGTGAAGCTGGCCAGCGAAGTGCCGGGGACTCGATTCATCGTCGATCATTGCGGCAATGCCGATCCGCGGGCGTTCTTGTCGGACGATGTTCGCGGCGGCGAGCGTTCGCACGATCCCGACAAATGGCGGCGCGACATCGATGCCTTGGCCAAGCGGGACAATGTGATCTGTAAGATTTCGGGCATTGTCGCTCGCGTGCCGAAGTCCTGGGACGCCGAGATGCTGGCCCCGATCGTCAATCACTGTCTGGACGCGTTCGGCCCGGATCGCGTGGTTTTCGGCGGCGACTGGCCGGTTTGCAAGCTGGGGGCGACGTATCGCGAATGGACGACAGCGTTGCGGCAGATTATCGCTTCGCGACCGCGTGGCGATCAGCGAAAGCTGCTGCACGACAATGCCGTGCGGTTGTATGGGTTGAGCTGAGGGCGACGCGGTTGAGGCTTTGGGCTGAGGAGATAGCGCGGAATAATTTCCCGATTTGTCGTTTAACCGCGTGCCCAGCGGGCCGCGCGAATTGGCGCGCGGGCCGTTGGCCGCGCGGTTAAACAAGTTGTTTCGGACGAAAATCGGAGGGCGACAGCAGTGCCGCTAGAAGAGAAAGCTCCGATGAATCGGAGCACTCAAGGTAAAGCTCCGACAATGCGGAGCACTCCAAAGCTACGCGGTGCGGACGAGGCCGGGCAGGGCGTCGAGATCGAGTGAATCGGTTTGGCCGGCCAAGAGTTTTTCGAACGCGATCGCTCCCATTACGGCATTGTCGGTACACAGAGCGGGCGGAGCGATGATTAGGCGCACGCCCGCGTCGTCACAGGCCATCGCGAGCTGTTCGCGCAGTAGCCGATTGGCCGCCACGCCGCCGCCGACGCACAACGTTCTCAAGCCGGTTCGCCGAGCGGCCAGTAGCGACTTGCCGACTAAGCAATCGACCACCGCTTGTTGAAAGCTGGCCGAAACATCGGCGACCGTTTGCGGTGACAACTGCAGGGCGTCAAAATCTGGTTTGCCGATCCCCGCGATCGCGTACCGCACGGCTGTCTTCAAGCCGCTGAAGCTAAAGTCCAAGCGGTTTTCGTCATTGAGAAACGATCGCGGAAACGGATACGCCGCCGGGTTGCCCTGCTCGGCCATCCGCGAGATCGACGGCCCGCCGGGGTAAGGCAGTTTCAGCATCCGAGCCACCTTGTCGAACGCCTCGCCGGCCGCGTCGTCGATCGTACCGCCCAGCGGCGTGAACGTGAACGCGTTCTCACAGCGATACAGGCTGGTGTGTCCGCCGCTGACGATCAGACCGACGCAGGGGAAGATCTCTTCGCCGCTGGCGATTTTGCAGGCGTAGATGTGGGCGAACAGATGATTGACGGCAATGAGCGGTTTGTTCAGTGTCCAGCACAAGGTCTTCGCCGCCATCAATCCGACCAGCAGCGAGCCAGCCAAGCCGGGCGTGTTGGCAACGGCGATTGCGTCCAGTTGCGTGAGCTCGACGTTGGCTCGCCGGAGCGCTTCGTCGATCACCGGCAAAATCCGTTCGACATGCGCCCGCGCAGCAATTTCGGGCACGACGCCATGAAACCGCTCGTGCAGCTCGTCCTGCGAAGCCACGACCGACGACAGCACTTCCAGCCGCTCGGTCACCACGGCGGCCGCGGTTTCGTCGCAAGTCGATTCGATCGTGAGCAAGTACATGGCGAACGGCCGCGGAAATGCGTCTAAGTCGCGGCGGCTTCGAGTTCAGGCCGGGCATTGGCGCCGCTGCGACGCGGCGCTTCCAAAGTGCCTCGAACCACGGCTCGCTGCCACTGGGCGGCCAACATTAAGCAGTTGATGCCTGAACCGATTCCCAGCATGCCGACATGATCGCCGGCTTTCACAAAGCCGCGTTCCAGGCCGATGGCCAACGTCGTCGGCAGCGCGGCCGAACCAGTGTTGCCGAGCCATTCGAGCGTGGCGAAATCGTTGTCCGCATCCAACGCCAGCGATTCGAGCATCAACTTGCGATGCGCCGAGCCGACTTGGTGGCAGAACGTGCGTTCGAGCGACGCGGGCGACCAACCGCATTCGGCCAGAAACGCCGTGAACGTGTCGACGCCCGTGGCGATGCCTTCCTGCATCAGGCGTTCGGAATCGGTGGTCATCAGCGGCTGCATCCCGTCGGCGACCGCTTCGTCATGACCGCTGTGACACAGGCGATGGTGAGCCGTGTTGGCTCGCGCCGTGGCGACCAGCAACCGGTTGTCCGTTTGACTCAACTCGCGATCGGTCAACAGCACGCCACAACTGGCCGACCCGATCGTGAGCGATGCGACGGCCAGCTTCAGTTGTTGGCGAGTCAGCGTGGTGTCGCGATTCAGCGCGTTGATCGTGGTTTCGACCAACTGGCGGCTTCCTTCGGTCCCGACCACCAAACCCGCGCGGATCTGTCCCAGCTCGATCATGTTGGCAATTTGCACGATGCCGTTCAGCACGCCCAGGCAGGCGTTCGACACGTCGTAAATCATGCACTCCGGCGGCAATTCCAACGCGTGATGCACTCGGCAGGCGGTCGCGGGCTCCAGATGATCGCGGCAAACGCTGGCGTGAATCAACGCTCCGATATGAGCCCGATCGATACCGGCGGCTCGAATCGCCTTTTCGCCGCTCTCGATGCTCTTGTCGCTGGGCAAAGTTCCGGGCTGCCAGAATCGCCGCTCGCGAATGCCGGTCATCAATTCCAGCCGGCCTTCGGGCAAACGCAATCGCGTGTACAGCGGTTCCAGCCGACGTTCGATTTCCGCCGTGGTAACGACTTCGTCCGGCAGCGTATACCCGAGCGACTCGATGCAAACGTTCTTATATCGCATGAATTTTCGCGTTCCGTGTCCAATGAGGCGCCAGCGAGCAGACGGTCCAGAATACCGGCCTAGGGAAAGACCGTAAAGCGGCACGATTCTTCACCGGCGGTCGCGTCGGAGCCCGGCGGTTCTGCGTCCGCGAAAGGAAAAGTCGCGTCGGAGCGTGACTTGTCGCCGATTCTCCTTCGGTACGATGCCGACGACGTTATAGTTTGCCATGACGGACCGACAGGCAGACTGTTTTCGAGCTGGGACATTAACCGACGACGCGACATGCACGATTCTTCCGACGATAAGGCGACTGGCGAAGTGAACTCGGCGGCGAAAGCCAGCGGGCGTCGCGCCGGCCGACGCCGTGCGAGTTGGCGAGTGCGCTTGCTGCTGCTGTTCTTCGGCTTGGCGCTGGGGCTGATCGTGGCGGAAATCGGCCTGCGGCTGGCGGGCGTGGCCATTCGCGTGCCGTATGTGCCGAACGATTACGTCGGGACGGTCTTGCAGCCGCATTGGTCGGGCTGGCAAAACCGCGAAGGCCGAGCGTTGCTGCGGATCAACTCGCTGGGCTTCCGCGACGAAGAGCACGCGCGGGAGAAACCGCGCGACACGGTTCGCATTCTGGTGCTCGGCGATTCGTATGTCGAAGCGGCTCAGGTCGACTTGGCCGACACGTTTTGGAAACAGTTGGAACGCCGGCTGAACGAACAGCGTGCCTTTGGCGATCGGCAATGCGAAGTCATCGCGATGGGCGTTTCCGGCTGGGGGACGGCTCAGCAATTGTTGGCGCTGCGGCATTATGGGCTGAGTTTTTCGCCGGACTACGTGCTGGTCGCTTTCTTGCCGGCGAACGATGTGCGGAACAATTCCGCGGCGCTGGAGCCCGAAGCGATCCGGCCGTTTTTCGAATTCGATGCGGACGGCGAACTCCGGTTGGACGAGTCGTATCTGAACTCGCCGCAAGCGATTCACGCTCGTTCGACCAGCACGGCGATCAAGGTCAAGCTGCTCAGCGCTTCGCGTGTCTTGCAGGTCGTGCAACTCGCGAAGGCGCGGCTACTCAATCGAGACAGTCAGCCCGCGCCGAAGCCCGCTGAAGAGACATCCGACGAAGAGACGCCCGCGGATGAGACTCGTGCCGAAGAGACGTCGCGCGAACCGCTGTTGGAGCCGGGATTGGACGAAGCCGTGTTTCGCGAACCGACGGACCGGCGCTGGCGCGAAGCTTGGCGGTTGACCGAGGAGCTGCTGGTCGCGATCGATCGCGAGTCGGCGGCGGCCGGCGCCAAGTGCTACGTGCTGACATTGACGGCCGCCGTTCAAGTCGACCCGGACGCTTCGGTACAGCGTGAGTTGGCCGATCGCTTGGGCGTCGACGATCTGGACTATGCGCCGCGCCGCATCCAGCAACTCGCCGAAGACCGCCAGCTTGCCGTGATCGATCTGGTCGCACCGCTCCGAACGGTCGCGGCGAAAGAGCAGACGCCGCTGCACGGATTCGCGAACACGCAGCTTAACACCGGCCATTGGAATGAGGCTGGACATGCGGCGGCGGCCAAAGTCATTGCCGACCGGTTGGCGGCGGACTGGAAAGTAGGGAATTGAACGATCGCGCGGCGGTAGCTCCTGCGTAGCGTGGCGTTTGGGATCGTTTCAATCGAACCATCGGACTCCCCCGAGTCGTACTATCGGCAGGGGTTTCTTGACAGCCCCGAATACGCAAGTTTTACTTACTTGGTGTTTACCCGCCGCGGAATGGTTGCCAGGAAGGTTTCGTGCGTCGCCGCCAGGGAGTTTGTGGTTCCCGCCATTGGTCGCGCCCGTTCCGCTCCCGAGTCTCGTTTGAGGAGGTTTGTATTGATGAAGCGTTTTGGAGCAATTTTGCTGTTGGGTGTCGCGTTCAGCATCGTCGGCGCTCAGCCAGCTTGGGCGATCAAAGACTTTGCCGATGTCTTCGCCGAGAAGTATGTCGACAACAGCAGCAATGACGGTTTGAAAACTTACCCGCCGAGGCCAAGTGCAACGTGTGCCACTATGGCAAGTCGAAGAAGAATCCCTGTCTTCGGCAAAGCTCTGTCAGAAGCACATCCACGAGGGCAAGGCCAGCGATTTGAAGAAGGAAGATCCGGCCGCCGCCAAGGCCGCGATCGCTGAGGCTCTGGAAAAGGCTTTGGCCGAGAAGAAGGAAGGCGACAAGACTTTCGGCGATGTGCTGAAAGCCGGAATGCTGCGGGTACCGCTCCGGAAGGCGGTAGTCGTCGCATGGCGCGTCATTCGCTTGACGCTTTGATATCAGCATGGAACGCCGGTCCCTGTGGCCGGCGTTCTTTGTTTGTAGTGCTCGGTTTGCCGGTGAACTTGTCAGCAAGGGCACGCGACTGACGCAGGGCGGCGGGTTAGACTGGATCGGTTTCCGCGTCCGTTCCGCATTAGGGCATCGTATCGAATGAGTGGCCTTGGATATCAACGCTCGTGGGCAGCGGTCGTCGCCGCGAGCTTAGCTTTTTCCGCTGTTGCGTTTTCTGACACTTGCTGCCGATTTCGGCCGATGAGATTGCGGCGAAGGGCGAAGTCGACATCCATTCGGTCGTCCGGTTTGCTAGAGGCTGCTTGTTCAGGTAGATCACCAGTTGGCAGCCGAGTCGCTGGCGGTGCTGGAGGGCAAGTTGCGATCGGGCGAGATCAACGCCGAATCCGCTCGACCGTTGAAGGCAAGCTGCAACCGGTGCTGAAGCCGCTACTGGCTGACGAAGCGGCCGACGATCCGCTGCGACGATCGGCCGCTTTTCACAACAGCAGTGGCGCGTCCGGCGGCGATCAAGGTCCCGATCGAGGTTTAGCCGACGCCAAGCAACCGGCCGAACTTCGGACGCGCCGGACGCGTTGATCTCGGCCGGAGACCGCGAAGCGCTGAAGGCCGCGGCCGCGATCCTGCAATCCAACGGCGAACCGGATCGCGAGATGTCGGCGGCCGTGTTGGCATCACTGGCTCGTTCTCAAGATGTATCCGTCGCGCGGACGGTGCTGGCCGTTTATCCGAAGCTAAATGATTCGCTGCGTCCGAAGGCGATCGAGCTGTTGACGCAGCGAGCCGATTGGAGCAAGCAGTTGCTGGCCGCGATCTCCGACAAGCAGATTCCGGCCGAAGCGTTAAACGCGAATCAAGTGACTCGCCTGCAACTCAGCCGCGACGAGGAACTGCGCCGGCTGGTCGCGAACACGTGGGGCACCCGGTCCGGCAGACGCGAAATCCTGCGGGAACAAGTGATCGCCGAAGTAAGTTGCTCGCCTGGACGCCGGGTGATGCCGAGCGGAGAAGTCGCTTTCCATAAACTCTGCGGTCGATGTCACCAAGATTCACGGCCGCGGACTGGAAGTCGGGCCGGACATCACGGCGAACGGCCGCAATTCATACGAGCAGTTGCTGTCGAACGTATTTGATCCCAGTCTCGTGATCGGCGCCGCCTACCAACCGCGCGTGGTGATTACCGACAGCGGCCGGGTGTTGACCGGGTTGTTGGTCGAGGAAAGCGACTCGCGAATCGTCCTGAAAATGCAAGGCGGCAAACAGGAAGTGATTCCCCGCGAAGACATCGACGAGCTGACGGTGAGTCAATTGTCGATGATGCCGGAAGGCGTCGAGAAGCAGCTTACGCCGCAAGAAATCGCCGACCTGTTCGCTTTCCTGACGCTGGACCGACCACCGTCGGATCCGAACGCTCAATTGATTCCGGGCACGCCGGCGAGCCGTCCATGAGCGCCGACGCATTGCCAACACCGCCGTCGAACCGGATCGCCGTGGTGCTGATGATCGACGGTTTGCGAGCCGACATGCTGGGACCTTACGGCAACACATGGCTCGACACGCCGCGGTTCAACCGCTTGGCCAGCGAAGCCGCGATGTTCGAGCACGTCTGGTCGGACTCGCCGCATTTGTCGGCCGCCATTGCGAGCGTGCTGAGCGGAATGCCAGCCCGCCCGTCCTCTCCGGAAACTTCAGGCGATTCCCAATCCGTTGTGGAAGCATTGCCAAGCTTGCTTCGGCGAGCGGGCGTCGCTTGTCGGCTGCTGACCGATTCGGCGGAAGTCGCTCAGTCCAAAGTCGCGGCGGAGTTTGACACCTGCGTCTTGGTTCCCGACGAGCCAGTCTTGGATGCCGCCATGTCGCTGGAACAGACCGCGTTGGCTCGGCTGGCGAGTACCGCGGCCGAAATGATCGAACAACTGGATGCCAGCGCCGCCACCTTACTCTGGATTCATGCTCGCGGCATGTTCGGTCCGTGGGACGCGCCGACCGACTTGCGTCATCAGTTCGCGGACGACGACGATCCGTTGCCGGATGATTTCGTCGAGCCGCCCGAACAACATCTCACCGCGCCAGCCGATCCCGACGAGTTGCTGAAACTAACGCACGCTTACGCCGGGCAAGTGACCGTGATCGACGAGTGCTTGGCCGTGATCATGGCGGCGATCGACTCGCGAGCCAGCGACACGCCGCCGCTGGTGATCGTCACGTCTCCGCGCGGCTATCCGCTGGGCGAACACGGCCGAATCGGCCTCTGCGATGCGGCCCTGTACGGCGAGCTATTGCAGGTGCCTCTGTTCATCCGCGACGCCGACACCGCTCATGTCATGTCGCGATCGCAGTCGTTGGTGCAGACGCGCGATCTATTCACAACGTTGCGAACATGGTTCATGGAATCGACGACGAACGAAGCGATCGGTTGGTCGCGCGATCTCTTGCCGTTGCTGGAGCAAGAGGAGGCTCCCGATCAGCAGCGTCTGGCGGTCTTCACCGACACCGAGTCAGCCGTCCGCACGCCAAGCTGGTTTCTGCGTCACGACGGTTCGCGCGACGAGCTGTTCGTCAAACCCGACGACCGCTGGGAAGTGAACGAAATCGCCGACCGCTGCGCCACGCAACTCGAGCAGATAAAGGCCGTCGAAACCCAACTGCGCGACGCGATCGGGCATCCTCAACCACCAGCCCTGCCACCGCTGCCCGAAGAACTGTACTTACCGCCGAATTAGTTACGTGAGCATCGCCACTCAAGCGGCACGGCGCAAGCCGTCCGGTAACGCGATAACCATTTTAGCGGCACGGCGCGAGCCGTCCGGTAACGCGAGAATTGGATCGCTTGCCGCACGAGGCTACTTGCGATTCGGCCACGATTTTGCGCACGGATACGAAACAGTCGCATTGTCGCGATCCCCCAGTTATTCTCTGAACTCAACAGGCATTCATCCTTGCCATCGCCCTAGGCGGAGGGAGAAGCATCGTGTTGAGCAAACGTGAACGAATTCAACGGAGGTCGCGAATTGCGTTGTTCGAACCGCTGGAGACGCGGCGGTTGTTGGCCGCGGATTGGCAAAACATGGCCAATCGGCTGGATGTCAACGGCGATGGATTGGTGTCGCCGATCGACGCGCTGATTTGCATCAACGATCTGAATTTGAATCAAGCGAGAACGCTGCCCGCGCCGGATGCCGCGAATTCGCCGCCGCCTTTTCTCGACGTGAACGGCGACGGACAGTCTTCGCCGATTGACGTCTTGCTGGTGATCAACGCGCTCAACTTGGATACGGCGGCCCCAGTGATTTTCGCGTCGCTTTCCAACGACACGGGCATCTCCGCGTCGGATGGCGTGACCAGCGACGTGGCCTTGGCGGGCACGGTCACGGATCAGCTTGGCGTGACCGGCTTGACCGCCAGCGTGGATGGCGGACCGCAAATTGCCGTGGCGTTCAGCGTCGGCGGCGTCTTCACGTTTACGCCGACGCTGGCCGTCAATGGCAGCGCCGATGGCCAGCACACGGTGGCCTTCACCGCCGTCGATACGCGTGCGAATGTTTCCAGTCCGTTCGTGGTGACTTTCGATCTCGACACGACCGCGCCGACCGCGACGCTCGGTTTGACCTCGACCAGCGACAGCTTCCCGGTCGGCGACAACGCCACGTCGTTCAGCACGGTGACGCTAGTCGGACAGACCGAACCGAACGCCGCCGTCTCGTTGACTACGCCCAGCATGACAACCGCGGCCGATGCGTCGGGCCTGTTTCAATTCGCGAACGTCGCGCTCATCCTCGGAGTCAACGAGTTCGCGTTGGAGATTACCGACGCGGCCGGGAATGTCGGCGCCTCGATGACGCAAATCACGCGCACGTCGCCGATCGACGACGCCATCGCCGGGGCCGTGCGTTTCGTGCGCACGGCGAACGACGACACGACCGGCTTGCCGTATAACGAAGCGACTCGCAGCGAGTTGTCGGCCGATCCGCCCGTGCTGTCGAAATCGTTCTTCGTCCCGGCTCAGCTTGGCAACTGGTTCACCGCGGCCGTCTTGGCTCACGCCTATCGCGATCAGATCAACGGCCAGTTCACGGCGGGCCCGACGGACGACGAACTGATCGGCGAGCTGGAACGGTCCGTCATGTCGCTGGCCAACATACTCGGCACACCCGGCTTGGCATTCGAAGCGGACGGCGCGAAGGCACTGTATCAGTTTCATCATACGGTTGACGGAACGCCGCTGACCGATGCTTTCGCGCGTAAAGTCTCGCTGCTCGACAACTCGCAACTTATCGCCGGAATGCAAGTGGCGGCGAACTATCTGCGCACGATTCGCGGCGAGCTGCCCGCTGTGTTGATGTCGCGGGCCGACGCGTTGGTCAATCAACTGGACGGGCCCAGCGGTTTGCTCGGAGCGTTCGACATCGGCATGTGGATGAGCGGCGGAGAGTTGAAGATTGGCGAGACGGACTCGCCGTTAGGGCTCGACGCGGTGGATCGGATTGTCACCGAAGGGCGCTTGGCGCCGGTCGCTGGTTTGGCTCGCGGCGAGCTGACTCAGGCCGAGTTCGACGTGATCCTGGACCGCATGCTGGCCAACTCGTTTTCCGGTACGACGACCGGCGGCATCGGCGTCGAGCGACTGCCGCATTTCGGCACCGGACTGGAAGCTTGGGCCATCTCGCCCTATCTGTCCAGCGAGTTCGATTCGCTGTTCGGATCGCAGACATTGATGCCGCTGGCGGAAGCGCGGTTAGAGACCGCCACGGCACTCGGTTTGCCCGCTGCGGGAGCCACGAGCGTCGCCACGGGGCTGGCGTCCTCCGAATTCCGCGAATTCAGCCTCGGGCCGATCGAGCCGAACCATACGCATCCCAACTTGAATACGCGAACGCTCGTACCGCTGGATTCCGGCATGATGGCCGGAGCGGTGGGAACGGCGGCGGCTTGGCAAAATTTCGAGAACGCGATCTCGTCGGTGCAGGCGGCCGGCCTGTTCGACCCGCAATTTGGCTTGCCGAATTATCAGGATCTGGGCGACTCACTGGTCAACGAAGCCGACCCGGTTTACGGCACTTTGGAAGTCGAGCAGATGGTCGTCGCCGTATTGAATCGGCAACTGGGCGGTAGCTTCGTGGAAGACCTGTTGCGGCAGTCGGCCGGTTGGGACGCCGCGCTGAATGCGTACACGGCGGCTTTGAACGTGCGCGACGCGGAATTCAATGCCAGCGGCGACGGAACGCTCCAGTCACGCACGAATGCCAGCGGCGACAAGACTTGGTATCTGCTGCACGCTGGCGACGAAGTGAGCTACTCGGTCCGGATTCCGGCCGTGGGCAACTACGAGCTGGTGGTGGACTACAGCAATCACGATTCCGGCGCCGGCGACGAGGTGAGCGTGCTGGTGAACGGCGCGGTCGTCGGCAGCTTTCATTCGCAAAATACGAACGACTGGAATCAGTTTCTCAGCTCGCCAGCCATCGGACTTGGAAACTTGCCGGCTGGCGACGTGACGATTTCGTTCCGCTTGGACTCGACCGATCAACTCAATGGGAACGACTTGGGAATCGAGCTGGATCGGTTCCGGCTGCGCACCGGGCCGACGATGATCGCGTCGGTCTCGCCCGGCAACGGTGATCGGCTAGTCAGTGTCACGCGGGAAACGATCGTCGCGTTCGACAAGCCGATCGATCCGGCGACGGTGGACGGCGACTCGTTCTATCTGGTGGCGAACGGCCAGCGCGTGGCCGGTACGACGCGCGTTTCGAGCACCGAGCAGTTCGTGACGTTCTTCTACGACAGCCCGTTGCCGGCTGCCACGGAAGTGCGCGTGGTGCTTGACGGCGATCGCGTGATGGGGCGCGACGGTCGCCCGGTGGATGCCGACGGCGATGGCGTCGCCGGCGGAATGTTGACCGCCGACTTTCGCACGTTGCCGTTGATGCGAGTGCCCGGCACGAACGTGTTTGGCTACGTGCGAGATTCGTACAACGGCCAACCGATCGTGGGCGCGACGATTCGCGTCGACGCTTTTCCCGATGCGAATGCAGTTACGGATCAAGACGGACGCTTCGAGCTGCGCGACATGCCGGCCCCAGAATTCTTCGTCCACATCGACGGTTCGACGGCCACCAACACGCCGGCCGGCGCGATGTATCCGATCGTGGGCAAGCCGTTTCATAGTCTGCCGGGCCAGACCGTGCAGTTGTCGATGGCAGGCGCTCCGTTCGACATCTTTCTGCCGCCAATGGCGGTCGGCGATATTCAACCGCTGGCTACCGCCCAGACGTCGAACGTCGGTTTCGGAGCGGCTGGCCGAGCCGAGTTGGCGGCGATGTTTCCGAATGTCGACGCTTCGGTGTTCGACGCGATGCGAGTGACGATTCCCGCCGGCTCGGCCGTCGATGAGCAAGGCAACGTCGCCACTTCGGCCGCGGTGATTCCGTTGCCGCCGGACCGCATTCCCGCGCCGTTGCCGCCGAATTTGAATCCCGCGCTGGTGGTTTCGATCCAGGCATTGGGAGCGACCAATTTTGATGTGCCGGCCGCCGTTACGTTTCCGAATTTGGAAGGACTCGCGCCGGGCGAACAGGCGCTGATCTACTCGTTCGATCACGACGCCGGCGCATGGGTCGTTGTCGGCACAGGCACGGTCTCGCCCGACGGAAGACGCATCGTGTCCGACGGCGGCGTGATCCGCGCGCCGGGCTGGCACTTCACTCAGCCCGGCGTGGTCGTGGATCTGAAGATCGACGACACGAAGAACGCGCCCGATCGCGACAACGACGGAATCGCCGATCCGGTGGATCCCGACGACGACAATGACGGCGAACTGGATCAAGACGAAGAGGATCTACAGTTCGAGTACCTCGTGACGGTCGGGATGAACGCGGTCGCCAGCATCGAGCCGTTGACGTTTGAGTTCCTCGCCGGTCTGCAGATTCCAGGCAACGTCTTCGGCCGTCCCGAAGAACAGACGACCTTCGGTTTCTCGCACGAAACGAAACTGTTTGAAGTTACCGAGACAGTCGACTTTGGCTTCGAAACATCGCTCCGGCTCAGCGAATTCTGGGCGGACTTTCTTGAACCGTTCGAGCGACAACTGTTGAAGATTTCGGCAGGCGCCGAACTCAGTGCGGCATTCGGCTTCGGCGGCACGGTCGACGTCACCGGCTTCGAAGCCGAAGCTGAGTTGCAGGAACTGGAGATTCGACCTGGCAATATCGATCTCGAACTAAGTCTTCAAATCACGGATAGCTTGTTATGCAACATCCCGTTTGATATCGGCGAGAAGATTTGCGAGCCTCACGATTTCACAAAGACTTTGGCCGGTCCGCCGACGATCGAACTTCCCGATTTCTCGGCTCCGTTGCCTTTCGTGCCGGTGATCGATTTTCAGGACGAGTTCTTCCTCGGCTTGATGGCGTCGGTCGGCTCGCAAGTCAGCGTTAGTCCGACGCTTTATTTGCGCAAGGAGCGGGTACCGGTTGGCGGCTCGGTGTTGCCCCCGGCGACTCCGCCTGGATTTTCGAATGCCACGCAAGTCGCGGCTGATTCGTCCATCTACTACTTGTACGAATTGGAAAACGGCCTGACGATTCGCGGGCAGACGAATCAAGCCCAACGTGCCCAAGTCACGTTGCCGCCGAACGTCGGTTATTCCGTGCTGTTTTACGCGCCGGATACCAATCGCTCGGGAATCATGAGCGGGCGAACCGGCGCGTCGGGCGAGCGAGTGACGGAGATGCCGTGCCTCACACACATCGGTGGCTTTGATTTTGACAACGACGGCGTGCCTGATATCGGCGAGCACGTGATTGGCTCGGATCCGACCGATCCCGATTCGGACGGCGATGGCGTGCCCGACGGGGCCGAGATCAAGAGCGGCTTAAATCCGCTGGACGGCATTTCTTTTCCCACGGGCGTGATCTCCAACGTTGGCGTGCAAGGCCAAGCGAAAGACGTGGTCGTGGCCGGAGCGCCGAACGATCCCACGCGAACGTTCGTTTATCTCGCTACCGGCTCGCACGGGGCGGCTATTGTCGACGCCACGCGGTTCGACGCGCCGATCGTCTTGGGGCAAGTGGATCTGAACGGCGACGCCACGGGAATCGCGCTGGACGCGGCCAATCGCACGGCCGTCGTCGCGGCGAACGCTGGCGGTTTGCATCTGGTCGACATCGCCGATCCGATGACTCCCACGCGGATCGCGACTTGGGACGTTGTCGCGGCGCATGTTGAGGTCGCGGACGGCGTGGCTTACGCGGCGGGCGCCGGCGCGTTGCGAGCGATCGACACGTCGACCGGCGAACTGCTGGCGACGGTGGCCTTGTCCAGTGGCTCTTTCACCGGGTTGGCGATCGAAGGCGCGACGTTGTACGCGATGGACGATCGTCGCTTCCTGCATGTTTACGACATCGCCGACGACCGCTTGTTGGAGATTGCCACGTTGCAGCTTTCCGATGGCGGAGGCCGAATCTTTGCGGGCGACGGGATCGTGTATGCCGCGGCGACTAGCAACTTCCGTGGCGGATATGCGGTGGTCGACGTTTCCGATCCCACGAACCCAGTTTCGATTAGCGGTTCGGATATCGCTTCGCCGCTGATCGCGCCGCGCACCGAGTTCATCCCCAATGGTTCGGGACGCGGCCTGCTGATTGGCTCGGCTGGCAATGTGCAAGCCGCGGACTTGATGGAGTCATCGAATCTGGCGGATACGGCGGCGTTTCTGACTCGGTTCGAGTTGCCGGCCGCACCGTTCGCCGCCGCGATTGGCGCCGGGATCGGCTTTATCGCCGATGGTGCGGCCGGTCTGCAGATCGTGAACTATTCGCCATTCGACAATCTCGGCCAGCCGCCGACAGCCGACTTGAATCTTTCGTCGCTGGATGTCGACTTCAACGCGCCGGGGATTCAAGTGCTGGAAGGCAGCACGGCCCCTATTCACGTCTCGGTGACCGACGACGTTCAAGTTCGGCATGTCGAGCTGCTGCTGAACGAGCGAGTCGTCGCCAGCGACATCAGCTTTCCGTTCGAATTCTCCGTCCAGTTGCCGTTCACCACGCCGGTCTCTTCCACGGCGACGTTGCGAGCCCGCGCGACCGATACGGGCGGGAATGCGACGCTGTCCGATCCGGTCGTGCTGAACCTCGTTCCCGATACATTTCCGCCGACGATTTTGGCCGCCAATCCCGACGACGGAACACGACACTTCGCGGGAATGCGAACGCTGTCGATTCAGTTCTCCGAAGCGATGGACGCCAGTCAGCTTAACGCTTCGACCATTCGGCTCGCACCGGTTGGCAACCTCGCTGCGACGATCGTGCCGACGGACGTACGTATCAAGCGAGACGGGCGCGAAGTGCAACTCACCTATCCGCCGCTTGTCCAAGGCGACTACCAAGTCACACTGGCCGCTAATCAATTGCGCGATCGCGTCGGCAACACGCTAGGCGCTGGCAATGTGCAATGGCAATTCGAAGTGCTTGAGAACCGCGATCCGGGGCAGACCTTGGTCACGGCCCTGGACTTGGGAACCCTGGGGCCACGATTGACTTTCCAGGATTTCTTCGGCGTTGGCGAACTAGGCGAAGCCGATCCGGAAGACATCTTTGTGTTTACCTTGGCGGAAGCAGCCACCGTGACGGCCACGATCGCCAATCCCACGGGCGACGTGCGCCTGGAGTTATTCGCCAACTATGACGGCGATCCACAACTCGAATTCAACGAATCACTTCACAGCGGCACGGACGGATTGTGTTGCAACTCCGTTCGTGATTTTTCCATCTCCCAACAGCTTCCGCCCGGAACCTACAACCTTAGACTGACCCCCGAATCGTTTAATGACGCGGGACAATACACCTTAATCCTCAATACATCCCCCATTCCAATTTCGACTTCGTCCGATCCGGGAACAACCGGGGCGACGGCGCTTAACCTCGGACCGCTTGCCGGGGAGATTGTGATTGACGAAGTGGTGGGTGCGTTCGACTTCGACGACATCTATCGCTTTTCGCTCAGCGATGCATCAACCGTTTCCGGCACAATTTCCAAACAGACCGAAGACTTGAATGTGCAGTTGTATGGTGACCTGGACGCCGATGGGGTATTTGAATTCAACGAACGGCTCGTGTCCGTCGGCGATGGCTTGTGCTGCGGCTCCGTGGCTCCCATCAATTTCTCCAAACAGTTGCCGGCGGGAAACTATCACATTCGTGTGTTCCCGGAATCGACAGACGACGCCACGGCCTATCGAATGCAACTGGCCTCTACGCCGATCGTACTCTCCGATCCGTCCGACCCCGGCTCGACGGCAGCGAACGCTCGTGATCTAGGAACCCTCGGCGCGACGCTGCAAATCGACGATATCGTCGGCAGCTTCGATGCGGGCGATATCTACCGATTCACCGTTACCGCACCGACGGCCGTAACCGCCACCATTAGCCAGCAAATCGAAGATGTGTTCATCGAGTTATATGGCGATCTCGATGGCGACGGAAATCTCGAATTCCAAGATCGTTTAGCCAGTGGGTCCGATGGGCAATGTTGCGGCAGCGTTGCCGACATCACAGTTATTCAACAGTTGCCGCCAGGGCAGTATTACATACGAATCGCGCCGGAATCCAGCGACGACAGCACCGCGTACCGCTTGTCGTTGAGTACAACTCCGCTTACCGTCAGCGACCCGAACGACCCCGGCTCGACAAGCTCGACGGCGAGGCAGTTGGGCGTGCTGTCTGCCCCTCAAACGATCAACGATATCGTCGGCAGCTTCGACGCGGCTGACGTCTATGCTTTCTCACTGTCGGCCGCCACAACGGTCTCGGCCACGATTAGTGGCCAGACGGAAGATGTCGAGTTGTATTTGTATGGCAACCTGAACGGCAACGGTACGTTCGACTTCGACGAAAGGTTGGGGTCGGCCGGTGACGACCAGTGCTGTGGCAATGTGCGTGATTTTTCGCTGACGAAACATCTTCCCGCGGGCGACTATTACTTTCTAATTCAACCCGAGGGATCGGACGACGCATCGGTCTATCAACTCGCGCTTTCCACATCCCCGATCACAATTTCCAATCCCCTTGACGCCGGCGACACGATCGCCACGGCTCGCGATTTGGGAACGCTGGCGACCCCAATTTCGCTAGACGACATTGTGGGCAGCGCCGACGCGACCGACGTATATGCCTTCTCGCTCAGCGGCCACGCGACGATCGCCGCCACGATCAATAACCAATTCGAGGACGTCTTCATGCAACTGTACGGCGACCTCAACGGCGACGGACAGTTCGACTTCAACGACCGACTCGCATCGGTCGACGATGGACTCTGTTGCGGAGGCATCCAAGAGTTCTCTTTAACAAAGGCTCTAGGTCCAGGCAACTACCATTTGCTCATACAGCGCGAATCCTTTGACGATTCGACACCCTATCGTTTGAGCCTCACGGCGACACCGTTCGCTGTCGGCAACGCAATGGATCCGGGACAGGATATTGCCACCGCGCTGAACGTTGGGAGCTTGGCGTCTCCGTTCGCCGTAACGGACTATGTGGGCAGCTTCGACACCGCCGACATCTATGCCGTGACGCTCGCCGCGCCAGCTCGTCTGCGAGCCGGGATCGCAAATCAAACGGGCGATCTGTTGCTCGAACTGTTCTCCGATGTGAATTCGGATGGCCTGCTTTCTAATTCGCCCGATCGCCTGGAGTTTGCGGACGATGGGCAGTGCTGTGGTTCGGTCGCGGATTTCGAGTTGTTTGAGGACTTGCCGGCCGGTACCTATTATGTCCGCGTTCAACCTTCCGGTTCAGGCGTCACGACCCCATACGATCTTTCATTGTCGGCCACGCCGATCGCCATCACTACGAATACAGATCCCGGCGACACCATTGCGACGGCACATCAACTGGGAACATTGTCCGGTAGCATCTCGCTTTCCGACATCATTGGCGTGCAAGACCTGCAAGATGTTTACACCTTCACAATCGCCAGCGATACGACGGTGAACGCGGCGTTCTCAGGGCTTCATGAGGACCTGGATGTCGAGCTGTATTTCGATACCAACGGTGACGGACAGTTTTCCTTCGGCGAACGACTGACTCGTGGGAATTCTTCCAACGCTGGTGATTTTCAAGTCTCCCGCGCGCTGACGGCGGGTACGTATCACCTGCGAATTCGGCCGCTACGCACGACGGATGTCACCGCGTACAACATGGCTCTGTCGCTTTCGTCGGGCGGCGCCATGGCCGCGTTCGCCGTTCGCGATGGCGACTCGTCCGCGTCGCGACTCTACCAACAAGTAGCGGATCATGTATTCGCGGCGGCTGACGACTCCGAATGGTTATGGAGAGATTAGTTCGGCTTCCATCGGGCGAATCCAAATCCGCTCTGTCCAAAGCCGTTGCCGTTGTAAAACAGGAAACGCCGCCCAGCATGGCTCCACACGGCGGGATAGGCGGTCATCTCCGAGTCCCAGCCCGTTTCGCTCGCGGGCAATGAGACGCCTAGTGCATCTCGTTGCCAGAGACGCCCATTTTCCGAGACGGCGCGGCGAATCCGATATGTGGATTGTCGGTCCGACCGATATCCACGAATCGATCGCTGGCAATACCACATTTCATAGCCATCATTCGAGCGAACGACCCACGGCCGCGCGAGCGCCTCGTCGGAGGCTGCGTAATCTAGGGCGACACCCAGTCTGCGCCAAACGATTCCATCGTCCGATTCCGCTTGTCGAATCAAGTATTGTGGCTCCGGCCGACCGTCCACGGTATGCCATTTCGTGCAACTCAAATACCACATACGCCACACACCGTCCTCGCGCATCACATACGGCGTCGCACAGAAATGCGGCTCGTCGAATGTTCGATCCAGAATGGGGCCTGGATATAATCGTTCGAAAGTTAGGCCGCCGTCGTCGCTGACTGCCACGCCGATCGAGTTGCGATAGGGGACGGTGGTGCTGGTATTCCAACCGGTGTAATACAACAACTTGCGTCCATCCACGTTGACGATGCACGAGGGCATCGCGCCGCAATCGTCGAAACACCCCAGTTCGCCCAGCCCAAGGACGGGACGATCATGCACGTACAAAACCCGCGCTGGATTGTCCGCGTCAACTTCCAGGTAGGTGGTGACCGTGCGATTGTTGTCGAGCCGAGTTCCGAAGTACACGCGTACTCGATCCGTGATCTCCGAATCGATCGTGGGAACCTGAGCGTGGCTACGAATCCATCCCGTGGCAGCGCACGGCGCGAATACAATGGACTGCTTCTGCCACATAAGTCACTAACTCCAACACATCCGGGAGACCGAAGCGCCCGCCGGGAGACCGAGGCTCCCGCCGAGTGCCCCGCGATCCTGCCATGTGCAATTACATTTGCTATTCGCATTATGAGAGTAACCTCTTGCGTCTGGGGACTCGCGACGCTCGACCCCAGGTACGTGTGTGGGGTTCGCTCCAAAACGTCCCAACGTGTCCATGCGGAACCGGAGTGCTCGCGCACTTCCGCTTATATGTTTTAAGCGAAGTTACCGCGTGTCCGTCGTTCCCGCCGAGTCCCACTTTACCGATCGCCAATCTTCCGGCGAAGCCAGCGGGTACATCGGCCGCGTCGCTCGACGGTACACCAATTGGCCAAAATCGTGGGTATGAATGCCGGCCGCGTTCACGTTATAAATCGAGCCCGCGATTTTCTCGAAGCCGCTGCGGAAATGTACGGCCGATTTCACGGCGATGTATTTCATCGTCGAACAATCAATCCCCAGCGACCGCGCGAAAGCCGGGTCCAACGGCTGCTCGCGAGCGTGTACGACAACCACCGAAAGGCCGCCGCCGCGCAGCCATGCGGACCTTCCCATATCACCGGTCAAGCCCGCGAACATGGGACCATCGTATTGGAACCGGCCGTCCGACAAGGCCACGACCTCCGCTTCCCAGGGAATCGGTTCGCCTTGCCGCGGATCGGACTTGGCGCCGATCCGTGTTTGTATTTTTCGTCCGACGCCCGCCGAATGCGCTTGATCCGCCACTTCGGGATCGACCATGTACAACAACAATGCGTCGCTCAGCCCCAACTCCAACATCGTCCGCATCACTTCGGTGCTGTCGCCCGGCGCTCCGCCGCCAGTGTTGTCGGACTGATCGGCCAACATGATGGGAAAGCGACCGGCATCCTGTCCTGCGTCGATCGCTTCGCGCGTCGACATCAACGGCGCCGTCCAACGCTCGCGTCGTTGCCAAATCCAATCGGCCAACCCATCGGCCGTGCGTTCGGCCAACTGCTGATCGCCGTTGGCCACGACCATCACCGAAGCTCCCATATGCGGCACGTCGGCCCAAGGAAAACCTGTCGCCAGCGTGGCGGTGATGATGCCGGGCCGCTGCTCGATTTCGTGAACCACACGAAACGCTTCGTCGATGGGTGGATGCGCGGTGACTTGACACGCCGCGCTCCACAGAATCGGCAACGCACGAAAAGCGGCTCGCGGCTGGTACTCGCCCCGCACGCATTTGGTGATCACTTCCGCCGCCTCGCGTCCGCGTTCGGCCATATCCACATGTGGGTAAGTGTCGTAGCCGATAATCGCGTCGGCCGCTTCGACTCGCCGCTGCGTATGATTGCCGTGCAGATCGGTGGTCACGATCAACGGCCGCTTTGGCCCCAAATAACGACGAACCGCTTCGGCCATGTCGCCGTCACCATCCTCGATGCCGTCAATTACCATCGCTCCGTGCAGATCCAATAACACGCCATCGACCGGTCCGTGGTTCGCCTCTTCCTTCTGCAACCGCACGAAAAACTCGGTCTTCAGCGCCTCGTAATCGCCGCGATCGATCAACCCGCTGGGGTACGCAAAGCCCCAGAGAAGCGGTACAGGATCGAACCCCTGCTGTCGCGCCCCTTGCAGAAAGCCGCCGATACACATGTTGGCTTCGGCGAATCGTTCGAGGATTGCTTGATCTCGATAAATTCCGAAGCCGCTTTCAAAGTCGGCCAGACGCGTGGGAATCGTGGCGAACGTGCTGGTCTCGTGCAGAATTCCACCCACCGCAATTCTCATTCGTCACCTCGATTATTTTCTGGCTAAGACGGCGAAAAATCCAATCGCGGCACAACGCGGACAGCACCGTGCGGACGGAACATAACGAACGACGCGCGCCAGGACACATGTTTCCAACCGATATTGAACGTTGGCATTTTAGCCGATCGACCGCTGCGACGGGTTGCGCCACGCAGACCGGTTCGACGGAACGCTTTATAGCTCGTTGCTAATCACGTTGGCTGCGAGATAGACCATCGCCGCGATGATTTGCGCGACGAAAGTGACGGCGGCTAAGCCCACGGCGTGAACGAGCGCCCAACCCAAGCCGCGCCACCCGCGAGTGGAAACCAAGTACAGCGGCAACGAAATTTGCCACGTCGCGAACACCATACCCAAACGACAACAGATAGAGCTGAACCAGCACCAACCAACGAGTATCAACGGGGCGACGATCGGCTGACATCTGTCAAATTGCTCACCGCTGAGGTACTTTTTGGGAAGGTCAATGCCGAGCTTAACCGATATGGCACGCTGGTTGCAACAACTGCTGGCCCCCTTGCGGATTCGCGGGTTGGTGACCGGTTTCGCCAACACGCCTAAACTTCTCCGAAACGAACTCCCTATGACAACACGTGTGTGGCCTGGCCGTCCGTACCCCTTGGGTGCGACATGGGACGGGCGTGGAACGAATTTCTCACTGTATTCCGAGCACGCGGAGCGGGTCGAGTTGTGCTTGTTCGACGCGGTCGACAGCCAGCGCGAATCGCAGCGGATCCGTCTGCGAGAACAGACGGACAATGTGTGGCATGCGTATCTGCCGGATATCGTGCCGGGTCAGTTGTACGGCTATCGCGTCCACGGCCCTTATGATCCGGCGGCTGGCCACCGGTTCAACGCTCACAAGCTGATGTTGGATCCGTATGCCAAAGTGATCGCTCGCAAGACCGAATGGGACGATTCGCTGTGGAGCTATCGAATTGGCGACGATCGAGGCGATCTCTCGTTTGACGAACGCGACAGCGCGGCCTTCGCGCCACTGGCCGCCGTGGTCGATCAAGCGTTCACTTGGGGAGACGATCGCCCGCCGCGTCATCCTTGGAATCACACGGTGATCTACGAAACGCACGTCAAAGGTCTCACGGCATTGCACCCCGATGTGCCGGAGAATCTGCGAGGCACCTATAGCGGCATTCATTCCCCAGCCATTATCGACCACTTGCGGCAGCTTGGTGTGACGGCGGTCGAACTGCTGCCCGTGCACCATCATGTGGACGATCGACATTTGACCGATCGTGGATTGCGAAACTACTGGGGATATAACACCCTGAATTTCTTCGCGCCGGAACCCACCTACGGCTCGTCGGCTTCACCGATGGACGTGCTGTTCGAGTTTAAGTCGATGGTTCGCAATCTGCATGCGGCGGATATCGAAGTGATTCTGGACGTGGTTTACAACCATACCGCGGAAGGAAATCAGCTCGGCCCGACGATGTCCTATCGAGGCATCGACAACGCGGCCTACTACCGACTTGCTCCCGATCCCCGTTACTACATGGATTTCACGGGATGTGGCAACACGTTTAATATGACGAATCCGCGCGTGCTGCAAATGATTATGGACAGCTTGCGGTATTGGATTACCGAAATGCACGTGGATGGATTTAGGTTCGATTTAGCCAGTACCTTGGCGCGAGCTGCACGATGTGGACAAACTGGGATCGTTTTTCGATATCATTCACCAGGACCCCATCATCTCGCAAGTGAAGCTGATTGCGGAGCCGTGGGATTTGGGCGAGGGGGGCTATCAGGTCGGTAATTTTCCGGCTTTGTGGTCAGAATGGAATGGCAAGTATCGAGATTGCGTGCGCCGGTTTTGGAAAGGGGACGGCGGGATGGTCAGCGAGTTCGCCACGCGCTTTCTCGGTTCGAGCGATTTGTATGAATGGAGCAGTCGCAAGCCGCACGCCAGCATCAACTTTGTAACCTGCCATGACGGTTTTACGCTCAACGATTTGGTTAGCTACGATCACAAACACAACGAAGCTAATGGTGAGAACAACCGCGACGGCGCCGACCATAATGACAGTTGGAATTGCGGCGTCGAGGGACCGACTGACGATCCCGAGATCAAGTCGCTGCGCGAGCGCAAAAAACGCAGCTTCTTGGCGACGCTGCTACTCTCGCAAGGCGTGCCGATGCTGTTGGCGGGCGACGAACTAAGTCACTCGCAAGGCGGCAACAACAATGCCTATTGCCAAGATAATGAGATCACATGGATTGACTGGAATCTTGCCGAGAGCCAGGAGTCGTTAGTCGAGTTCACGCGCAGTCTGGCTCGCTTGCGGCACGAGCATCCGGTCTTTCGCCGCCGCCGATTCTTCCACGGACGCAAGTTACAAGGTCGCGACGTTCCCGAAGTCGCCTGGTTGGATCCAACGGGCGAAGAGATGACCGAAGAGGCCTGGAACGAATCGTTCGTGCGCTGTTTAGGCGTGTTGCTGACCGGCGGCAAGATCGACGTGGATGAAGAAGGCGAAGAGATTATTGGCGACACGTTCTTACTATTGTTTAACGCCGACCACGGCGAACCCATCACATTCCGCCTGCCAGCCACGGCCAGCGGCGGAGTATGGAATCTCGTATTCGACACCGGACGCCCCGATCTCGATCCCCATCCCTGCACGGCTCCCGACTATGAAATGGAGGCGTGCAGCGTGGTCGTCTTTACCGAACCAGTAGCCGAATAGGCCGCGTTTAAGATTCGTCGCCCGTTGGCTCGTCGGCTTCTGGCTGATCGAAATCGTCGCCGGCTACGTTCCCTCCGGCGCCGCTTTCCGAATTCGCCGCGGCAACCGGCGCCGCCGGAGTTGCGACGACCGTTTCCGCATCGCCATTGTCATCTTTGGGAACGCGAACAACCGCAATAAGCGTGTCGTCGTCATCCAATCGCATAATGCGGACGCCCTGCGTGTTGCGGCCAATGACATTGATTTCGCCCGCCGCGATCCGTTGGATTTTTCCACGAGCCGTCATCATCAACAGCTCGTCGTCATCATCCACTCGAACGATCCCCGTGACATTGCCGTTCCGTTCGGTCGTCTTAATGTCACGCAGTCCCTTGCCGCCACGTCGTTGCGTGCGATAGCGAGCTCCGGAGGAAGTCGCCGCGTCGCCGCCGTCGGCCGACTCATCGGCTTCTGCCGGCTCGCTTGAGACGGCCGAGTCACCAGTCGCAGCCTCGCCCGCTTCGTCGTCCGCCGGCTCGCCCGTCGCTTGTTCGCCGGGGCCGAACGGCGTGCGTTTTCCGTAGCCGAACTCACAGACAGTCAACAACGTGGCATTCGGATCGGCCACGACCATCCCGACCAGCTCGTCATCGTCAGCCAGATTGATGCCCTTCACACCCGACGTATTGCGTCCCATCGGCCGCGCGTCGGATTCGTTGAAGCGAATCGCCATGCCACGCTTCGTGGACAGCACCACTTCATCGCCGGGCGCCGTCACCACCACATCGACCAACTCGTCGTCTTCGCGCAACTTGATTGCGATGATGCCACCCTTTTTCGGGCGGCTGTATTGCTCGAGCAGCGTCTTCTTCACCAGCCCTTTGCGCGTGGCCATCATCATGCAATGGTCCGGCAAGTTGAAGTCGCGGATCGCTCGGCAGTCGGTAATCTTCTCATCGGCCTGCAAGTTCAGCAGGTTCACAATCGCGCGGCCGCGGCTTTCGCGACTGAGTTGCGGCAAGCCATACACCTTCTGCCAGTAGACCTTGCCTTGATTCGTAAAGAACAACAGGTAATCGTGCGTGCTGGCGACGAACAAATGCTGAATCGGATCCTCTTCGTCCGCCGAAGCTCCCTTCAGCCCCTTACCGCCACGCCGCTGAGCCCGATAGACACTAGCCGGCGTGCGTTTGATATAGCCCTTGTGGCTGATCGACACGACCATCGTTTCTTCGGTGATCAGATCTTCCAGGTCAAAGTCGCCCAGCTCTTCGCCACTGATCTCCGTTCGCCGATTGTCGCCATGACGATCGCGGATCTGCCGCAGATCGTCGCGAATGATTTCGCGAATGTTTTCTTCGTCCGACAGAATCCGCAGATATTCGCTGATCTCTTCGAGCAACTTGGCGTGCTCGCCGCCCAGCCGCTCTTGTTCGAGATTGACCAACTGGCCTAACGTCATTCGCAAAATGGCGTCAGCTTGAACCGCCGTCAGCGTGTACGAATCGGCCACGCCACGCTCTTCCTGAAACAGCCGAAACCCTTCCTCGCCCAACGCCCGCTGCATCATCGACGCCGGACAGGCCACGCCCATCAAGCCCGCTTTGGCTTCCGCCTGAGTCTGCGATTGGCGAATAATGCGGATGATCTCGTCGATGTTGGCCAGAGCCAGCAACAAGCCTTCGATCGTGTGCTTACGGCGGCGAGCCCGAGCCAGCAGGAAGTTCGTGCGGCGGCGAATCACCGTCGCTCGATGCCGCAGAAATTCGTCCAGCAACTGCTTGAAGCTCATCTCGCGCGGCTTGCCGTCAACCAACGCCAGGAAGATCAGCGAGAACGAGTCTTGCAGCGGCGAGTACTGGTACAGTTGGTTCAGCACCACGTCCGGGTCGGCGTCGCGTTTCAATTCGATGATCAACCGCACCGGCTCTTTCAAATCGCTCTCGTCGCGAATGCCCGAGATCCCCTTGATGCGATCGTCATGCACCAACGCCGCAATCCGCTCGACCACACGATCGCGGAACTGTTGATAAGGGATCTCCGAAACGACGATGCGATACCGCCCCTTCGCATGCTCTTCGATCTTCGTGCGAGCCCGCACCACGATCGTGCCGCGGCCCGTGTGATACCCGCGACGAATCCCCGCTCGACCGCAAATCACGCCGCCCGTGGGAAAGTCCGGTCCCGGCACGATCTCTAGCAGTTCGTCGATCGAAACATTCGGCTCGTCCAACACTTTCAACAACGCATCGCAGACCTCGCGCAAATTGTGCGGCGGAATCGAAGTGGCCATGCCCACGGCGATGCCGTTGGCGCCATTGACCAACAGACAGGGAAACTTCGACGGCAGCACGGTCGGCTCGGTCCGCACTTCGTCGTAAGTCGGCACGTAGTCAACCGTGTCCAGCTTCAGATCGTCCAACATCATTGCGGCGATCGACGACAGCCGGGCTTCCGTGTACCGCATGGCCGCCGGCGGCAAACCGGCGATCGAGCCGAAGTTGCCTTGCTTGTCGATCAACACATGCCGCATGTTCCACTCTTGAGCCATGCGGACCAGCGTCGGATAGATCACGCTTTCGCCGTGCGGGTGATAATTACCGCTCGTATCGCCCGAGATCTTCGCGCATTTAACGCGCTGCGAACCGGGGCCGAGATTCAAGTCGTTCATCGCGACCAGAATGCGGCGCTGCGAAGGCTTCAGACCGTCACGCACGTCGGGCAACGCACGGCTGACGATCACGCTCATCGCATACGTCAGATAGCTTTCCTTGAGCTCGTCCTCGATCGGCTGCTGAATTTCGCGGCCGCCATTGCCGCCTTCGTCTTCGTTGCCGCCACCATTGCCAATTGGCTCTTGATCGTCAGGTCCGTGGGGATCGTCAGTCGACAAGTTTGAAATCCTTTCACAGCGAAGAAGCGTCGCGGCCAGCGGCCCCGGCGCGTCCCAATTAACCGGGAATTGCCGTCCAAAGAAAGGGGCAATATACCAGTTTCCAGCCGCCTCAACAACCGGACGCCCGTTCCTCGCATGATTCGCAACGCGTTTTCCGCCAACGACTTAGCGGTGAATCAAGTTTATCCAAGACGCTCCGCCGGAAGGTTGGTCTCGCCGACCGTCAGTGACTAAACTCAGCAACTTGACCGCGCACCCCGAACCATCCCAAGGAGACGAGTCATGGTGAGTCGAAGAACTTTTTTGCGTCAGACTTCGGCGGGCTTGGCCGCTCTGGCAACTGCCCGTTCGCTGGCGGCCGAATCGGCGCCTCGTCCCTCACAGATCGTCGACACTCACACACATTTTTACGACCCATCCCGACCGCAAGGCGTGCCTTGGCCAAACCCCAAGGATGATGTGCTGTACCGCCCGACGTTGCCGACCGAATTTCAGAAGCTGACGCAGCCGCTCGGCGTCACCGGAACCGTCGTGGTCGAAGCCAGCCCGTGGGTTGAAGATAACCAATGGCTGTTGGATCTGGCCAAGGACAACCCGTTCCTGGTTGGCATCGTGGGGAATTTGAAGGCAGGACAGCCTGAGTTCCGCGAGCAACTCGCTCGCTTCGCCCGCAACCCGCTGTTTCGCGGCATTCGTATTCGCGGCGACGAGCTACGCGATCTGCCAGCGAACCGCGAATACTTGAGCGACATGCGCCGCCTGGCCGACGCCAACCTCACCGTCGACGTCCTCGGCGGCGCTCCGATCCTGCCAGGCGTCGCCAAACTAGCGGAATTGGTTCCCACATTAAACATCGTGATGGATCATTTGCCGTTTGATATGCCAACCGACGCCGACAAAGCTAAGCCGTTCGCCGACGCTTTGCAGGCCATCGGCAAACAACCCCAGGTGTTCGCCAAAATCTCGCACGTGCTAAAACGCCCATCCGACCCGACGGACCTCAACATCTATCGCCCGCAGCTCGATTCGCTGTGGAAAATATTCGGACCCGATCGAGTCTTCTACGGCAGCAACTGGCCCGTCAGCAACCGCGCGGCCACCTATGAGAATATTCTCACACTCATGCTTCAATACACAGCGACCCTCGGCACGGAAGCCGCCGACAAATACTTTTGGAAGAATTCCCAAACCGCCTACGGATGGCAACCGCGTAACCCATAGACACGCCATACCGCCCGCCGTGCCGTAAGTGCCGTACACCAATCGGCCATTGGGATAGCAAAGCAACGTTTGCCGCAAGCCTTTGGTAAACTCATCATCGACCGCCGTCTTATCATAGTTGTAACCGACGTACAGCGTGCCCGCGTCCTTCGAGCCATCGTGTTCCTGGTACTGTGTGACCAGTATGCCGAGGTCGTTGGACTTGTTGGATACTTCATTCACCACGTTGCCGCGCCCAGCACGCTGATCTCGCCTAGCCGCGCTCACTCGCTGTAATAGGGCGTGCCGCCTCGACTCTCCATATCTGTCCCCACGAAGCATCTCAATACCTCAGGCCCATTGCCGTGGCTGTAAGTGCCAAGTTCTTGGAATATCACGGCATTGTTCGAATATCCCCGATCATTTGGATAGCACGGAATTGGTTGCCCATCCGCGAATTCCGCAGACCAATGATGGGATGACTCGAATGGAGCAAAGCTCGATACGCGGAGCGTGCCATTATCAGCCACGTGAAATACGTGCCTGCCTTGTTCGTCACAAGTGATTGGCGGCGCCCGACGGTCCTCTACAATTCTGACCTCCCCCCGGAAATCGTTTGGTAAAACGATGTGAAGGTTGGTCACTCGCGGATCGCAACCACTTACCGCCATGCAAATGCAGGCAAGCAAGGTCGCCACAATAGACAAGGTGAACCTGTGGGCAATAGCAAACTCTTTTCGATTCATGATCGCAATTTTCAAGGAAACTCCATCATTGGTCGAGGCCAATCAGTCTCGCATTCGTCCCGACATTCTTAATGTCGAGTGGTTTGAACGGACTCGTGATACGTTCAGTAGACCACCAGCACTTGAAATCTCGCTATGAAACACTGACGTGACCCAGGATGTGCCGACGGACTCGGTGATGTCGGCGATTTCGTTCACCGTGTTGGCGGATCGCTGTTGATTGAGGTCGGTGGTGCCGGCGGTTTTTGGATGTAGCCCGACCAGTTGCCGAGGGCGTCGAGCGTTCAGTCTTCTTCCTTGGCGGGCGTGCCGGCAGTGGCTGTGTGAGAAGAGTTCAACTCGCCGCGGTCGAAGGTTTTCAGGCGGTACAGGCCGTCGTAGGTGTACAACTCGTCCAGGTAGACGGGCGTGGTTTGCACCTTGCTGACCGTGTTTCTTTCCAGATCCAGTTTGCTGGCGGTCGTAGCCGTATTTGAAACGGTCGATGTCGGTGCTGGTGTTGTAGTTAAGCCAGCGATGATCGACGCGATTGAACCGGTCGAAGCCGGCATATGTGCCGCTGGTGCCGCCGAACAGATCGAGCCGGATTTGCGGCTCTTGGTAATCTTCGATGACCACGGTGCCGAGTCCCAAGTACGTGTACGCCGTAAGCGCACGGTGAAGTACGTGTTGACGGGGATGGTATCTTCGGGGTTTGTGTGATTCGGACTCTGGAGGTGAAAGATGGGAAGGGTTGGTGTGCGGGAGCGTTGGGAGGGGCTGTTGGCTCGGCAGGCGGGTAGCGGGCTGAGTGTGGCCGAGTTCTGCCGTCGGAATGATGTGACGCAGGCATCGTTCTATCAGTGGCGGAAGAAACTTGCCGAAGCCAGGTCGGCACGACAGGCCTTTGTGCCGGTGTCGATTACCAACACTGCGGGAGTACGGGTGGAGTTGCCGGGCGGGGCGGTCGTGTGTTTGCCGGCGGGCGACGAGCGGTCGTTGGCTCAGGTCATCCGGCTGTTGACCGCCTCGCAGGAGCCGACGGGATGCTGACGTTATCCGCGGCGGTGAAAATCCATGTGTGTGTGTTGCCGACCGATCTGCGGAAGGGATTTGATGGACTGTGCGGATTGGCTGAACATGTGTTGAAGCAAGATCCGCTGTCGGGACATCTCTTTGTGTTTCGCAGCGAGCCCGTGATCGCATCAAAGTGTTATACTGGGACCACGATGGCTTGGCGATCTGGTACAAACGATTGGAGCAGGGCAGGTTTCAACTGCCGACCGACGTGCAACCCGCCAGGATGAAACGCGTGCGGGCGTTGAGATTTCGGCGAGCGACATGAGTTTATTGTTAGGCGGCATCGACCTGGCCTCGGTCAAGCGGCGGCGGCGTTATCAACGGCCGCACAAGCCGCGATAATTATATCTGTTGGCAGCCCAAACAATTCACGCTCGCTTCATGCGTCTTATAGATATGACTCACAAGGGACAGTCTACCGACGACGCTGGAAGGTTGCGAAACCGCGTTGCTGCAAACGCGTCAGGAACTATCCACGGCACGAGCCGAAGCATCTCAATCGCGGCATGAAGTGGCGGCAACTCTCGTCCACCATCAGACAACAGCGTGGCATGATCGCCAAAACAGACAGACGATTCTGGAACTGCTCGCCGCGGCTTGCACGGCAAACAGCGCGGCGGATCGATCCGGATCAACTGCTGTTCGAGATCGGCGAGTTAGAGAAACTGTTAGAAGAACAGGCGAAGGAAACGACGCCGCGACGCCAGCTTGGAGCGGGCATGGCCAACGACTGCTGCCCGACAATCTGCCTCGCGAAGAAGTGCTATACGAGTTGCCGGAATCAGAACGTCTTTGTCCGCACGACGGTCAGCCGATGCAAACCCAATCCGCTATGAGATCAGTCAACAGTTAGATTATGAGCCGGCGAAGCTGAAGGTGATCGTGCATAAGCAGGCCGTGTATCTTGCCCGGCGAAGCATGATGAGGCGACGCTGCTCACCACGCCCAAACCGCCGCAACCGATCGATAAGGGATTGCCTGGCCCTGGCCTGTTGGCCGCGATGGTGTTGGGCAAGTTCGAAGGATCATCTTCCTGGCTATCGCTTGGAAGACATTCTCTTTCGCCACGGTGTCGAGATCCGTCGCAGCACGATTTACGATTGGTTGGCCGCGGCGGCGGGCTTGGCAAAGCCGCTGGTCGACTTCATGCGTCATGGTGCTGCAATCGAAAGTGATTCACACGGACGACACACAGGTGAAGTTGATCGACAAGTCGCTTCGGGGCACGCGGCTGGCGCGTTATTGGGCTTATATTGGCGACCGCGGTCATCCCTATATTGTGTATGACTTCACCGATACGCGACAACGCGAAGGCCCGGAAAAGTTCTTGCAGGCTTCGAAGGTTATTTGCAGGCGGATACCTGGGCTTATGACGACATCTATGTGAAGTCTGCGCGGCACGATTATTAGTGGCCTGCTGGGCACATTGTCGTCGTTATTGGTGGAAGGCTCGTGAACACGATCCGCTTCGCGCGCATCATGTGTTGGCAATCATTGCGCGATTGTATGAGATCGAACTCGCCGCGAAAGAGCTGACCGCGCAGCAACGACAGTCGCTCCGCGCCGAACACGCCGCTCCGTTGCTGACTCAGTTGGAACAATGGCTCGATGAACAACAGCTGTTGCCCAAGAGCCTAATCGGCCAGGCGCCAACGTACACTCGCAATCAATGGACGGCCCTGAATCGTTATGTCCACGACGGCGATCTTTCGATCGACAATAATATCTCCGAACGTTGTGTGAAGCCGGTACGGGCACCGACCGTAGGTTGGTCGCGGCCGCAAGAACTGGTTGTTCGTCGGCAGCGAGCAAGCCGGCCATCGCTCAGCGGTGCTGATGTCGCTAATCGCCAGTTGCAAGGACAATCGCGTGGAACCGTGGGCCTACCTTCGCGACCTCTTCACCCATCTACCCGCCGATCCCAATCTCGGCTCCCTTCTCCCAGACCGTTGGCTCACCGCCCATCCTCAACACCGCTGGCAAATCGCCGACCTCCGCCAACAAAGACAAGACCGCTAACGGCCGACTGTAGACGTGTAGTTCGCCGGGCGCATACTGTACGCCGCCAGCACATCGCCGGAGCCGCCATCGTCGTCTTGAATGGCGTCGAGACGATTGAGACGATCCTGCGATATCGGTTGTGCCGTAGGTGTAGTGTACCAGCCGGCCGTTGGATAGCGAAGCGAGTGACACAAGACGCCCGGTGAAGTTCGCCGTCGTATTGTACCCGGATTATACATAGTTGACGACGTCGTCGCCCACCCCAACTAGGGTTGTCCGGCTGTGAATCTGCAAGGGCATTGAAGGTCTCCGCTCCGGTGTGTCTTCTCAGCGCGGTGAATCGTGCAGAATCTTACACTTAGGTACGTGTTTTCCAAAAATGGAATTGCCATTCTGGACCTCCAACCCCAATATGTTCAGCGTTTTGAAGATTGAAAAGAGTGGCCAGTCGATAAATCCCTTGCTCGGTCACACGGGTCTCAGATATCTAAATACACAAGAGTTGTGCAAGCGGCAACGTGCTGAACCCCACTGTAGGCTCTGTGTATCGGCTCGCTCTTCTAGGCAAGTGAGGTCAGCGATGTGCTCCGAGGATTCGTTGGAAACATTGGACTCGGACATATCAAGATGTGTAGTGACGAACTATTGTCTTTACACAACACCTTTAGGCTATCGCCTCGCAATTGCATACCCGTGAAATCGAGCTTCTCTAAGCGGGGCAACTCGCGAAGTACCTCGCAAGAGCTTGGCGTTACCGGTATATAACTTAGATCAAGCGATTCGAGTAGGGAAACACTTGGCACAATGCCGTATCGTCGGTTCAAGAATGTAATTGCTGCGCGAGAGGCACAAGCGTTTTACATAAGTATTATCCGCCAACTTCAACAAATGACCTTCTTCATCGCGAACGGCATAAAGAGACAATGCTTCAATGTGACGCAACGCATTTATACATTGCACGTCATCGGCTGACAATGACACGTTAGATAATGACAGGTATTGCACATCCTCAGACGCAAGCGAGGGGCTCACACACGCCATAACTGTCGAACAAGCAGTGCGACTTGGTCGAATCTGGATTCCCATCCTCGGATGCATTTTCCTCAATCGAGTTACCGCATTTCTTTGCTCGCGAGACTCGTGCATTTCTTGCGCAAACGGAGCTAAACAGATACCAATTGCTAGGATTAGGATTAATAGGATCCGGATCGAGCAGCTACGCACGGCCATTACTTTACTTAACCCATTGTGGTGGTGCGGTCTGGAGCGGGCTGTCACCGCAGTCCATCGGTGACTTCTTACCGCATGGTTTCCAGCAGCTATAGCATACGCCCCATTCGACAAATTGTGCACGTTGAATAGCGTCATTCGGGTAATAGAACTGTGCTTGCGATTCATATGCGTGTCGCTCGAAACTCTCGCACACCTCACAATTGGATTTTGCTGGTGCTCGGGGAATTTCCGGAATCGGACCTGAGTATGGCTTTGACGGACACCCGCATTGCCGATTCTTGCGGCCTTTATTCCAAAATTGTGCTACATGAGTCAGTTCGTGAATCAACAACCCCACCAATTGCCAAAGCTCTACAGTTGAATCCTTAATACATATATGTGCTCGATTGTACTGAACGCCGTTATCTCCAGTTTCTACGGGACCTGGAAAGGTGTACGCCTCAAACGGGCAGTCTTTAGAGCAGAAGATATGTGGGGAACAATTGAGTCCTTCTTTCGCTCTCGCCTTAATAGAAGTAGCCCAATTCGGAGGTGGGGTGGTATTGATCGCGGCAACGAATGCTTCGCAGCTGATCTTACCCTTCCAGTCAAGTTGCTGCATTGGGTTCGGTAATGTTTGCATGCCAAAATCGTCTCGTCGTTGAATTGGGGACGAATCGGCGTATGCGAGAACATTGACACTGCCTTGCGTAACTCCCAAAGAGTCGCGCTGCAGCCAAGAGATTGACGGCGCGAAAATACGGTTCCGAACGTGATAGAGATGGACTTGGATGTCGAACAGATGCCCGGCATGGCCAATTGTCCAGGCGAAAGACGTCGGCCGAAATAGAAACCCCGGGGACAACCATCGTATTGTACCATAGCTGTCGTAGCAATATCGTTCAGCTGCAACTCCGGTCGCAGTAACGACGAGGCGGACATCGAAATGCGCATCTTGACAAACGTATAGTCGCTCGCGTAACTCTGGAGTCTCGACATCCAGATGTTCCCGAATGGCAAAGTTATCAAAAGCGCGCGAGTGCATGACGTACTGATAATCTGGAACTGCGAAATCATCGGTACGTTCCTCGATCACCTGCCATCTATTTGGTTCGGTGTAGAAGAAGTAGCGGGTTTCGTCGAGAGAACCAGACGAGTAGGTCTTTTTGATGGTGCGGCGTTTGGCGGCGTCGTAGGTGTAGGCGGCCACGTTTTGGGTGCCGCCTAGGCCATCGGGTTCCTCGATGAGAACGAGGCGGTTCCAGGGGTCGTAGGTGGCGGTGAAGGCGATGGTGGGATCGGCGGGTTTGGGGATCGTGGTCATGTTGCCGGCGCGGTCGTAGGCGGGGGTGGCTCAGGATGAGCCGGCGGATTCGGTGATGTCGGCGATCTCGTTCACCTTGTTCGCGGATCGCTGCTGGTTCAAATCCCAGGTGTTGTCGCCGTCGGCGTCTTCGCGGAAGTTCTTCCAGTTGCCGACCGGATCGAGAGCCCAGTCTTGAGCGAACGTCTTGTTTTGAATGGCCGTGTTCTGCGATGTGAGTTCGCCGCGGGCCATCGTTTGCAGGCGGTCGATGGCGTCGTAGGTGTACAGCTCGTCAAAGAATTTTCCATATTGATCCTTTGACACCACGTTCTCGCGCCAGATGCGGTTGCCGTTGCGGTCGTAGCCGTAGCGGATGCGGTCGACATCGACGCTGGTGCCGTAGTTGTGCCAGCGGCAGTCTTTCACGCGGCCGAAGCGGTCGAGGCCGTGGTAGATGTCGCCGGTGTCGGGATCATTGCCGCCGGCGAGGCCCACCAGCGTGTACTTGATGTCGGGCTCGGTGTAGTCCACTTCCACGAACGTGCCGAGGCCGAGATAGGTGTAGTCGGCCAGGTGCGTTGACGAAGCATCGTCGTCGATGATCGACGCAATGCGACCGACGGCATCGGCGGCGGAGTTGGCCGCGCCGTAGTCGTAGCTGATGACTCGGCCGCTGGGATACGTGAGCGACGTCGGGCGGATCGTGTTGTTTGATCCGTCGGCGTAGCCGTACTGCACTTTGGGCGTGGTCGAAGTATTCACGCTGCCACCGTGAGCTTGATACTCGGTAATGAGCTGACCGAAGTCATTGTAGGCGAACAGCACTTCGTTCACCACATCCGCTGCCGACCGTGGCATTGTCCCAACTGGTCAGCTTCTCGCGCAGGCCGCGGATTTCGTAATTGGTGCTGATCCGCCGCACGGAATCATCGACGCCGCTGCCGACGGTAATCGCGATCTTCCGTGCGCCGGCCGAGGCCGTCATAATTGAACGCTCGCACGGTTTCGTTTTGGTCCTTGACTTCGATAACTTCGCCTTGGCGGTTGTAATTGAACTCGATGGGTTGGTAGACGCCGTCACTGCCGTTGTCGAGCGGTCAGGCGTCTTGGCTTGTAAGGTTGCTGTATGCATGCGCTTGTGCGGCGATAGTCCTGAGACAACTCGAAGTTCCTTGAAGGCGGACTGGCAAGTGACTTAAGCATTGCGGCTGCGACCGTCATCATAATAGACGGTTCGCGATTCAACTCGACTGGCATCATCGCTTGTCATTTACGTCGGCCCCAGCTTCGGACCTTAAGTAAGAAAGCACAGAGCAACCATCGCGTATCGCTCGCGAAGCGAACCTTTCATCCAGACATTTGAAGCCATTCCTAGCGGCAAATCGTATACATTGCGAAAATCATCGCCCACGACATACAGTTTATTCCGCGAAGCCGCACTGCACTCACATCGGGTTCCTGGCATTAGTATCGACCGTTGCGGTGTTAGCACGTCTCCGACGCTTGCCTCAGTGAGACAGCGGCCACCGTCAACAATCACAACAACCACGTTCAAGTGAGGATCAACATAAAGAACGTTGCTTGCCCCATCGGTTTGAGCTGGTATATTTTGCCATCTAGGAAACGGGATTTCTGATGTCGGCCGAAATTCAGAGTGAAACATCGGACGCGGCGGAATCCCCCAGATCAACGAATGAACCCATTGATCTGCTCCAAGTATGTAAATCATTAAACGCAGAGCTAGCATAGCGATAGCAATAATTGCTACTCGCTTTAGACATGACCGAACTGCCTGATTGGCACGCAATACGCCTGTTGTCTTTATTTCGTAGTCGCGCATTTAACACTGCCCCCGTTAGCGAATTCAACTATTCGGGCTTTGACCCGCTAACGCTAACACGAATAGTCGTTCCTCCCCAACCATCTCTCCCGACTCGTGCGTTCAGTAGTCCGCGATACCGAGTTCTGCACGGGTGACAGAAACGCTCGCGTGGAACCGAACCATTTGTAGTTCGCTGCGCTCCAACTGAAATCGCCATACCACTCAGCAACCCGTCCAATCCATCCGAGAAAAAATCCCGGCACCACGACTGCGGTAGTTTGGCGAGCATAAGCTCTTCTCATTGAAATTCCGATGGCCATACAATACGGTGCGATATGTCATGACAAATAAAAGTGCCGTTGGCAATCCCCAAACCGACGGCTGTTGAAAGTAGTTGTAGCAGATTCTGTTTGCAGTTCCCCAGAGCCAGTAATTTACTTCAGCCCCCCAGTAGCAACGGCCTGCCACAGTCACCGATCCGAGGCAGACACTAGTGCCGCGAATTCCGATTGATGCTTCATGAAGCCAGGACTCCACCTATTTACACAAGACGGCTCCGTCGCACGTCCAGCGGTACGGTCTCGCCATTGATTGATTGTAGTAGTCAATGAAGCGCAAGATGCGATCCTGCAAGTCATCCAATGAATGGAAAGATCCGAATCGCGTCAGCTTTCGGCGAAGTGTTCCGAACCAGATTTCAATTTGGTTCAGCCAACTGCAATGCTTCGGAGTATAGAGGAAGTGGATGCGATGGTTCTGGTCACTGAGAAAGGCTTGGCGTGATGCCAACGACTTCAACACGCCAGTTCGGCCTTTGACCCCAAGGTCGGTTTCCAATTCGCATGAGGCGGCAACGTATCGAACCATCGATTCGCTGGCATGCGTGTTTAAATTGTCGGTTATCAAACGCCAAGTCGCGGTCGGGTCGGTCGACACCAACCCGTCGATGTTCTCAAGAAAATCTTCTTCAGTCCGAGTGTGGCGAATTAGGGGTGATAGGATTTGACCAGTGGCAATATGAAGGTTACCAAATAGACCGAGCGTACCATGTCGAATGTACTCATACTCGCGGCGCGCGATGCGACCACGGGCCGGTAGCAAGTCGACTGCGATTCTTTGAAGAGCTTGAATCCCAGTCTGCTCATCGATCGAAACGGTATGAAGACCTTGCCGTTGGTATGAGGCGATCGCGTCGCGATAGGCCTGGCAGACGCCAAGAACTTGAGCGTTCCAGGATTCGCGGTCATCGATTTTGGGGAACAGCCAATACTTGTTTCGATGTGGTTGAACATCGGCCCGATTTTAAAAAAGTCCGCACATGGGATACGGAAATCGATTCGACAACGCCTCGCTTGATGGCTTCGTCGGCAACCTCACGAGCAGTAAACCGTGAGATCGGACGTTGCGACTCGGCATCAGGATTCTCGCAAGCGATCGACACGATCGCTGCTTGCTGTTCCGTACTAAACCGTGAAGCTTTACCGCTTCGAGGCCGATCGGCAAACAACTGCTCGATCTGCTTCTTCAATTCTCCCAGCGATTCCGTGCATTCTACCGAAATCAACCGCTGCCAGTCGTCCCGCCATCGCTTTCGCCACACACTGACTTGCTGTGGGTTCAGCTCGACCAGTTCGCCAATCTCCTCATTGTTGAGACGCTTAAACGCCAACAATACAATTTTGGCACGCTGCACCAACCGCACCGATGCGGTGCGTGAAGCGACGATCTTCTCGAGCAACTCGTATTGGCGTTCGGTCACTTCGATTCTGGCAGCCTTCCCTGGCACGGCGACACTCCTTACAAATGGTGGCTTGGATGATTCGGGAAGAATAGCAGCAAAGCCAGTTTTCAATCAACACCATTTTAAGGTCGCGGCACTAGTGCCGCATTCTTGATTGGTAAAAGTCTCAGCACCATAGCCAGCTAACGCAAGCTCATTCACGTCCCAGCCATCGGCGTTTATCATGAGACGAGCACATTTGCTGCTTCTCAATCAGTGATAGTAGCGAAAACTTGTATGCAATCGCCACTCTTAGACTCTTAAGTGACGCGGTAATATCCTCGCCGCATGTGGACACCGGGCACGACACCGTGCCTGTCGGATCAGGAAAAACGTTGGCCGCGATCGTGTGAAACTGTAAAAGCTTGAGTGGCCGTAATCGTCCAATGCAGGATCCCGCCGTGTGAATGCGCCCATCGGGGAAAGAATAGTACCTATAACGCATTAAGATAAGGTGAGACTCCTTATCAGTACGGGAACCACTAAAGATGGTAATCCCAGTCGTACTCTGGATTATCAACTTTACGATAAGCAGGGCTCGCGGCAGTCATTTTCCGTATGGCGTAACCTGTATGTGCTCAAGTACCTGTCCATCCGCGTCGCAGAGAGACGTTATGTTCCACTGTCTATCACGCAGTGAGTATAGGCGTTCGTCGAGAGTACCGTTGGCCGTTTCGCTGTTATTCCATTCGCGGAGGATGAGGTGATCGATGTAGCGGGGCCCCAGATGAATGGCGGTCGGCGTAGGTGGAAGAATCAATGCGTTCTTCGATGGCTTGCCATTGGGAAGTAATAGAGGTGCCGGACCGTCGAGTCGACTGTCTTGGTCGTGCGGCGATGGAGGCCGTCGTAGGAATATTCGGCGACGGTCGAGATGCCGGCTTCGACTTTGACCATCCGGTTCCAGGCGTCGTAGGTGCAGGTGAAGCTGGCGGTGGGATTTTCGGGCTGCGGCATGAGGGTCATGTTGCCATTTTTGTCGTAGACGGGTGTGACCCAAGAGAAGCCGGTGGACTCGGTGATGTCGGTGATTTCGTTCACCGTGTTGGCCGAACGCTGTTGGTTGAGGTCGGTTGTGCCGTCGGTTTTTTGCACGTAGCCGGACCAGTTGCCCAGCGCGTCGAGCGTCCAGTCTTCTTCCTTGGCTGGCGTGCCGGCGATGGCTGTGTGAGAAGAGTTCAGCTCGCCGCGGTCGAAGGTTTTCAGGCGGTGCAGGCCGTCGTAGGTGTACAGCTCGTCCAGGTAGACGGGCGTGGTCTGCGCCTTGCTGACCGTGTTCTCTTTCCAGATGCGGTTGCTGGCGCGGTCGTAGCCGTATTTGAAGCGGTCGACGGCTTGGCATGCGCCGTAGTCGACCCAGCGTTGGTCGCCGCTTGTCGTTTGCATTACGGAAGTTGCCCGCGCCAGGCTCCTCGTTGAATTACCCATGACAACGTTACGCTCACGTCTATTTCTCGACGTTCACTTGGAATAAGACACCTTAGCGTTGAGCACAGTTCCTTATACGTCTTAGTATCCTGGGCATACACGGGGGGGAGCTTTGCGAGAAACGCCTCAAAAGAATAATCGCCCATCGGCAATTCGATAAACCTGCCTTCGTCAAAATACCAGTATGTCTGCAGACGCTGCATCTGTGGCAACTCCGAACCAAACACACATCGATAGTCTGATGCGACCACGGCAATGGAGCTAATTACATTAGACGAAGGTGGCATGCGGTTTGCGACCACGGATTCTGGCGATGTTCCTTGTCGCTGAATCGCGTTAATCGAAGTCAAGAGATCCTCGTACTCCTCTGCGCCAACGCGCCCGATCCAAAATGTCTTATCCCCCTGCTCTGTTTCAGTCGCCCAAACAATGGACCGGTCACGCCAGATCGCAATATCTGGTGGAGTTGGCTCAATTGGTACTGACATGTTGCCGTTTCGTGCCTGCGGCTGGCGAATGGGCACGCCTTCGGGATAGCTAAGCAGATTAAACTCCAAGCCTCCAAATTCCTCGCGCGCGCAAACCAGCGCAATACCTGGGCCGTCCAAATACGGCATCAGAAACGCAACGTCGGCTGCGTCGCGCGTCTGAGCCGAAGAGTGTCGGCCGCTCGTCTTTACCGATACATCATGTTGGCCGCAGCCTACCAGCATCAGGCAGCCAATCACCATCATGTTTGCAACGGAAGGCCAGAACTGAACAACTCCGCGACCCTCAACAGCCATGAATCGTTGTCGATCTAGGTTATTTCCACATACAGTTCTTTCAGCGTTGCTGCTCGGGGCGAAATCGTTCCGGGCATCCGAACAACAGGCTCCGAGATGCCTTCGTAATTGCAATATTGACATCTCTAAGGCACGCCGCCGCACCTCCACATTCTAACTTATCTTGCAGGCACTTCAGTTCTTCTTTCCATGCCTCGCATTCCGCCAACCGATTCCCGTCTCGGCCACCGTACCCCGGACGCACGTGTGGTTTTGTCCAGCGGGCAGTCCGGCTGCAGTGGTTCGTCAGAGACACAAACGATGTGGCATCTTACGTGTGTCGTTTCATGTGCGATGACGCAAAGCCGGATGATCTGTAAAGCGCGTGGGTTAATCCCCGCTCGAAAGCGATCATCGTTGACGATGTTTCGATCGTAGATAAAATCAACGGCTGCTTCTCGCAGCACACTGTGATGCCCCAAACACCACGTTTCCGTGCCGTTACCTCTTGGCAACATTGTTTGTGTGTCGCTGTTGCATGTCCGCCACCCGGAACCACCGGTAAACCGGTGTCTTCGCCTGTAGGCACCGTCCCGATACAGTGGAGAAAACACTCATGTCGTAATAGCTCGCCAAAAGGCAATGTTGGCGAAATGTCCATGCTTCGATACGCGAAATGAGGTCGGCATCAGTAGCCAATCAGCTAGTCCGAGTGGATCAGCCGTGTCAATTGGAGAACTGCTGCCGTATTCTATTAGCGAAAACTGCAACGAGTGATATCCAATGGGGTCTCGCGAAAGCCAAATTCCAACAACGGAGTGGTAGCGCCGGTTGCGCGGTGTATAACGCCGAGCCTGAATCCCAGTAATACCCAGCAAACAGCCGATTCCAGTCGTAGCTCGATCCGGTTCGGCTGCCGAAATCCCTGTCCGGACGGTCGGCGTTCCGTAGGCGTCGTAAAGGTATCGTTCAACGGCATCTCCAGCGACGTCGGCAAGCGGTGACGTTCCAGTTGGCGTCTTGGAGTGCGTAGAGGCGTTCGTCGAGTGTGCCGTTGGGAGGAACGCTGGTGTCACGGTCGCGGAGGATCAGGTGGTCGATGTAGAGCGGGCCCCAGATGAATTGGCGATCGGGCGAAGTGGATGTGTCGAGACGTTCTTCGACGGCTTGCCCGGCTGGTGTAATAGAGGTGCCGGACCGTCGAGTCGACTGTCTTGGTCGTGCGGCGATGGAGGCCGTCGTAGGAATATTCGGCGACGGTCGAGATGCCGGCTTCGACTTTGACCATCCGGTTCCAGGCGTCGTAGGTGCAGGTGAAGCTGGCGGTGGGATTTTCGGGCTGCGGCATAGAGGTCATGTTGCCATTTTGTCGTAGACGGGTGTGACCCAAGAGAAGCCGGTGGACTCGGTGATGTCGGTGATTTCGTTCACCGCATTCGCCGAACGCTGTTGATTGAGGTCGGTGGCGCGGCGGTCTTCTGCATAGCCCGACCAATTGCCGAGGGCGTCGAGCGTCCATCTTCTTCCTTGGCTGGCGTGCCGGCGATGGCTGTGTGAGAAGAGTTCAGCTCGCCGCGGTCGAAGGTTTTCAGGCGGTGCAGGCCGTCGTAGGTGTACAGCTCGTCCAGGTAGACGGGCGTGGTTTGGGCCTTGCTGACGGTGTTTTCTTTCCAGATCCGGTTGCTGGCGCGGTCGTAGCCGTATTTGAAACGGTCGACGTCGGTGCTGGTGTTGTAATTCAGCCAGCGATGATCGACGACGCGGTCGAACCGGTCGAAGCCAGCATATGTGCCGCTGGTGCCGCCGAACAGATCGAGCCGAATCTGCGGCTCTTGGTAATCTTCGATGACCACGGTGCCGAGTCCGGTATGTGTAGAGGCTAAGACATCGCCGGGCGAGCCATGTCGTCGTCTTGAATTGCATCGAGACTATTGAGACTGTCCGCCGCGATACGATGTGCCGTAGGTGTAGTGTACCAACCGGCCATTCGGATAGCGAAGCGACGTTTGCCGCAGGCCTTTAGTAAACTCACCATCGATTGCCGTTTCATCATAGTTGTGGCCGACGTAGAGCGTGCCGGCGTCCTTGGTGCCGTCGTGCTCTGTGTATTACTTGACGAGTTTGCCGGCGGCACGTGCTGAGATTAGGCGTCTTGGACATCCTCGGTGACCGCCAATGGGCTATCGCAGTCGAAAATGTGACGCGGGTCGTTGGGATTCGCATTAGGAAGAAATAGAAACGCGGAGAAGCGGAGTACGCAGAGGCGATGATAGGGCTCCGCGTTCTCCGTGGATCCGCGAGTCCGTCTCTTCTAAGCGAATGGTCGCGATTGGTTTGGGAGAATCGGGTTGGGTAACGTCCCATAGTGGCCTCGTCCGAAAGGAGCGCGGGGCGTTGCCCGCGCGGTTAAACGAGGATTCGGAAGGTTGTTGGTGATCCGCAAGTTTATGGCAGCGGCTGAGGCGGGGTGATGCGTTCCACGGTGCCGAATAGGTGCCCGGTGGCGTTGCCGTGGGTCCACGTTCCCGCGTACTTGCCGTCGTGAATGACGACGCGGGAATCGAACGTGCCCAAGCCTGGAATCGTAAAATTAGTGAGCGTGATGACGGGCGTGTCTCCGGCCCATTTCACTTCCAAGGGCAATGGCAGCGACACATCTTTGTCGCCGTAGCGAATCCGAGCTTTGAACATCCAGAAGTCGCCTTGAGGCAGTTTCTTGACGCTCTCGATCAAATACTCTTCGCGTTTGGGCGGCGCGTCCTCGCGGCCGCGCACGGTGAACACGCCCGCCAAACGCACGTTCTCCATCGCGCCGGTGAACTTGCGGTACAGTTCTTCCTGGGGCGGAACCGGAGCGGCTTCGAAGCCGTCCGTCGCGGTCTTGACTGGCGCCGGTTGGGGATCGGGCGGCGGCGCGACTTGGGCTCGCCCGACAACGGGCATGGTCAACAATGCGAACAGAAGTGCGAGGGAAATACGCATCGAAAGCTCCTTTGGCTGAGCGGGGATGATCGGAAGGCCGCTGGTGCGACGTCGACGATTAGCATTGCCCAACGCCCGCGACGCATCAATACCAGCGCCTTGGATCGTCGCAAAAGACGCGCCTGACGTTCAGCAAGGAGGTTGCACGGTGCAGGTTGCAGTACGTGAGTTTCACCAGCGCGTCTGGTCCGACAACAGCTCGCGCGTTTCTTGCTCGGCTCGCTCCCACTGGCCGGCTTCCGCCATGTCGAGAATGTTCGTCAAGATTTGCTCTTCCGAATCGGTGATCTCGCCGCTACCCGACTTTTCGCGAACCAATTGGCGGGCTTTGGCGATCTGCTCGCTGCTTCGCAAGTTGCACAGGTTGTCAACAGCCTTACTCAACTCGAAAGCCGCGGGGCTGACCTTGGGATATCCGCAGCCGGCGAAGATCAGCAAGCCGCTTGTCGCCAAGACCAACCCGACCAAACGTCCGCGACCGAACCACGCGCGATTTGTTCGTTCGTTAATCACCGACCACCTCGCCTTCCGACATGCTGGTCATGGCCGCGAACGTGGGACGATGGATGGTCTCGGCAATAAAGCGAATCGATCCATCACCGAAGGCCACTTGAGCGCCGCCAGGGTGTTCGGCTTGCATCTGCCCGACATGCAGCGTCGGGAAGTTCGGCGGATGGATGATTGGATTGCCGAATGCGTCGACTTCGCCCACCGCTGGTCCACTGTGAGCCAGCACCAACGTGGCGGCCGATTCCGCGCCGTTGTCGGGCGAAGCCACCTTGGGATGCACGAAGGCCCCCGGCACGACGGCCGCCCAGGTCTTGTCGCTTAACCGTGATGTGTGTTCGCCTAGGAATACCGTGGACGAAAGCCCATCCGTCACATCGCGAAAGCCGACTCGCGAATTGCGATAGAACGGACCATCGGCCAATCGCGAAACATCCCCGTTGTATCCGCCCGACGGTCCAGAACAATCGCCCCAGCACTCTTCTTGACCATGGCTGGCCACATAATGGCTGCGGCCAAGCCGAACGATCGAGCCCGCTTTTTGCAACGGACTTCCGCCCGCGTCGACCAATACAAACGAGTCGTCGCCGCCGCTTGCCGACGGACAGAGAAACACTTCCAGCTTGGTTTGTACGAGTTGTGAGTGTGTGGGATGCCAAGCCGGAAGCCGCGAATCCAGTTGATCTCCCAGCCCCGTCTGTTCCAAGAATGGCAACAATAGGGTGCCCCAACTCCATCCCGGCGCGCGTCCCAAGTCGTGGCATCAAAATCTTCGGCCGGCAGCGACGCGATCGTCGCATAGTTGGAATAAGACACATAACCGCTGGGCAACGTCCGATACGTTCCTTCGTAATTGTGGGTCGCCAACGCAAGCTGTTTCAGGTGATTCGCACAGCTCGACCGCCGACTCGCCTCGCGCGCCGCTTGCACCGCCGGCAACAGCATCGCTACCAACACCCCAATGACCGCGATCACCACTAACAGTTCGACGAGCGTGAACGCGGCCGCGCCGCGCCAAGTCTGACGTTTCCCATGCATGAGCTAGACTCCTCGTCCCGTGCGACATCTTCGGAAGTCGTCCGCTGTGGAAAACAACCTTCCCAGCGGAATGTAGCCGCGGCTACCTTATTTGTAGCCCCAGCTACACTTGGCGGGATTGTAGCCAAGGCTACAGCCGAGTCAACACCGCGACACGAATTCTTAATGCCGGCTTGTCCGCGAGAACGGGCGGACGGAGAAGGTAGGTCCAGCGCCGAATCAAATCACCGCCGACATTTTTGCCTCGCTGCCGCGGACGAAATTTGCCGCCGGCTCGCGATTCGCACGCCAACGCAACCATCCCAACAGAGCGCAGCTCACCACCAGCGACTCGATCAACCACGGCCAGTGATAACCGAAACCATCTTCGCCGATCGAATGGAATAGCCAACGCCAGAGGGGCTGTTGGTCGGCGACATTCGGTGTTAGCTGGCCGACGAGCACGCCCAGCGAATTGTGGGTGACATGGAACAGCACGCAGGGCCACAGGCTGCGGGTTTGAGCCGCCAGATAGCCGATGATGATGCCCACCAAAAAGGCCGACAATTGCTGCTGCAACACACTGTGCATGACGCCGAAGAAAAAGCTGCTTATCAAGATCGCCGTCCACTTGCGTCCGGTCGATTGCAGGCCGCTGAGCACGAATCCGCGAAAAGCCAACTCTTCACAAATCGCTGGCGTGACGGCGATCACCAGCAACACGGACCACAACGGCGCGGACTCCACCGCCGCCAGGAACGGCTTGAGCGCCTCCATTGTTTCGCCACTCATGGGATACAGCGTTTGAATTGCGTGACTGAGGCTCATCACCGTCGGATGCAACGCCAACGCCAACAACGGACCAACCACCAACGATGCCGGGCGCACGGTCGTGAGCCGCAGCGTGCGCCAAGGTCTTCTGGTAAGTACGATCGCCATCAACAGCGCCGGCGTGGCGATCAGGCCGATCTGCAAAACCAATGTGGTAACGGCGATGCCGCGCCAGTCGTTTGGCGGCAGGATGCTTGTCTGTGCGAAGAACCGAATCAGCAGCAACACGACGCCGCACAAAATGCCTTCAGCGAACGTCGGCAAGTCGCCTCGATCACGCACCACATGCCGCACCCAAACGCCGAGATCCCACCGCTCGCTGTCGCGAAACAGCACCGATTCGTTGTTAAACTGATCCACCGCCCAACGAATCGCCAACAAACATCCCGCAGCGGTCACGGCCAAAACCGGCGGCGTAAACACCAAGGCTTCGGTGTATTGCCCTTCGACCAAGGCCCGCAACAGCAACATCATGCCGGTTACCGGAATCAGAGCCGTTCCCAGATTCAATTCTGTCGCGGGAAGGATCGGCAACATCATCAGCGGCAGCATGATCATCAGCAGCGGCATGAGATAATATTGGCCTTCCTTCGAGCTGCGAGCGAAAGCCGCGATCGCCAGCGACAACGCGCTGAACAGCGCCGCCATCGGCAGCAGCGCGAGCACCAGCCAAGCCAGTGCGCTCACCGGCGGCGGACCCACTTGCAGCTCGGCGCCGCCACCCAGCGGTTCCAGTTGCCGAATGATGAACGTCCCGGTCACGGTCATGCTGAACAGATTCAACAGCGATGTCGCGACGCTGAACGCCGTGACCGTCAGCAGCTTGCCCCACACAATCTCGCCGCGTCGAGCCGGGCTGCTTAACAACGTCTCGAGCGTGCCCCGTTCCTTCTCTCCGCGCACAAATCGACCGCCGGATAGAACGCGCCGGTCAGCCTTCAAATCAGCACGACGAACGGCAGCACCTTCGACCACACGGCCGCGCGGCGCATCACTTCGTGCCGATATCTTCGTTCTCATAAACGAACGGCTCGCTGGCGGCCGGCGGGATATTGTTTTGCTTGAAGCTCTCGCGAACGAAGTCGCCTCGCCAATTTCGCAAGATCGTTTCCATGCGGTCATGAGCGACTCGCGAGCGATCGTTGGCCTTATTCACAAACAGCTTCGGCTCGGGAACCGCCGTCTCACTGTTTCAGCGGACTCTTCCGCGGATGAAGGCGATGTCGAGTCCACATCCGCGTCGGTTTCACTCCGGTCCGCCAGGCTGCGGCGACTCGCTACCAGACGCTCGCCAAAACCAGGAGGGAAATCGACGATCAAGTCGTACTCGCCCGACTGAATCATTTCCTGGGCCACTCGCGCATCGCGTCGTTCGCGCGTCGACGGGCGGCGTGGCGATCAACTCCAACTGAATCAGCCGCATCTCTTCGTCGCTGACCAACTCGCGCGCGAACCGCGGGCCGCCCATATCGCCATCGTCGATCAACAGCGGCGGGTCGTTGGGCAGCGAATCGGAACCGACCAACAGAATCTTGGTCGGATGCTCCTGCATGAACTGAGCGACTTGCAGGAACGTCATTCCTAACAACGGATACAACAGCAGCGGCAAGACGACGATCGTGAACAACGTGCGGCGGTCTCGCAATTGATCGCGAAACTCGCGCTGGAAAATCAGCCTCACGTTGGTCCAACTCATCGTCTTCGGCTTCCTCTATTCATGCGCCGGCCGGCGCCTGGCGTTGTTCGTCGTGCTGCGAAATCAGTTGAAAGAACAACTCCTCAAAATCGCGTTGGCCATGCTGGTCGCAAAGTTCGTCGAGCGTCCCTTCCGCCAGAAAATGACCGCGGTACATGATCGCCACGCGGTCGCACAAACGTTCCACCTCGCGCATGATGTGGGTCGAGAAGATGATGCATTTGCCTTGGTCACGAAGCTCGGCCACGTTGTTTAGCAACGCCCGCGCGACCAACACATCCAAACCGACGGTGGCTTCGTCAAAGATCAGCACCGGCGGATCATGCACGATGGCTCGCGCGATCGACACTTTTGCTTCATGCCGGTCGACATCTTCGCGCCCAGCACGTCGCGAATGTCATTCATTTTCAGACGCTCGAAGATCCGCTCCATCCGCTCCCGCAACACGTCCGAATCCAGTCCGTACAGCCGACCGAAGTATTCGACCATTTCCCAAGCGGTCATGCGATCGTAAACGGCCGTGTTGTTCGATACGAAACCGATTTGATGCCGCACGAATTCCGGCTGGGTCAGCACATCGTAGCCGTTGATCGAAGCCGAGCCGCTCGTCGGTTGCAGTACCGTGCTGAGGATTCGCAGCGCGGTCGTCTTGCCAGCGCCGTTGGGTCCGAGCAGGCCGTAGATCTGTCCCGCGCTGGCCGAGAACGAAATCCCCGCCAGCGCCACGAACTGCCCTCGTCGCAGGTCAGCGTAGGACTTTGTCAGCTCGTGGACTTCGATCATCCGAAATGGACTCCTGCTTACGGTCGGTCGAGGACGCGGCGTCTATCACAACTTAGCTCACTCCGACCGAGCGCGAAGGGCGTGACGAATTTGGCGAGCGCGTCGAGCGTCACGAATTTGTCGGCCAAACCGATTCTGCCGACCATGCCGGCGATCGGCCATCCCGAGCCGATGATTGACACCCGCAACTCGACCAATACAATTCCAACTCCTACAGGCTACGAATTTTCCGTTTTCTACAAGCGATTACCAACAGGGAGTAGATCGAATGGCCAACGTCGCGGAATTCACGGACGGCAATTTCGACAGCGAAGTTCTTCAATCGTCTGAACCAGTGCTGGTGGATTTTTGGGCGCCGTGGTGCGGTCCTTGCCGCCAAATCGCGCCGATGATCGACCAGCTCGCGTCGGAAAACGCCGGTTCGATCAAGATCGGCAAAGTGAACATCGACGAAAACTCAAGCGTTGCTCAGAAGTTCGGCATCGCCAGCATTCCGACTCTGATGCTGTTCAAAGGCGGCCAAGTTACCGAGCGTTTCGTCGGCGTCCAACCCAAGGCGCGTCTGCAAGAGGCTCTGGACTCGGCCAAGGGCTAAGTTGACGCCAACGCCCCGAATTAAACGAAGTTCACCAAGAACGGAATCGCCATCTCGATGACGGTTCCGTTTTTTTGTTGGCGTCGTAGGTCGCGGCTCAAGTTGATTTCTACCGCTCTACCGCGAGTGCTCGCCGGCTCTCCTGGACTCGGCCCGCGGCCAAGTTTTCCGCCAGGCGATCCAGGTTCGCGTTTTCCGGCGTCGGCGACTTGGCTCGCCGCTCGTACAGACGCAACGGCAATTGCAGGTCGTTGCGGTTGAAGGGAAAGTCGCGGTCGACCTGCAAGCGATACTGTTGGATGGTTTCTAGATCCCGCCAGCCGAATTCGCGGCTCGGCTCGATCTGTGTTCCTTCGCCCCAATCATTCCAAGTGGCGATTTGAACCACCGCCGACTTCCCCCGCACGGCCCGCAAAAACGTATCGCGAAACGTAGCGCCTTCCTTGTCCGCCACATGTCCCCAACTCGCATGGACTTGGGCCTCCGCATAAATATCGTGAAACCGGGGGAAAGCGACCGAAATTGCGAGCGGCCATGTCTTGGATTCCCGCTCGAATCGATCGATCGCGGCAAGGCCCTCTTGCGGGACTGGCCAGTCGAAGGCGCCGAGCGCACTTGATCTTCGATGGTGTTGACTCACATATGCGACGGAACCGTCGACCGCCTGTAAGGTTTCACTCCATTCATCGTCACTCAAACCGGACTGGCCGAATGAGAGCAACACGGGCTTGCCATAAAACCGCAGATAACATTTCTCCTTAAACCAATTGGCTTGCAGCCACTCCAAGTCCGCGATCGCATGGGCCACGCGCTGATCGGCCGCGATTCGATTCGCCTCGACCAAAGCAGGTATCGTCTGATCCTCATAACATATGACGACCCGCATTCGCAGCCGGTTAGCCTGCTCGATCAATCGCGCCGTATTGCGGTGCAGCAGAGCGTAATCCCGAAATTCCTCTCGCCCATACCAGTCGACAATAACACCATCGATTCCGGCAATCTTCATCAACAAGAGGTGGTACTCGATGACTTTGGCGTCTCCCGAATCGTAGGGCCCAATCGCGGGATAGTAGTGCGAGGCGATTGCGCGCTTTTCGTCCGCTCCGCTGCGGGAGTTCGGGTCGAAGTGATTCATCGTCCAGTGCCAGCCCCATTGGCCCTGTTCCGGCGCGGCCTCATACCAAGGCATATAGTGAGCCAGCAACAGCGGACGCGGCCGGGACTGGGGCGTCGTCTGGGCGAGAACCGGCGATGCGTGACAAGCCAGAACACAACTACCGAGCGCAACGACAAATGCCCACGTCGAAGTCCGCCGAATCCCGCCTCTCCAAGGCGTAAAATGGCTCATCGCCGATCTCGCGCGACGTACGTGCTCGTTCACCGCTAGCTCGATCCACATCTTCTTTCCATACATGGCTATTTCATGCGCAACTAACGTAAAAAACAGGAAAATCGGCCTATTCGCCGAGATTTTCATCGTAAGGTCGGGTGGTTGAACGAGTCAAGCGCCGGGGCAAACGATTGCGAGACAACGCCGCCTGGGCTACCGTGAAACCAGTTGTGCCACCGAACTTGGCGGGATTATAGGAGCGTGCGGATGTAGCCGAATGGCCTCGACGCGTTGCCTACATGTCTGCTTGCCGCCATTCAACAGAAGTGAAGTATGAGCAGTGAACGTTCAAAGAATCGTTGGGCTGGGATATTCATTGGGCCTGCGCTAGTTGTATTTTCATTAATGGCGATCTGGAAGAACGAGACTCGTTTCGATTTCCATCGCGCCGCGGCCAAGACTCAACCGATGAGTTCGTTGGCCGGAGCGTCGCCCGGGCAAGTCGTCTCGTATACCGGACCGATGGATCAGAAGCTCGAGTTTTCGGGCGAGTATGTGGAGTCGTTTACCGGTTACCTGTATGTGCAGCGTATCGCCCAGATCTATGCCTGGGATCGGGATAAGGATTCCGACAAACATGTGAAATGGAATTTGCGCTGGATGAATCACGTGGAAAGCAACAATCGAAACCAGGGCGTACGCCAAGAGTTGAGCTCCCGCAGATTTCAGCCTTCAAGTTATCAGGTGGGCGAATTGTCGGTGACGGTCCAAGAACTACAGTTCGTCGACGCTTCGCAATATATTCCCTCGGAACAATTAGAGATCCGCCGCGAAGGTCTGGTCGGTAAGGATTCGTATCTATATCTCTATAAGAACGAATCTCAAGGCCTGGGGGACGAGCGAGTTCATTATCAGGCGATTCCCGTACCGGCCACGGCCACCTATTTCGGCAAACTGGAATCGGGGCAAGGCGTGCCCGATACGACGCATCAACGAACTGGCTTCATTAATGGGATAATCCAGGACACTGGGATTTTGCATCATTTGGTGGCGGGGGATCGTCCCCTAGCACTGGCTTCGATGAAAGCCTACTTGGGCCGTTTGAAGTGGATCGTTCGCGGCATCGCTAGCTCGACGGTTGTCTTGGGACTGCTAATTCTCTTCTCGACCATCGTGGGGTGGTTGTACCATATCCCGGTCATTGGTCGCGTCGTCGAGGCCGGGGCGTTCATTGCGGCATTGGTGATTGGGATTCCCTTGGTGATTGTCACGATGTCAGCCGCGTACCTTGTCGCCCATCCAATCATTTTGGTGGGGATCGTCGCAATGGGGGTGGCTGCCATTGTGTGGATTCGCCGACGAGGCAAACGGTCGCAAGCAGCCTTGCAAGATGAATTGGCGATACAGTTTGGCCACGACTTGACCGCCGATGAAACGAAAGAGCTCGAGTTTATGGAGTTGGCGCAGTTGGCGATGTCGGACGGTGATTGGAAGCCGGAAGAGCAAGCTTTTCTAAAGCAATGGGCGCGCAAGCATCGTTGGAGAGAGGACAAGGTTGAGCGACTGTTGTCGGAAGCCCGACTTCGTCAACAGGACGTTGGCAACGAGACGACGAACGACCAGCATTTGCTGAACCTGATTCGGTTGGCGTTGGCGGATGGAAACGTTTCGCCCTACGAACTGCGTTCGATCCGTAAAACCGCGCGGCGGTTGGGATACGACGATTCAGAAGATTGCCGAGATGATGCGCGGCGTTGCAATCACGAGTTCACCAACTCGGACTGTTTGTGGACGATAACCGCGGATGTATTAAGGTTTGGCAGGCGGGTTGGGGATCGCACTCAAATCGTTGGGGCCGCGGCTGAGATAGATGTGATCGAACAATGCAGGTTGGTCGTCGAGCGACTGGAGCGTGATCGACTCGATTTGGCATTCACCGAGATCGGCGTAGAGATCGCGAGTTAGCACGATCCAATCCTTGCCGAGCGGTTGCTGCCACATGACGCGGGCGTTTTCATCGGCGGGCTGCTTTTCGCCTGCGACCAAGGCGACCGGCGTCGGTGGTTCGACTCGTTGAACGATCAACTGCAATTTGCCGCCTTCAGGCTTCCGCATCGCCAAACGCAGAAAACGGAACTCGCCCCAGTTCGGCACATTGCGAATTGCGATCGGCTGCTTGACGGCAAGACGCAGCGGTTCGTCGGGCGGGACATATAGATGTGAGCTGCCCCAGTTCGCCGCGTTTTCGGTACGGATGTTCGCGACCGGCGGATCGGCCTCGCCGAACAATTCCAACGGCAGGGGAGAGGCGGCGTTTGGTGCGTTGTCAATCTCGTCGAAAAGACAGCGGAGGAACGGGTGCGTACGGCTGACGGTCAGGCAACGCCAGACAAGCGGCGTTTCGTCGTTGCCCGGCATTTGCGAAACGGCCAGTTCGATCGACTGGTCGCTAGTCGCGGGTGATCGTGGCAGCGCGAAACAAATCGGTCTCGCGTCGCGATGGCTGCGATCGAACAGGGGCGCGTCTTGCTCGGGTTGTTCTTTGCCGTTGATCGCGATCTTTAGCTTGGGCGGATTCGGACCGTCTTGCACGCGATGAGCGCCGACGACCAGCCAGCGATGGTCCGTGTCAAGGCGGCGCTCGGCGGACAACACGATGGGCTCGCCCACCGCCGCGATCGCCGGGCGATGTCGCACGGTCGGCGAGTTTAGATCGTCCGTAACGCTCTTGCGTAGCGGCGGCGTCTGTTCGTTGAACGTGACTTTCCAGCCTCGCCAAGCCGGAATGTGCGTAGCTCGCCGTCGAGCGATCTCGTCCTTCACAACCGCCGCGTCCAGCTCGAACCACGGCTCAACCCAGTCGGCGATATCGCGAATCGTTAGCGGGTCGGCGCCGGCGGGTCGCCCGGTGTGGGCCGGGTCGACTTCCAGAATGATCTCCGCCGGCCGATTGCCGTCCGTGGGAATCGAGATCGCTCCGCAGTCGATCGTGTGCTGACTGCCGACGACAAACTCGCTGGTGTACCAAGGTTGATCGGGCGTGGCGATCGAAGCCACTTTGGCTCGCACGCAACCGCCGGTTCCCGCCGCTCGATCCAGAGCGAAACGAGTCCGCAACGTGCGAACGGCCGGATGCGTGGGAAAGATTAGGCGATTCGCCGAGCGAACTCCGATGCCCCAACCGGCTTCGGCCTCGCCTGGGTTGAACGTATCGCCGTAGGCGTTGCGATTGATTTGCCAAGCCGCCGCGGACAACGTGGGCACGGCGGCCGAGCCTGGGGTTTCCAGTCGTGGCAGGAACCGAGTCAGCGGAACTTCGTGCGGCGCGAACGAACGTCGGATCCAGACGTTGCGATTTGGAATCCAGATCGGGTCGAGCGACCAGGCGGGTTGAACGGCGTGAACCCAGCGCGCGAAGTCGGCCGAGTTGCCTTCGGCCCGAGCGTCGAAACGTGCCAGCGACGTGGTGGCGATCAGTCCGTCGATGGTTTCCGTTTGCAGCAGTCGTGATTCGCCGTCGGGCGCGAGTTCAACGAGTTCATCGAAGTAGGTGTCCCAGGCGTTGGGCTCCTCCAGCCGCAGCGCCGCCAGCTCCGATATGGCGACGCGTCGCGGGCCGTCGGCGGTCAGGAGATCGATCGCGCCAGCCCGCCAGCGCAGCGAGCGAAAGGCCAGCGTTCGACCGTCGCGGAACAGGACCGAATTCGGTTCGGCCGCAACGGTCGAACGCTGCCAAACGATGCGGCGGATAAAGCGAGTTGCCACGCGCAGCTCGGCGACGCTGACGCCGGACGGCGGACGTTGCTCGAACGACGGCGCGACCAGCGCGTGCGGCGGCTGCTGATCGAACCCATCTTCGCCGTCGGCAAAACCCGTGACTCGGCCGGCGACGAAATCGCCGTTGACGAATTCGATGTAGGCGTCCGGCGATCGGTTGGGCGACAACCATCGATCGCGGAGCCAACGCAGCGGCGCGTTCGGCGCGAACAGCGGTTCGCTTTCCAGCTTTGCCTGAGCTTGGGCCGCGTGCCAATCGGCCAGGAAATTGCCTTCGATCGTTCGGCCGTCGGTCAGCTTGGCGACAAACCGCGGCGGCTTGGCCATAGCGGCGTTCGTCGTCAACAAGGTCGTTGCCAGAACCATCACGCAAACGAACCAAGCCATTCCCGAGCGAACTCGATTGGTCAAAACCGCCGGGCGGATGGTTTGCAGGTCGGCGTCACGTCGCGGTGGAATTGGTTGCGGGCGGCTTGGTTGTTCGGGCGTCATGCGGCTGGGTTGTCTCGGGCGATGGAACATACGTATCGACACGCGCCGGGGAACGGTTGCGTGCTGGGGTGAATCCCCGATAATGCGGACCCGTTTCAGGAACATGTCTACCTTAACACGCCGCTGGAAGGAACGCCCCGATGCCGTTGTTGGTTGTTGGCTCTGTCGCTTTGGATTCCGTGGAAACTCCGACCGATTCCCGAGACAACGTGCTGGGCGGCTCGGCCGTCTTCTTTTCCTACGCCGCCAGCTATTTCACGCCCGTGCGGTTGGTGGGCGTGGTAGGCGACGATTGGCCGAGCGAGCATACCGAGCTGCTGCAAGGCCGAAAGATCGACACGGCCGGATTGCAGATCGTGCCGGGCAAAGAGACGTTTCGTTGGCGGGGCAAGTATCTGCCGAACATGAACGATCGCGAAACGCTGGAAGTGCACTTGAACGTGTTCGGCGAATTCGATCCGGTGTTGCCGGAGGAGCACAAGCGCGCCGAGTTTGTGTTTTTGGCCAACGGTTCGCCGGTCGTGCAGATGAAAGTGTTGGACCAAGTGCCGGGGGCTCGCTTGGCCGTGGCCGACACGATGGATCTTTGGATTCGCGAGCAGCACGGCGAGCTCATGCAGTTGCTCAAGCGAATCGACGGTTTGGTTTTGAACGACAGCGAAGCGAAGCTATTAACGGGCGATGAGAACTTGGTGCGAGCCGGACATCGCGTGCGTGAGATGGGGCCGAAGTTCGTCGTCATCAAGAAGGGCGAGCACGGGGCGATGTTCTTTTCGGAACGCGAGACGTATGTCTTGCCGGCCTATCCGACGGAGGAAGTCGTCGATCCGACCGGGGCGGGCGATAGCTTTGCCGGTGGCATGATGGGCTACTTGGCCGAGAAGAAATCGTTCGAGCCAACCGTGTTGAAGGAAGCGATGGCTTACGGCATCTTGGTCGCCAGCTTCAACGTCGAGGATTTCTCGCTGGATCGCATGAAGCGAATCGAACGGGGCGATCTGGAGCTGCGCATGGAAGCTTATCGGAAGATGTTGTCGTTTTGAGCGGCGCGGTCCTCTTCGCGTAACCGTTCCGTTTCGCGATGTAGTTCCCCAATATGCGGGTCGTCGGCAAACATGCCGACAACCTCGCGCCACGACGTCGACGCGCGCCGTTGTTCAACTAATCGCACAAGCTCAGCGAATTGCGCCTCAAGCGCGGCGATGCGTTTCTCGAGGTCAGTTTCCATATTGCGTGTTCCTGTTGCGAGCCGAGCCATTGTAGCTGAAAAGCTGATTGTCTCGGCTGGGATAAATGCGAGTCCGCTACTTCTGCTCCTGCCGGCCCGCGCGGCGGCCTGATACATTGCCGGTCTCACACGAACCTTGGAGGAATCATGATGGAAAAGTGGCCGATCGGAGTCTTTACTAGCGTCGACGCAGGACTGGGCGTCAAATTGGAGTTGCCCGCGATCTGGGCGTGCCGACGATTCAATTGCACGCTCCGGCCAAGGAGACACGCACGAAGCGAACGCCAAGCATTTTTGGCGAAGCTGAGCGAGTTTGGCATCACGCTCACGGCCGTCTTCGGCGGCTTCGAGGGAGCGAGCTACGCGGACATTCCCACGGTCGTTCGCACGGTGGGCTTGGTGCCGCCCGAAACACGAGCGGCTCGAGCACAGAGATGAAGGAGATCGCCGACTTCGCCAATCTGCTGGGCTGCAAAGTCGTCGCGCTTGCATCTGGGCTTCATTCCGCACGATTCCAGCGACCCGTTGTACCAGGAAGTGGTCGACGTGACTCGCGATCTGCTGGATCACTGTGCGAAGAACGGTCAGAACTTGCATTTGGAAACCGGACAGGAGTCGGCCGACGGGTTGTTGAAGTTCATTCAGGACGTGGGGCGAGACAATCTGTTCGTCAACTTCGATCCGGCCAACATGATTCTGTACGGAACGGGCAAGCCGATCGAAGCGGTGCGGAAGATCGGCAGCTATGTTCGCAGCGTTCACTGCAAGGATGGCACGTGGTCGGATAAGCCAGGGGAGACTTGGGGCCAGGAAGTGCCGTTGGGTAACGGCGACGTGGGGATGGAAAACTATCTACGTGCTTTGGCAGAGATTGGCTACGACGGGCCGCTGACGATCGAACGCGAAATTCCGCAGGAGCCCGATCGGCAAAAGGCGGAGATTGGCCACGCCGTGCGATTGCTGTCCGAGTTGAAGGCCAAGATCGGCTAAGGCATCCCGACGGAAGCGACTCATGCGGATCGATCGAATCGAGCTGTACCACGTGGCGATGCCGCTGATCTATCCGTGGCGAACGGCCTACGGCGAGGACGCGGCAATCCATTCGGTGTTGTGCCGCATGAGCAGCGGTTCGATCGACGCTTGGGGCGAAAGCAGCCCGCTGGCGGCGCCTTGCTACAGTCCCGAATGGGGTGGCGGCATCTTTGCCACTTGTCGCGATTGGCTGGCGCCGGCGATCGTCGGTCAGACGATTGATTCCGGCGAGCAGCTTCATGCGAAGCTGGCTCATTTCAAGGGAAACCCGTTCGCCAAAGCGGCGCTCGATACGGCTTGGTGGGCGCTGGCTAGTCGGCAGGCGAATCGGCCGCTGCACGAACTGATCGGAGCGACTCGCCGGCAAGTTGCGGTGGGCGCCGATTTCGGCGTGATGGACGAGGTGGACGAACTGCTGGACGCGATTGGCGGCGCGGTCGAAGCGGGCTTTCCGCGCGTGAAGCTGAAGTTTCGTCCCGGCTGGGACATTCCGATGCTGGCGGCCGTTCGCCGAAGTTTTCCCCACACGACGTTTCACATCGACTGCAACAGCGGTTATCGCTTGGCCGACGCCCCACTGTTCTCGGCCGTGGACGAGTTTAATCTGGCGATGATCGAACAACCGCTGGTGCATGACGACTTGCTGGATCATGCCAAATTGCAACAGCAGATTCGCACGCCGGTTTGTTTGGACGAGAGTCTGACGAGCGTGCATCGCGCCCGGCAGGCGATCGAGTTGGGAAGCTGCCGCTATATGAACATCAAACCGGGGCGCGTCGGCGGCATTACGAACGCCGTGGCGATTCACGACGTGGCTCGGCAGGCCGGAATTCCCTGCTGGATCGGCGGGATGTTGGAGAGTGCGGTCGGAGCGGCGATCTGTGTGGCTCTGGCGATGCTCGACAACTGCACCTATCCGGCCGACATCTTTCCCAGCAGCCGCTTCTATCATGAGGACCTGGCTTCGCCGCCGATCGAATTGATCGCGGTCGACGGAATGCCACATGTCGCGGCGTTGGATGAATTGCCCGAGCCCGTGGTGGAACGGTTGCAACGATTGTCCGTTCAACAAGCGATCTTGCGGGCCTGATTGAGACGGGGATTTTCTCGCGCGACGCACCGCCGCGAGCTATACATTGCCGGGAGCCGGCCCGATGCGCGGCTTCCGATCCCCGGTTCTCAATTCATCGAGCGACGACCAAACGATCGCTCTGGCGGAGGTGCGGCATGACGCGGTTTGGCGGACGGACGATGGCGATTCTGGCGATAGTCGTTGCTTTCGGGCTATCGGCCGCGAGCGAAGCGGATGCCGGAGGCCGCGGCGGACGTTGGTTTGGCCGGCCGATCGTTTCGCCCTCGGCGCGAGTCTATTCGACGGCTGGCGCGCCGCTCACTTTCTCGCTGGGCAATTACGGCTTCGGCGCCACGCCGGGAGCGATCTCGCGGGCTCCGTATCCCAAGTACTACGGCGAATTTCATTCGCGGCACTTGCAGAACATCGGCATTCCGACCGGCGACATCGGCATCCGCGGCAACGGTTTGTATGGAACGCCGTGGTAAGGCGACCGGCAGCTAAAAAATATAAGCACGCGGCGCGGCAAGTGAATCGACGAACTCACTGGCTCGCGCCGCGCGCTCGTAGTCGGGCATATTTTTTGTTGCCGCTGGCCTAGACAACTGCCGGCTCTTCTTTGCACGCTCAGCTCCTTTGCCAGACGGAGCATTCATGCGCGATCTGGGAGATCGGACTTGCTGATTTGCGCTGAGTGTCGCTGATCGTTTGCGGCTACTTTGTGCCGGGCGATCGCTACTTTCGCAGAGCGAAAGGCGACTATCTGGAACCGCTGGCGGATAGCGATGCGCGGCGCTGCTTGTTGGAGCAGCTCTCGCAGCCCATTCTCCCTTGGTTTTGAGCCGGTTCGGTCCGCGCGAAACACTCGCGAAAAATAAAAACACATCTGGTTGTCAAAATTGCGATAAATGCGTATAACGATAAGACCGATGAACGAACCGGGAGTTTTCCCATGACCGACGACCTCCTTTCCTCCGACACGCCGCTGCTCGATTTGCTTCGCAAACGGGGTGCGCTGACCGTGCCGGAAATCGGCGAAGCGATGGGAGTTACGGCGACCGCCGTGCGTCAACGGCTGAACCGCCTGATGGCTCAGCGGTTGATTCAGCGAACTGCGGAAATCGTTGGCCGGGGTCGTCCGAGTCACAAGTATGAACTGACCGATGCTGGGCGACGCAAGACGGGGTCGAATTTCGCGGATCTAGCCATCGCCTTGTGGCAAGAAATCCGCGAGATCAAGGATCCCGAAGTTCGGCAAGGGTTGTTGCAGCGGGTTGCTCGGCGGTTGGCGGACACGTATGCCGGACAGATTTCCGGGCGGACGCTGGCGGAAAAGATGGAGTCGCTGGCCGAGTTGTTGGGCGAACGGCGGATACCGTTCGAGGTGGACGAGACGGGCATGTTGCCGGTTTTAACGGCATTGGCTTGTCCCTATCCCCAATTAGCGGAACAAGATCGAACGATTTGCGCGATGGAGCGGATGCTGTTTTCGGAACTGCTGGGCGAGACCGTGAAGTTGACCGAATGTCGGCTGGACGGTGAGTCGTGTTGTACGTTCGAGGCCCGCGACACATCGCCACAGGCTGCTAGATAGCTGGGCACAAGTTGGTGTATCCTAAGCGGTTTGCGGGATCGTAGATGGTTTTCCTGGTGAACCGGTGAGAAGCGAATTATGACACAGCCTTGGATTGAAGGACGTTTCGAAGAGAACGTCATTACGACCACCATCGAGCAAGCGATCAACTGGGCTCGGCAGTCCAGCGTGTGGCCGATGACATTCGGTTTGGCTTGCTGCGCGATCGAGATGATGGCGGCCGGGGCCAGCCGCTATGACATGGATCGGTTCGGCGCGGGAGCGTTTCGGGCCACGCCGCGACAAGCGGACTTGATGATCGTGGCAGGCACGGTCACTTACAAAATGGCCAGCCGCGTGCGTCGGCTGTACAACATGATGCCGGACCCCAAATTCGTGATCGCGATGGGCGCGTGCACGGTGGGCGGCGGGCCTTATTTCAAATGGGGTTATCACGTCGTGAAGGGCGTCGACTTGGTCGTGCCGGTTGACGTGTATGTTCCGGGTTGCCCGCCGCGTCCGGAAGCTTTGCTGGAAGGCCTGATGCGAATTCAGGACAAGATCAAGGGTCACAAGATTGCCAAGCGGAAGTCGGCCGATGGTCGTGCGTTCCAGGCGGGCATCAAGGTGGACGACGAATTGCCGATGCCGCATCACTCGGGTTACGTGATGGCTCCGGCGGATGTCGAACCGCTGAAGAGTCACCAGAAGATTACCGGTTAGTGATTACCGGTCGAGTATTCACTTGGATTTTGAGAAGCCAATGAGCGATACGCTGAAGATTACGAATCTGCATGTCTCCGTCGAGGGCAAGTCGATCCTTCGCGGTGTGAATCTAACGATGAACCGTGGCGAGACGCATGCTTTGATGGGCCCCAACGGCTCGGGCAAGAGCACGCTGGGTTTGGCGTTGATGGGCCACCCGAACTACGAAGTATCGGATGGTTCGATCGAGCTGAACGGCGAGGACTTGCTGGAGATGGCGCCGGACGAACGAGCTCGGCGCGGGTTGTTCATGGCTTTCCAACGTCCGGTGGCGATCCCCGGCGTGAAGATGGCGGACTTTCTGCGTCACGCCACGACCAACGTACGTCGGCCAGACCGCAAGGAAGGCGAAGAGCTGATTCCGATGCGCGAGTTTCGCAAGGAGCTGCGCGAGCGGATGGGTCAGTTGCGCATGGATGTCGAGTTCGCTCGCCGCTATGTAAACGACGGTTTCTCGGGCGGCGAAATGAAGCGGGCCGAGATTCTTCAGTTGGCGATGTTGCAGCCGAAGTTCGCCATCTTGGATGAAACCGACAGCGGTTTGGATGCCGACGCGGTTCGGTTGGCCAGCGAGAGTATTGCGGAGATCGGCCGCGAAAAGATGGGGCTGCTGATTATCACGCATCACGACAAGCTGCTGGAACGCAACCCGCCGGACTTCACGCATGTGATGTTGGGCGGCCGGATCGTCGAGACCGGCGGCGTCGAGCTGGCTCAGGAACTGCACTCGAACGGTTATGACCGGATCCGCAAGCAATATCCGGAAGCGGAAGCTCGCAACCAGGAAATGATCCGCAAGGAAGAACCGCTCGAAGTCTAAGGCTCCCACGTTTTTTCGGGCCACACACTTCAGGACGACTTACCAGACGAGGCACAGCATGGCCACCGATATCACCGCCGACCGCACGCAGGACGCCATTGGCGAAATCAATAAGTACGACTTCCACACCGAATCGACCGCGGTGTTCAAGGCTCGCAAGGGGTTGGACGCCGAGATCGTGGCTCAGATCTCCGAGATGAAGAACGAGCCCGAGTGGATGCGCGAGTTTCGCATGAAGTCGTTGGAGATCTTCGAGTCGAAGCCGATGCCGAAATGGGGCGGTTCGATCGACATCGATTTTCAGGACATCTATTACTACCTGAAGCCGACCGACAAGCAGGGCCGATCGTGGGACGAAGTTCCCCAAGAGATCAAGGATACGTTCGAGAAACTGGGCATTCCCGAGGCGGAGCGCAAGTTCCTCGCCGGTGTGAAGGCCCAGTTTGAGAGCGAAGTGGTTTACGGTTCGCTCAAGGAAGACCTCGGCAAGCAGGGCGTACTGTTCACCGATACGGACACGGCGGTTCGCGAGCATCCCGAGTTGGTGAAGGAGTTCTTCGGCACGGTGATTCCGCCGACGGACAATAAGTTCGCCGCGTTGAACTCGGCCGTTTGGTCCGGCGGCTCGTTTATCTACATCCCGCCCGGCGTGAAGATCGACTTCCCGTTGCAGGCTTACTTCCGCATCAACGCGGAGAACATGGGCCAGTTCGAGCGGACGCTGATCATCGTCGACGAAGGGGCCGAGGTGCATTACGTCGAAGGCTGCACGGCCCCGATGTACTCGACCGAAAGCCTGCACTCGGCGGTCGTGGAAATCATCGTCAAGCGTGGCGGCCGTTGTCGCTATACGACGATTCAAAACTGGGCGAACAACATTTACAACTTGGTGACCAAGCGGGCGATGGCGTATGCCGACGCCACGATGGAATGGATCGACGGCAACTTGGGCAGTCGGCTGACGATGAAATATCCGGCCGTCTATATGATGGAGCCAGGGGCGCGGGGCGAGATTCTGTCGATCGCTTTCGCGGGACCGGGGCAACATCAGGACGCCGGCGCGAAGCTGGTGCATTGTGCTCCGCATACGACTGGGCAAATCATCTCGAAGTCGATTTCGAAAGATGGCGGCCGCAGCAGCTATCGCGGATTGGTCAAGGTCGAGAAGGGCGCGACGGACTCGAAGTGCAACGTGGTCTGCGACGCCTTGATCTTGGACGACGAGAGCCGCAGCGACACGTATCCGTACATCGAGATCGCCGAGCAAGACGTCACGATTGGTCACGAGGCCAGCGTTTCGCGGATCGGCGAGGAACAGATGTTCTACTTGATGAGCCGCGGCATGACGGAAGCCGAAGCCAGCACAATGATCGTAAACGGGTTCATCGAGCCGCTGGTGAAAGAGTTGCCGATGGAATACGCGGTGGAAATGAACCGCTTGATTCAGCTTCAGATGGAAGGCTCGGTCGGCTAAGGAGCGATTGCTGGGTTGCCATCGTCGCTGTAATAGTCGCTGAAATAGTCGCCTTTCGCTCCGCGAAAGTGCGGCCTTCGCTCCTTTCGCGGAGCGAAAGGCGACTATCGGAAGTCCATGACAGCAATTGTTCCTCAAATCGAGTTCCACAGTCTTCGTACAAACAAGACAACACACATACATGACTCATACCGCAACGCAGACACCGTTCACTCAGGAAGGCTTCGAGGCTTTCCTGGCGACTCGGCAAGAGCCAGCTTGGCTGATCGAACAGCGGCGGCAAGCGTGGGAAACGTTCTCTCGCATGTCCTGGCCGGCTCGTAATGACGAAGAGTGGATTCGCACGGACATTCGGCTGTTTCATCTGGGCAACTATTCGCTGCCGACCGAATCGCCCGCCGATGCGTCCGCGTTTTCGCCGCTGTTGTCGGAAGGCGTCGAGCTGGCGGGAAGCGTGGCGACGGTGGACAGCCAACCGACGCACGTGTCGTTGAAGAGCCGCTGGGCCGAACGCGGCGTGATCTTTGGCGGCCTAGACGAATTGGTGCGCGAGCACGGCGACTTGGTTCGCAAATATCTCTTCTCGGTGGTCGACGCCGAATACGATCGGTTCGCGGCCTTGCAAGCGGCTTGCTGGAGCGGTGGCAGCTTGCTGTATGTTCCGCGCGGTGTGACGGTCGACGAGCCGCTGCATGTGTCGTCGGCAATGACCGACGGCGGCTCGGACTTGGGCCACACGCTGATCGTGTTGGAAGAAGGCGCCGAAGCGACCGTGCTGTGCGAAACGCTAAGCGGCGCGGAACAACACGGCGGTTTCCACTGCGGCGCTCTGGAAATCATCCAGATGCCGGGCTCGAATCTGCGTTTCGTTAGCTTGCAGGACTGGGGCCACAAGGTGTGGCACTTCGCTCATCAGCGGGCCAGCGTCGGGCGCGACGCTTCGCTGCAATGGACGATTGGGGCACTTGGCAGTCGACTATCCAAGGTCAACCAACACGTGGCGTTGGTCGGTCCAGGCGCGTACTCGCAAGTGAACGGCACGATGTTCACCGAAGGAACGCAGCACATTTCTTATCACACTTTGCAACACCACGTGGCTCCGCAATGTCGCAGCGATTTCCTGTACAAGGCTGCGTTACAAGACAAGTCGCGAACCGTTTGGCGCGGGATGATCAAAGTCGATCAGGAAGCGCAGAAGACGGACGGCTATCAGCGTAACGATAATTTGTTGCTCAGCCGCACGGCTCGCGCGGATTCGATTCCGGGGCTTGAGATCGAAGCGGACGACGTGCGCTGCACGCATGGTTCGACCACCGGTAAGATCGACGAGGAATTGATCTTCTACGCCCAGTGTCGTGGCTACACGCGAGGCGAAGCGACGCGGATGATCGTAACTGGCTTTTTCCAACAGATTTTTGACCGCATTACGATCGAAAGCGTCCGCGAAGCTTTGGGGCACGCAATCGCTCGGCGAGTGCGCGAGTACGAATAGTCGTCGAGCGAAGTAGTTTCCAATGTCTGAATTTGTGCGAATTGCCGGCGTTGCCGACATCCCGGATCCCGGAAAACAGTTGTTCGAAGTCGACGAGCGAATCGTCGTGCTGTTCCATGTGGCTGGCGAGTTCTACTGCCTGGACGACGTTTGCACGCATGATGGCGGTCCATTGGGCGAAGGCGCCCTGGATGGCTGCGCGATCGCTTGTCCTCGTCACGGCGCGAAGTTCGATATTCGCACCGGCAAAGCGTTGACGATGCCGGCCACGGAAGACACCGTCGCTCATGAAGTCAAAGTCGAGGGCGATTCGGTGTTCGTCCGCATTCGCGAATCCTAGGAGGGCTGAGTCATGGCCGTTTCGGAAGAAATCGTTCGCGAAGAACTCAAAAAGGTGATTGACCCCGAGCTGTTCGTCAACATTGTGGATCTGGGCTTGATCTACGTCGTCGAAACGGTCGACCGCGAAGATGAAAAGCAAGACGTGAAGATCGAAATGACGATGACCAGCCCAATGTGTCCGGCCGGACCTCAATTGATCGCCAACAGCAAACAAGTGGTGTCGGCATTGGACGGCGTCGAAAACGTCGAAGTCAAAATCGTGATGGACCCGCCCTGGACGCCGGATCGCATGACGGAAGACGCTCGCGATCAACTGGGAATCTTCTAATTTCCTAGCAAGAGACTTTGTAGCGGAAGTGCGCGAGCACGCCGGTTTCCGGTAACGTTTTATCTGCCGGTCGCCAAAAAACGCCCCTGGCCCGATTGCTCAGACCAGGGGTGTAAGTTCTTACAACGCTACCTGATTACAGCTCGGTCGACTCCACTTCGGCGACAAAGCGGTTAGTATCGTCGTTCAAGTATGAGGCGACTACGTTGAACACGGCGTCACTGAAGCCGCCAATGTTCAGGATGTCGTCCCGCTCGGGAGCCTGTGTCGAACCGTACGGCTGGATGTCGATGCAGACCAGCTTCGGCCGTGCAACGCCCATTCGCTGCTGGTTCTCCACGAACGTCTGCCACTCGGACAGCACGCCCGTTGCTCCCCCATGACCGTAACTGAAAGCTCGGTTGCGGTAGACCCAACTCTCGTTGTCACTCACCAACACCGCGCCCGCGAACGGTCGCGTGCGATATTTGGTGTTTGCTTCGTGGAGCGGAATCGAGCAATCCGTTCCGCCGCCACCGTACTTGGCCAGCCGCTCCGACAGACTCAGAATCGAGTCCGACGGATCCAGGCGGACCTGGTAAGCCCGTGTGTCGAACGGAATGACCACACTTTCTGGGTTCCGACGCAGGATCGCCGCGGCGAACAGAGCCGCTACGTCGACACACCGCATCTTGCTTGTCGCACCGCGTCCACGGTGACCAGTGACCGGGCAATTCATCGAACCGGACGTGTCCAGACCGATAATGACCGGACCCGGCAACTCCGGGACGTTTCCACAAGCGATCTCGGCGGCCTGATGCAGCGCCGTCTTAATCTTTTGTGGAACTTCCTCGGCCGCGTTCAGGTAGGCTGCCAGGAACTGGTATGGGAACTGACGCGAGCGGCGAATCTCGTCGGCGTCCGCCAAGCGGCTCGCCACATAGTCGACCATCGCACGTTCCGCCTTACCGTTCCCCAGAACCTCGTGACGCAACAGCGTGTTGAGGTTCATTCGCAGCGCCTGCGGTCCCATCTGGCGGGCGATCGCCTTCCAGACGAGTGGACCCTTGGCCGCGTCGGCCAACAAGTCCCAGCGGACCGACAAGTCACCGGCGATCAGCGCCTGAGCCTCTGCCGTTTCCGCCTGACGGTAGGCGATCAGCCCCTGAACCTGCGCCGGCAAGTCAACCTCGGAAGCCGGAGCCCATTTCTCGGTCTCCTTGCCGGTTAGCCAACCGAACAACGCGCGCCGCTCGTTGTCTTTCGGCGTCGGGCGAGCCATCCGCAGCACGTCGCGCAGGCTCGGTCGCTCGCCGATCGAAGCCGACAGCAACTTGCCGACCGACGCCTCGTTCAACCACCGCTGGAACGCCCGCTGCAAGCTGGACGACAACCCCGTGCGGCCAAACTGGCCCGAGCGAATCATTTGGAACATGGTGCGCAGCACGCGACCGTTGTCCACGACCCGATCGAACACCCGGTGCATTAGCTCGGTGTCTCGCTTCGACAGCACCACCAGCAACGCCGCGGGCATGTCCTTCATATAGGCCCGCTCCCGCGCATAGACGGCCAGCTTCGCCAAGAAGAGGTTGTCATCGACTTGGTCGATCAGCTTGCGCAGTTCGTCCAACTGGCTCTCGGCGCTGGCGTAGTAGACGCCGCCAAAACAGCCGGTAGCCGCCATCTGGGCCAACGCATGCTTCGGCGCCAACTCATACGCCCGGCCTCCGGCCTCATTGACCGTGTTGGTGCGAGTGAACTTGCTCGTGATGCTGGAAAACAAACTCTTGTTGGCCATGATGACCTCCTTCTAATAAATCAATCCGACGAAGTCTTGGTGCAGAGTTGCGTTTGATGGATGTATTCCGCACCGGCAGTCGGATCGTGTATGGGCACTCGACGAAGTTGTGGACAGAGAACCCGTCCGGCGAACTCTCATTTAGCGGACGGGGCGGGACTTGAACCCGCAAAACCGATTTCGGTTATTTGCCATGTACTCCAATCCGGCAGTCGAGTGTGTATGGTTGCCCAACGAAGTAACATCGAGACGGTGCTCATGGCACCAGGTTAGCAACCTGGGATGTAGTCCCGACGAGCAGTTGAGCGTGTATTGTGACCTTCCAACGAGATTTTTGCTCCGATATTTTTCAGCTCCCAAAGTTGATGTAATCCGAACCAGCAGTTGGTTGGTCAGAGACGCCGGTGGGAGTCGAACCCACTTCGATCGGGTTGCAGCCGATTGCCTGGCCGTCTGGCTCCAGCGTCAAATAGTGTCCCGGCCAGGAGTCGAACCTGATCTTCGATCTTCGAGCTCCTCGCGGCGAATCCAGCACACCCAGGACACATGTAAGGGTGACCGATGGAATTCGACCCTCAGATGTCTCTAAGTGCTAAGTGCAAAATACAAAGTGCTAGTGGGCTGGGAGGGGGCTCGAATCCTCGTCTGCGGTTCTTCAGGCCGCCGCTAGACCGTCTCAGCTACCAGCCCCAAATGTTATGACGAAGGCCCATTAAAGTTCGTAGTCGGATGACCGCCACGGAATATGAACATTGAAAATGTTGCCTTACCATTTTGAAAAGTGTTATTGGTTTGCCTGAGTTGTTAGATGGGAAAAGCCTCCGGATGGTTCGCAGATTGTTCGCCACGAAAATAGTCGGAACGTTCGAGCAAGCGATGGCGTCCCGCGTTCGTCCGCGCCAGATAGGCCGGTCACCCTTGTTTTCGCGGACGGAGCAAACTCCCGATTCGCCGACGAAAGACTCGATCCGTTGCCCACTCAGCAACAAAACCGCGATGCAACAAAAGCGAGAATGAAAGCTCTAGGCACTCGACATTTCTGACGGACGCTAGGTCGCCGTCAGTACGAGACCACTTGCCCGGACCGTTTTTCGGATGAATGAGATGGAGTGTGAATCGCCAGCAATAAATCGTGACTGGCCCGACCAGGTTAACTGTGACATCGAGATCGTGACTAGCAAAGGTGCAGCCAATCGCTCGGTCCGTGCGAGAATCGCGCCGCCCAAATTTCCGTCGTCCCGGCGACCAACAGCCCGTCAATCGGACAGAGCGGGGGGCTATCTTCTGTCCATCAGAAGACAGGACAAACAGGAGCGTAGCAGCTCCGAGAAAAGCGACCTAGGAAGTCGCGAGTTTGTTAAGCGGAGAGGACAGGATTCGAACCTGCGGACCAGTTTTACCCGGTCACGTCTTTAGCAAAGACGCGCTTTCGACCACTCAGCCACCTCTCCTGGTGGATTGTTTCGAACAGCTTGGTCTGCCATCGAAGCAGCCAATTGTGCCTCAACTTGGCTCGATTGGCAAGCGGGGTTTCGGGACGTCCGCGAACGAATGGCGGACTGAAAATCCCGGAAATGTTGGCCAGTATTCCGCTGTGGAATAAGGCAAGTGTCGAAAAGGACGAAGCGATCTGCGGCGGTTGATGACGGTCGATATCGGGGAGAAATCACGGGCGAGAAGTATCGTATCGCGGGCCAGTCGAGTTTGCTAAACTCGGCGACGCGTGAATCGAAGAAGCAACGGGTCGTGCGGTCGACGACTCGTTGTTCGTTACCGGATGGGTGGCCGAGTGGTCGAAGGCGGCAGTCTTGAAAACTGCTGTACGTGAGAGCGTACCCTGGGTTCGAATCCCAGCCCATCCGCCTCTTTACCGGTTGGCAAACTGCGCGGTTTTGTGAATAATGGGGCGACGATAGCGATGGCTTGCTGACGCCTTGCGGAAGCTTTTCTGACGTTGGCGATTTTGCTCGCGACGAATGCTCGGCTGGGCAAGCTGGAGTCGTTATCGCGCACAGGTGCGGCCCTTTGGGCAACGCTTGTGGAATGATGGCGGAACGATTGGCCACTCGACGATCTCCCTTGAGCCTGCCGCTGGCCGTCCCACCTACGTTTTGCCGTTCGCGCGTGTATCTGATTCTCTCGCGGAGGAGACACTCCCCTGGCTACGCAACGGTTACCTGCCACGACATTTGTCATCATCGCGCTCGTCGCACTGCGATTGGGCGTGGGTTGGCAGTTTTTTAAGGAAGGCGCTTCCAAAATCCAGGATCCCAAGCCGTATTCCGCTGGATTCTTGGGGTCGGCCAAGGGTCCGCTCGCGCCGATGTTTCATTCCATGGTCTGGGATCGGGACGGCTTTGCCCGGCTGAATTTGGACGAGACGAAGGCGATTTGGGAACGCGCTCCGGAACAGGCGGCTCGACATTTCGGGTTCGACGAATCGCAACGGAAGTCAGCCGACCAGTTGTACAAGCGGTATGAAGCCTCGCTGCGGACATTTCACGCCGACAACAGTTCCGAGATTCGCGAGTACTACGGCGAGATGGAGCGGCTAGATCGCGACAACAGCGAGCCGGCGCGGATCGAGGTCGCTTCGCTGCGTGGGCAAGTCGCCAAGCGGGAGAGCGAGCAAAAGGGCAAATTGCGAGGTTGGCTGACCAAATTGGAAGAGATGGGGGCTAACTACGAGACCGATTTGAACGCCTTGGCAACGGACCGGCAAGCGTCGCGAGGCGAGTTTCACTTGGGCAAGCCGGGGCGGCGATTCATGGACAGCGAATGGATCGACGGAGCGGTGCGATATTTCGATCTGACCATTGGGTTGCTGCTGATCGTAGGATTATTTACTCGGTTCGTGGCGGTCGCCGGCGCGGTGTTTTTGGGTTCGATCGTGTTGACACAGCCGCCGTGGGTGGCCGACGCCGCGCCGACGTATTACCAAGTGAATTTGATGTTGGCTTTGCTGGTCCTCGCCGCCGTTGGGGCAGGACGTTTTGCGGGACTGGACTTTCTCCTGGGCGCGTTGCGTCACCGCTGTTGCCCACCTAAGCAGGAAACGAAGTAATGAACCTCACCCCTGAAGAAAAACTCGTCGGTCGTGACAACTATTACGAAGCCGTCGGCGTGACCCGTCGCGACTTTATGAAAAGCGTCGTTGCCGCCGGCGCCGTTTCCGGCGCGGGATTGGGTGCGGCTTATTTCAGTTACGGAAAGGTCACCGATCCGGTCCGCGTTGGCGTGATCGGCACGGGCGATGAAGGCAGCGTGCTAATCGGGGCGATCAACCCCGAGTACATGCAGGTCGTGGCGATCTCCGATATTCGTCCCAGCAGCATTCACCGCGCGTTTCACGGGGACTGGGGCGGCGGCGATCCGTACTTTACGCATCGCATTCGTCCGGGGTTGATGCAGAAATACGATTGGAAGACGGAAACCGAGGCTCGGAAGAACGTCAAGGTCTACGACTCGAACAACGGTGGTTGGGCCGAACTGATCAAGGACCCGGATGTGGAAGCGATCGTGATTGCCACCCCGCTGCACTTGCATCATCCGATTGCGATTGCCGCGATGAAGGCCGGCAAGCACGTGATGAGCGAAAAGTTGATGGCCCACAGCGTCGGCCAATGCAAAGAGATGGCGGTCGTCTCTCATGAGACTGGGATGTTGATGGCGACCGGGCATCAGCGGCACTACAGCGTGTTGTACGACAACGCCAAGCATCTGTTGCGAGAAGGATTGCTGGGCGAACTGCAGTTTATTCGTGCTCAATGGCACCGAGGTAACTTGCCCGGTCGCGATAGCTGGGAGATGCCGTTGCCGGGCGGCGAGAAGAGCGTCAAGGGGGATTTGGTCGACAAGATTGGCGGCCAACTGAAGTCGATGCTCGCTAAGAAAAAGCGAATGGACGAAGCCGTCGCCGCGGGACGTGGCGTGGATGGCGAAGAGTACGAGTTGCTGGAACGGCAGATTGCCCAATGGACCGCTTGGGATGCCGATAAGGGCGTGAAGGCCGAGGACCACGGCTACGAAGACGACACGCTGCCGAACGGCATGAAGCGGTCGGCTTTGGAAGAGCTGGTGCGATGGCGGCTGTGGGAGCGAACTGGCGGCGGTCTGATGGCCGAGTTGGGAAGCCATCAAATGGACGCGGCAAGTATCTTCATCAGCGCTTTGCACGGCAAGGATGAGCACGGCCATGATCGCCATGTCCATCCATTGACCGTTCACGCGATTGGCGGCTTGCATGTGTTCCCGCAAAACCGCGACGCCTACGACCATGTGTACTGTATGTTCGAATTCCCGGCGCCGGGCTATGAACCGGCCGCCGATCCCGAGCAAGCATTTGGGTATTACGATCCGGTTGCGAACTATCCTGATCCCAAAAAGGGGATTCCTTCGCACGAGAAGGATAGCAACAAGAAGATCACGGTCACCTATTCCTCGACGATGGGCAACGGTTTCGGCGGATACGGCGAAGTCGTGATGGGAAGTAAGGGGACGTTAATCCTGGAGCGCGAACAGGAAGTGATGCTGTACAAGGATTCGTCGACGACGACGAAAGTTAGCGTCAAGAAGGAAGGCGGTGGGGCCGTGTTGGATACGCAAGCCAGCGGCGGCGGAGCCGGCGCCCCGGTGGCGAAGGCGGCCGATTCGGGGCCGGTGAGCCGCGGTTACACCGAGGAATTAGAGCATTTCGCTTGGTGTCTGCGCAACAATCCCAAGGAGAACCAACCGCGTTGCTATCCCGAAGTGGCGTTGGGCGACGCGGTGATCGCGCATGTTACCCGTCTGGCGATGCGTCGGGCCAACGATCCGAAAGTGAAGGAAGGCGGCTTCGTTCGCTTCAACAAGGATTGGTTCGATCCGAACCATCCAGCCACGCCGGAAGACGAATTGAAAGTCTAGTCGTCGCAAGTTGGCGAGCGATCGTTAGATTCACAATCAGCAGACCCCGTGACTCGATGGTCGCGGGGTTTGTTTTTGCGCGGCTTGGCGAGCATAAAGCCCTTCGCGCGGCGCAAGGTCGGCTGACCTGGGAACCGACCGAAGTTAGCTTACCGTTGAAGCGGCGCGAGCCGTGCGGTACGGCTTAACCGGAGGCATCGCGGGCTGCCGATTAACCGGAGGGCTTGCGCCCTGCCGCTTATGTGCCCTGCCGCTTAACCGGAGGGCTTGCGCCCTGCCGCTCCCATTGATTCGGTCACTTATTTGCGGACGAGTCCTCAGAAATCGTCGTTGGCGAGAGCGTAGGCCGGCACGTCGATCTTGAGACGCTTCATCTTCTTGTACAACGTGGTGCGATTGATGCCCAAAGCGTCGGCCGTTTCATTGCGGTTCCAGTTGTGGAACTGGAGCGACTCGACAATGATCTGCCGCTCGGGGCCTTCGAGCGCTTCTTTCAGCGTGCGGCCCGTGGCGTTGCAAACGGTCGAAGGGGAATGCGTCAGCACATGCGACGGTAGATCGTCTAGATCGATCATGTCGCCTTTGCCGAGCAACACGGCGCGTTCGACGATGTTTTGGAGTTCGCGAACATTGCCGGGCCAGTTGTGACGTTGCAGCGCTGACATGGCTTGTTCCGAAAAGCCACGCACGTTCTTGCCGGCGTCTTCGCGCACGTCGCGCAGGAACGCTTCGGCCAACATCGGGATATCGCTCGCTCGTTCACGCAACGAAGGCAACTCGATGTTGACGACGTTGATGCGGTAGTACAAATCTTGTCGGAAGCGATTCTCGGCCACGGCCTTCGCCAGATTTTCGTTGGTGGCGAGTATCACGCGCGCGTCGACGCGGTGCGTTTTGGTTCCACCCACGGCTTCGAATTCAAAGTCTTGGAGGACTCGCAACAGCTTGACTTGCATACTCGGCGATGCGGTGCCGATCTCGTCGAGGAAAATCGTGCCGCCGTTGGCTTGCAGGAATTTTCCCATCTTGTCGCCGATCGCGCCGGTGAAGGCGCCGGCCACGTGGCCAAACAGTTCGCTTTCCAAAAGGTTTTCGGGCAACGCTCCGCAGGCGACTTCGACAAACGGCTTATCGCGACGATTGCTGCGACGATGAATCGCGCGGGCGATCATCGACTTGCCAGTTCCGTTCTCGCCGGTAATCAACACCGTCGCGCGGGCGTCGGCGATGCTGTCGATCATGTCGAACACGCGACGCATGCGACGGTCTTGCCCGACGATGTTGTCCATTCCGTAGCGCAGATCAAGCTGGGCTTTGAGATTCTTGTTCTCTTCGATCACCTTCTTTTGTGAAAGTGCCCGGTTGATCGACATCATCAACTCTTCGTCGATCAATGGTTTTGTCAGCAGGTCGAAGGCCCCGGCTCGCACGGCTTCGACGCCGGTCTCCACGGTGCCATAGCCAGTGATCAAGATCACCGAGACGTTCGGATAGTTTTGGCGGCAGTGGCCGAGCACGTCGAAGCCGTCGCCGTCCTCTAGTCGAACGTCGCACAACACCAGGTCGGGAACATGCCGTTCGAGTTGGCGGATGGCTTCGGAGCGACCGGTTGCTTCCCACACATCGAAACCCGACTCACGCAGCCATTCGGCCATGCTGCGCAGGACATGGCGATCGTCGTCGACTAACAGAAGCGAAACCTTGCTCATCGGTGGGAAGCCTTGTAGCTTGGGATCCTAGTTGAACGGCAACACGAGGCGAAACGGCGTCCCCGTGTTGATTATCTAGGTCACCGGATGACGCGGGTCAACAATGTTGCGAATGGACGACGAGGCTCGGGCGTGACGACTCCCTAGGCGTTCGGGCTGTGTCGAAAAGGCGGGCGAATTTGAACAGTTGAGATTTGCCGGTCGCACGGATGGAGTATGTCGAAGTAACGTGCGGTCTGCCGTCGATTCGGAAAAAATGTTCAACAAAACGCTGGATTCCCCTCGCCTTCTCTACTACGATTTAGATCGCAGGGGGGCAGCTTGGCAGATTCCGCCAAAGGTTGATTGCACACTGCTAGCAAAGCGGTAACAATAGTTGCTTCTGTGTTTCCCGGCCAACAGCGAGACAGACGGTCCAGTCAGATTGGGAACTAGGGTTATCCGACTGGGCGGTTCGCCGACGCTTTGGCTCATCGTGGTAAAGGAGATCGATGAATGAGTATCCGAGTGCTGGTCGCGGACGATCATGAAGTTGTTCGCACGGGGCTGCAAACTTTGCTCGCCAACAGCGACATCGAAATTGTTGATGAAGCTGCGAATGGTGAGCAGGCCGTTCAAAAGACGGTCAAGCACAAGCCCGACGTGGTGTTGATGGACATCCGCATGCCCGAGAGCGATGGTCTTTCGGCGCTGGAGACGTTGCGAACCAAGACGCCGGAAATTCCGGTGATCATGCTGTCCACTTACGACAATCCCACCTACGTGGCGCGCAGCGTCGCTCTGGGGGCGGCGGACTACGTACTGAAGGGTTCGTCGCGCGACGAGATTATCACCGCCATCACGCGAGCCGCGTCGGGCGATACGCCTTCGGACACGAGCGTGTTGTATCGCGTGAAGAGCACGATGAGCCGTCGTCGTGAGCGTGAGGACGGCGTGCCCTTGACGAATCGCGAGCTGCAAGTTCTTCGCCACGTTGCTTTGGGGTTGAGCAACCGCGAGATCGGTCAGTCGCTGAACATCAGCATCGAGACGGTTAAAGAACACGTGCAGAACATTCTGCGGAAGATCGACGCGACCGACCGCACGCAAGCCGCCGTGTGGGCCGTGCGCCGTGGTTTGGTATAACTGTCGAAAACGTCTCGCGCAGGGGTGCGAGTGACGAAAATCGCGCGGCGAAGCGAGGTGCCAACGTCGCCCGCCGCTAAGTTCAGAGCCCGCCAAGGATTGTCTTCGGCGGGCTTTTTGCTGCGCGGTGCTGAACTTCCTTTCGTGTCGCGTCCAGCGAACGTGGCGGCGTTTCGTTTCGCTGGCGTCGCGCTTCAAGTACGATGTGCGGTTCGCATCCACACCCGCATCATCCATTCGGAGACGCCCGTTATGCGCCAGCGTTCCACGTTCGTCGTTTTGTTCGCCTCGCTCTTTCTGCTCGGCAATGCCGCGGCCACGGTTCGGGCCGCGGATTCGGCGACCGGCAAGTTTGATCTGACACTTCGCAAACAGACGGAGACTGCCGCGGGCAGCGGTCGCTTTCACACGGTTCATTCGCCCGAGACTTGGGCCGCGAACGAGACCGCGATCATCGTTTGCGACATGTGGGATCTGCACCACTGTTTGAACGCGACTCGCCGCGGCGCCGAACTGGCTCCGCGCATGGACCAAGTGCTCAAGGAAGCTCGGCAGCGTGGCGCGACGATCATTCACGCGCCGAGTAGCTGCATGGAGGCTTACGCCGAACACCCGGCGCGGAAACGCGCTCAACAGACGCCGCGCAGCCTCACGCTCCCCGTGGACATCGGCAAATGGTGTTATCAAATTCCATCCGAGGAGCGAGGCGCGTATCCGATTGATCAGTCGAACGGCGGCGAGGATGACGACCCGGCCGAACATGCGAAGTGGGCCAAGCAACTGGAGTCGATGGGCCGGAACCCGCGCGCTCCGTGGAAGTCGCAAACGGATTTGCTAACGATCGACGATCGTGATTACATCAGCGACAACGGCGAAGAGATCTGGAGCATCTTGGAGCAGCGCGAGATCGACAACGTGATCTTGCTGGGCGTGCATACCAATATGTGCGTGCTCGGACGGCCGTTCGGTCTGCGGCAAATGGCCCGCAACGGCAAGCACGTTGTCTTGATGCGTGACATGACGGACACGATGTACGATCCGACCCAGAAGCCGTTCGTCAGTCACTTTACCGGAACCGATCTGATCGTCAGCCATATCGAACGTTGGGTTTGCCCGACGATTACAAGCGACCAGTTGATCGGTGGTCGTACGTTTCGGTTTGCCAATGACAAACGTCCGCGTGTTTTGATCGTGAGCGCCGAGGACGAATACAAAACAGAGGAGACGCTTCCGCCGTTTGCGTTGTCCCACTTGGGCAAGGAGTTCGCTGTCAGCTTCGCTTTTGGCGACGCGAACGAACGAAACAGCATTCCTGGGATCGAACAACTGGACGAAGCCGACGTGCTGCTGCTGAGCGTGCGGCGTCGAGCGTTGCCGGAGTCTCAGATGGCTGCCGTGCGGCGATTCATCGAAGCGGGCAAGCCCGTGGTTGGGATTCGCACGGCGAATCATTCGTTCTCGCTTCGCGGCAAGCCGGCTCCCGAGGGAACGTCGTTGTGGGAAGACTTCGATGCGGAAGTGATCGGCGGCAATTACAGCAATCACTATGGCAACGGCCCGAAGACAATGGTGACAGTGGCCGACGGCGCGGCTGACCATCCGATCCTGGAAGGCGTGGACGTTTCAGAACTCGTCGGCAACGGATCGTTGTACGTGGTCAGTCCCTTGGCGGCGACGGCGCGACCGCTGCTATTCGGAAAGATTCCCGAGAAGGCAGCGGAACCGATCGCTTGGACGAACCGCACGAAGTTCGGCGGTTCGGCGTTTTACACGTCGTTGGGCCACGCCAATGACTTTTGCGGAACCGGCATTTCAACAGCTTCTGACGAACGCCGTCCGCTGGGCGGCGAAGTCGAACGTTCGCGAGTCGTCGCCGTAAATTCGGCTGGCGCGATAGTTCGCCCAATGCAACGTTTAGGCGAGCTGCGGATGAGAGTTTCCCCGAACGAATGGCACACACCATAAGAGCGCGGGGCGTTGCCCACGCGGTTAAACAATGGGGTCCGCGGCTAAATGACGGCCCGCGCGGTTAAACGATGGTCGCGAAGTCTCTTGCTGTTGTGCTTTGCTAAGGCGTGATGGCCTTGAAGAAGTTGCGAATTGGCTGGCCGGGAACATACACCTTTTGCGACACGACCACGGGGCGTCCGGCGACGATCGGTGTCGCTGCGACGACTGGCGGGGCTCACGGGCGAATAGGCCGTGACGGGCGAGTACGTCGTTACCGGCGAGTAAGTGGTAACAGGTGAATACGTTGTCACTGGCGAGTACGTGGTGACGGGCGAGTAGGTCGTCACCGGTCGATAGCTTGTGACCGGAGCGTACGACGTGACAGGGGAATAGTTCGTGACTGGCGAATACGTTGTCACGGGCGATTGACGACGACAGGGCGATTCACAACGACCGGGCTGGGTGCAACGTAGCCTTGCACAACGACCGGCCGTTGAACCACCACGGCGCCCGGCACAAGGGTTGGCACGGTTGGATTGGCGAACCAATCGCCCGCGCTCGTCACGGAACTTACGGCGGCCAAAATCGCGAACGATACGATACCGGTCCAACGCAGATTCATAGCTTAGTGCTCCCCGAATGAAAGAAGTCAACTTCTTCAACAACCCCAGTTCCGTTGTAGCAACGTAACCGATCATTGGCAAACGCTGGACCTAAAGCGGCGGCTCTTTTTTAGCAAAGCCGCGGGATTCGCTTTTCGTTTCCGAAACGAATATGCTGACCGATTGCCGCGTCCACCGTGGTGGGTACACTCGCCAATGGCGGTACAATTCAACTCGTCTAGCTCGACACGTTGAACGCACCGCACGCACCTGCTTCGCCCGTTCTCCTCATCGCTCGGCCCTCGCCATGTCGGTTGCCTCACAATCCATTCGTCCTTCGCAGAATTCGGATCGTATCGCCCGCCGGTTGCAATGGGCCCGCGAGCAATTGGAAATCGGCGACGCGGAGGATTTCGATGTGGTCCGCGTACGGACCATGACTCGCCTGGGCAAGGACGAGTTCGTGCCCGATGCGGTGACGTTGGAAGCGTACCGCGTGCTGTTGGGAGCTCAGCGGAATTTCTTCCAGACACGCGAGTCGCCGAGCTACGCGCAACACGAAGAGAGCGCGTTGCTGGACGAGGTGGAGAAGTTTGCCAACCAGATGTTCGCCATGCCATTGGCCGAGCGTCGTCAGCGGTGGCAGGAGCTTTATGCTGGCGTGCAGCATTGCCTGCGGGCGAAAGCGCGGCTCGAGCTTCTGTGGCCCGGCGTGTCGCTGGAGTTGCCGGAGATACGCGGCGAGGCGGATTACAAGTCGCGATTGATGGGCTACTTGGCGGAACTATTCGTTCTTCGTCCGGCGGCAAGGGCCGAGCGGTTGGACGAGATTCTGCAAGCGATGCGCGGCGATGCCAAGCAATGGTCGGCCGCCGTGGAAAGTGTCCGGTGGCTGCACAAACCGTGGGCGACGGTGGCGGCCGATGTTTTGGAGCGCGTCGAGAAACTGCCCGAAACGCTGGCTGCCGCATCGGCCGCGGCGTCGTCGGTGTCCGTGCGACGCGACTACGGCACCGGCGTGGGAATGCCAAGCATCGCCACGGCGAGCAAGCCGGCGAGCGACAGCGGTTCGCGTCGTGGCTGGATCATCTTCGTGTTCCTTGCAATCGCGTTCGGCCTATTGCGATTCTTCATCGACGTGAGTCCGGGGTCCCGTGTTCGTGCGCCGAAATCGTCGACGACTTCGCCCAGCGATGAGGCCGAGCTGCAAAGATTGCTGCGGGCGCTCAACCAAAGACCACCAAACGCTCCGTTCGCGCCCGATCAATCTTCTCCCAACGCGCCGTCCGTTGGTCCGGCACGTGGTCCGCTGGAAAACGGAACTGAGTTTCGGCCCCAGTCGCCGGTGCTCGAGTCGCAACTGGAGCGATTACAGCGCGAGGCGGAAGGTTTGCCGACGTTCGACCCTCCGTCGTTTCAGCCACCAACGTTCCAGCCACCAACGTTCGACCCGCCGACATTCGACCCGCCTTCGTTCCAGCCGCCGACTTACCGGCCGCCGACGTTTCCCACGCCCCGAAATCCTTCACCCACGTTTGGCCCGCCAGCATTCCGCCAGCCATGAGCGCCGACCGCGAACTTTCCGATGACATGGCCGCTTGGCCCCGCGATCCCTTCGCGCTGCTGGGCGTCTCGCACCGTGCGGACGAGCGCGAAGCTCGCCGAGCCTACATCAAACTGATTCGGCGTTTCAAACCGGAACACGCGCCCGATCATTTCCAGCGGATTCGCGAAGCGTTCGAGTACGTTCAGCGTCAATTGGAAGTTCGGCAGAGATACGGCTGGTACTCGGACGACGACGAGGACAGCGACGATGAGGACGCGAGCGCCGCGTCACTCGCGACCGAGGATTTTGCGGAGTCGGAGCCGGCGGCGTCGGGCGGCGATGACCCGCTGTCCGAACGTCCGTCGATCGGTTCCGACGCGGGAGAAAACGAAGCTGAAGCGGCCGAGGCGACGGTTGAAGGTCGCCGCCATTCCCGGTCACGGTCCCAAGTGTTTGCCGCCGTGCTGGCGGATCCTTGCGAGGAGATTTGGCAGCAAGCGATCGCGGGCCACGAGCAAGACGCCTACGCCCGGCTGGTGAGTCTCGTCGGGCAAGGTCACGAGGTCGCGGCCGCCTCGATTCGCGCGTATTGGCTGCTCAGCCTGTTTCCGAATCTGGACGAGCAGCGGGTACCGTGCGATTGGTTGGCGACGGCGCTGCGAGCTTCTCGTTTGTCCGGCCCCGCGGCCGAACTGTATCGGCGAGAGATGACGGCGAATCGCGACGAAGCCATGTCCGAACGCTGTCGGTCGCTGCTGGAGACGCCATCCGACACCGGAGCGTTGGTCGACTTGCTCGAAGCTCGCTGGCGAGCGCTTAGCTTCTTGCAGCGAGGCGACTTAATTGCGGGCGATTTGCCGGTGGTGCGGCGTCGCATGACTTTGGACGACGACGAAACTTGGGCGCGATTGTTGTTGATGGCCATCGATCATTTGGCTTGGTTCACGAACGAAGCCAGTACGCGGAACGCTTTCGAGCACTGCTTGGCGGAGCTCGATCAATTGGCCCATTTGCACGTGCGTTTCGGCGAGGAGCTGGATCGGCTCGATCTGTTGACCGAAATGTCCGGCGCGTGGCGGCGGGCCCAGGTGCTGATCGACGTGCCGTTGCTCTGGAGCGGGATCGCTCCGCTGTTTTGGACGCAGGAGTTCGACAGCGTGCGGCCCATGTTGTTGCCGGTGTTAAAAGAGATTTCGGATCGGCCGACCGAGTCGCTGGCGACGCTGGATCGGCTGTTCGAATGCAGCCGCGCGCTGACGGCGCAGATCGCCGCCGCGGCGGCCAAGGCTCGCTACGATGACTCGGTGTGCGATTGGCGTTATCGCAGTTGGGAGCAAACGAGCGAGCGTGTCGCCGAGTTTTTTCGAGCGAACGCGGGAAACTACAACCGGCTGCGGATCCCGCTGCTGATGTTTTGTTTGCGGGAAGTGGTCGATCCCGAATCGGTCGGCCAAGCCGTCAACGAATTCGCCAAGGCCAAGAACAACGAGGGCTCGAATCTCAGCGAGCTGATCCAGGCGGACGTGCCATTGCGGATCGTCTACTCCGCCTATCGCGCGATTCGCGGGTAGATTGGCTTTCGCCCACGTATACGGAGAACGGCGGCGCGGCTTGTTCGGCGCGGCGGGCTCAGCCAAAATGTTTGCTGCTAGGCGTTGTACGACATCGGCTGACGTCCAGCGAAGGGACGACGAATCCCCGACCCTTATTCACGAGTTCTCATATCACACTACACGAGAGGAGACATCCATGATTGTGCGAAAACTTACTCTAGCGGCGTTTGTTTGCGTAAGCCTGATCGCGTCGGGCTCGGTCGTCGCGGCGGACAGTGACGGTTGGGTCAAGCTATTCAACGGCAAGACGCTGGACGGCTGGACACAGAAGAATGGCACCGCGACTTACCGAGTGGAAGACGGCGCCGTGGTCGGCAAGACAAACGAAGGCAGCCCGAACTCGTTCCTTTGTACGGACAAGGACTACGGGGATTTTGAGTTGACTTTCGAGGTGAAGGTTGACGACGCGTTGAATTCCGGCGTGCAAATTCGTTCCGCCAGCATCCAGGAAAAGAACAATGGCCGCGTGCATGGGCCGCAAGTGGAAATCGCGACGAACGGAACCGCCGGTTTCATTTACGGCGAGGCCCTCGGTCCTGGCTGGCTAAGCAGCGACGAAGCGCGTGCGGACAAGGCCAAGCAGGCGGCGTTCAAGAAGGGCGAATGGAACAAGTATCGCGTGCTGGCCAAAGGCAACTCGATCAAGACCTGGGTGAATGATGTGCCGGTCGCCGACTTGGTGGATGAAAAGTCGGGCATGTCCAGCGGATTCATCGGGCTGCAAGTTCACGGCATCGGCCGCGGCACCGGACCCTACGAAGTTCGCTGGCGCAACATCAAACTTCGCGAGGTGAAATAGCGTCCATGTCTTCCGTCGACGAGTGTCGCCGATGGTTTGACCCGCGTTTCGGTCTCCGCACGTTGCTTGTGATGGTGACCGTGGCCGGCATCGCGGTCGCTTGGTGGACGGATCGCCGCGCATTGGAGTCGCGGTTAATTGAGCTGGAATCGGAGTTGGCGGTCATTCGCAAGGCCGCCGCTCCGTCCTGGGGCGTCGAACAATTGCTGGGACCGCCCGACGTGTCGGCTCCAGGAGACAACGGCGCGGCCTGGGCTTCGGCCACGCAAGACGGTCAAGCGGAATGGTTGGAAGTGACGTTCGACAAGCGAGTCAAACCAACGGTTCTCGCGATTCACGAAACGCATTGTCCGGGCGCGGTGGTGAAAGTTACCGCGTTCGATCGCGCGGGGCGCGAGACGGTCGCTTGGCAAGGCGCCGATCCGACTCCGGCGACTTCGATGGCGGGCGTGTCGCTGATTCCGATGAAGATCAACTTCGCGACGAACCGTGTGAAGATCTACTTGGACAGCCCCGCGGTTCCTGGTTGGAACGAGATCGACGCGGTCGAGCTCCGCGATTCGGCGGGCGGCAAACAATGGGCCACGGCGGCGGAAGCGAGCTCGACGTATGGAAGCTCGATAAACTCCAATCGCCCCCAGCAATTCCGGTTCGTTTACTGATTGCCGAGTTCGACCGCTTATTCGGTTTTGGTCGCTTTCGTTTTGGAGCCGCGCGACATCGCGATGGAGGCCACGGCCGCGACCAGAGCGACCGTGCCGATAATCAGCGAAACGGTGACGACCATGCGCAACTGTTCGGCGGCGTTGCGCAACTGTACGTAATCCGCCGGACGTTTCGGCCCCATGCCGTGATCGCGAAACTCTTGCCAAGCGGAGTAGGCTTGCTCGGCATCGAAGTCGTCGATCAGTTCGTCGAAGACCACGGTCGCCTCTTCCTCGGAATAGACTTTGCCGATGCTGCGCAGCGACAGGTACTGTAGGCCGGCGAAAGCGAACGCGAGCACGGCGACCAGCAACATCGCGGAGAAAAACGCGCCGCGGCCGAGCGACCAATTCGACTCGCGCAGCTCGACCCGACGCTCGGTCTCGACCTCGGTCGTCGGCAACGCCCGAATGCCCCGCATCGAAGGAGCTTCTTGCGACTTTCCACAAGCTTCGCATCGCACCGTTTGGCCGGCTTGACTGACTTCGAGCGGAATCGCTTCGCCGCACTCGCACGGCAACAGATATTTGGTAATCGTGGGCATAAGTCGTTGGTCGAAAAGGGAATCGGATAACGCGGGTAAGTACGCGGCTCGGATGTCAAAGGTTCGCACGGCGGTCGAGTCGGCGACGTTCGCGGACCTAGTGCCGCCGCTCGCCGATCCAATGACGGAAATCGAACGCTGCCCGGCTAAGCTTCGGGAACGGCCGATCCGCCGCGAGCCCACCAGGGCAACGTGATGCCGCCGTCCACCAGCAACGTGGCGCCGGTCATGTAATCCTGTTGCGGATCGCACAGGTAAGCGATAGCGCGGGCCATGTCCTCGGGCGAACCAAGCCGGCCCAACGGAATTCGCTCGCCGGCGGCTTGCAGCGCTTCGTCGCTGAAAAACTTACGTTCTCCTGGCGTATCGGTCCAACCAGGCTGCATCACATTCACGCGAATCCGGTGCTCGGCCAACTCAATCGCGGCCGTGCGAGCCATCTGTTCGAGCGCTGCTTTGGCCATGTTGTAGGCCATCGACCGGGGCACGGGGATGAAAGCGTGCGGCGAACTCACAATACAAATCGCTCCGCCGCTCTGTTGCTTGATCATCTGTCGAGCGGCACATCTGACTGCGTAGAAAGCTCCCCACATCGTCACGTCGATCGTGCGGCGGAAGCCCGCCAAATCCGCCTCGTGAAACAGCTCGCGATCGCTGTAGACGGCGTTGCTCACCAAAATATCCACCTTGCCGAACTCCGCGACCGCTCGCTCGACAAGCTGTTCGACCGCATTCACGTCGGACACGTCGGCTTGCACGGCGATCGCCTGCGAGCCCTCGTCGCGAACGGCTCGAACCACTTGTTCGGCTTCGTCCGCGTGCTGGCGATAATTGATAACGACCTGTGCGCCGCTGCGAGCCATCTCGATCGCGGCGGCTCGTCCGATACCCAAACTGGCGCCGGTGATCACGGCGACTCGACCCTTGAGATTCACGCTGGCCACGGATTGGTCCTTCGGTGAGCAAATGGTGTTCAATACAGAGCGGGTGACGTGACCCGATTCGCCGATTCAACCGGAAAAAACGGCACGAAAGCCATCGGCAATGAAAGTGGCAGGTATGCTAGTCGCGTCCCCGCCGCGACACAAGCGACAGCGGCGACCCGCTGCGGTCAGTCGCTCGGTTGCTTTCATGTAGGCACCCGTATAGGCTGGCTTTACTCACCTCGCGTTGTTCAATTCCCGCCCAATCGCAAACCGTTCTCGTCTGATTGCCACCGGTTGGCTTGGCCGTTGGACACATTGCGTTATCTCGTGTCGCAAGCATTTCGGAGTCTTGCATGTTTCGTTCGCAACGGTTCGTCCCGTCGGCGATTGCTGTGGTTGTCGCTCTGGGGGTAATCAGTCGGCTGCTGGAATCGCCTGTCGCCGCCCAAGGCCCCGCGCCGGTCATCGTCTCGCCGGTAATCCGCAGCGAAGTTGTCGCGCGGCAAACGTTCACGGCCACCGTGAATCCAGTCCGACACAGTTTGATCGGTAGCGCGACGGACGGACGCGTGCTGGAGTTTTACGTGAACGACGGCGATCGCGTGACCGCCGAGCAGCCGTTGGCTCAACTCCGCACGGCGTCGCTCGAGATCGAACTGGCCGGGGCGCAAGCCGAATTAATGCTGCGGCAGCAAGAGTTGGCCGAGTTAGAGAACGGCTCGCGGCCGGAAGAAATCGAGCAGGCGCGGGCCCGGGTCGCGGCGGCGCAGGCAGTGAACGATTACGCCAAGGCCCGCTTTGCCCGCACCCAAAAGTTGTTTGAAAGCGGTCAAGCAATCACGCAAGAAGAGTACGATCAGGTCCGCTCGAGCTATGTGAATGCCCAGCAAACGATGATCGAAGCGATGCAGGGGATGGAGCTGGCGGTGAAAGGTCCGCGGGCCGAACGCATCGCCCAGGCTCGCGCACGTGTCCAATCCCAACAAGAGAGCGTCAACCAGATTCAGGACCGTATCGACAAACACACGGTGCGAGCTCCGTTCGAAGGCTTCATCGCCGCCGAACACACCGAAAAGGGCGCGTGGGTGCGGCAGGGCGACCCGGTGGCCGAAGTGATTCAGATCGATCCGATCGAGATCGAAGTCTTCGTGCCCGAGTCGTTCATTCGGTTCGTGCGTCGCGATCAGCCGTGCAGCGTGACGTTGGAAGCGCTGCCCGGCGAGCAGTTCGACGGCCAAGTCGTGCGGGTCGTTCCGCAAGCCAAACTTCGGTCGCGCACGTTTCCCGTCATCGTGCGAGTGCCGAATCGCGAAGTCGACGAGGACTTCTTGTTGAAGGCTGGCATGTTGGCTCGCGTGGCGTTGCCGATCGGCTCGCGGCAGGAGGCGCTGTTGGTGCCAAAGGATGCCTTGGTGCTCGGGCAAAACACGGTGGTCTACGTGGTCGAAAACAAAAAAGTGACGCCCGTGCCCGTGCAGGTTGGCTTTGCCGAAGGCGACTATTTCACCGTGCAAGGCCCGCTGCAACCGGGCCAAAAAGTGGTGATTGCCGGCAACGAACGACTTCGCCCCGGCGCGGATGTGATCGTCACGCGCGAACAGCCGCCCACATTCTAAGAATTCGATTCGAGTATCCTCATGCACCCAATCGAAGCTTGTGTCCGTAACCCGGTGAAGGTCGCTGTCGGCGCGATGATGTTGGCGCTGTTCGGCTTCATCGCGCTGTTTCGGATGCCGATGCAGCTCATTCCCGAAGTTCAAACGCCTACCATCACGATCGAAACCCGCTGGCCCGGCGCCAGTCCGCAAGAGGTCGAACGCGAAATCACGCAAGAGCAGGAAGAGCAGCTCAAGAGCGTGGAAGGTGTGACCAAAATGACCTCCGAGTCGATGGACTCGATGGGCCGCATCACGATGGAGTTCTATGTCGGCACGAACATGGAAGAGGCGTTGCTGAAAGTTAATAGCCGCTTACAGCAAGTGCCCGAGTATCCAGAAGACGCCGACGAGCCGGTGATTAGTACGTCCAGCGCATCGGATCGACCGATCGCCTGGTTTATCCTCGGCGCTCGACGGCCGGACGATGAAGTGTTAAACGCCTTCGCCGCCAAGCGTCCTGATCTGGCCGCCGATGTTCGCAAAATCGCCACCACGGAGAACGCCGGCTTGGCGATGTTGCGGCTGCGCAAGCTGGCCGAGGCCCATCCCGAGGCGGCCGAACTGCTGCCCCAACAAACCGATGTGACCAAGCTGCGACGCTATTGTGAGGATGTGATCGAAGCCCGCTTCGAGCGCGTCTCGGGCGTCTCCAACTCGAATGTGATGGGCGGGTTGGAAGAAGAATTGCAAGTTGTGGTCGATCCGCAAAAGCTGGCCGCTCGTCAGTTGACATTGGGTGAGCTGCGAACGCGCCTGCGATTGCAGAACAAAGACACCTCGGCCGGCGACTACTGGGAAGGCAAACGTCGCTACGTGGTACGGACGCTCAGCCAGTTTAATTCGTCCGAGGAAGTCGAAAGCCAAGTGATCGCCGTGCGCGACGGCGTGCCCGTGTTCGTGCGCGATGTGGCCGAAGTCCGTTTGGGCTATAAGAAACCGGATGGCATGGTCCGGCGGTTCGGCACTTCCAGCATTGCCATCAATGCCTTGCGCGAGACGGGCGCGAATGTGCTGGATGTGATGGACGGCTTGCGCGAAGCAAGCCGCGAGCTGAACGAAGAAGTGCTCGTCGATATGGGACTGGAACTGACGCAGGTCTACGACGAAACGGAATATATCTACTCCGCCGTCGGATTAGTGAATGAAAACATTATCATCGGCAGCGCGCTGACCATGATGGTGTTGATGCTATTTCTGCATCTCGGGGCTCGCACGTTGATCTTCGCCCCTTTGATCGGCATCACGGCCGTGGCGGCCGTGTTTCTGTCCCCTTGGTTGTTCGTGATTACGGCGGCGTTGATTCTGGCGGCCGGTTTCTGGTTCGCCCGCGGCGCGTTGGTCGTGGGCTTGGCGATCCCTACCAGTATCATCGGCACCTTCCTAATGCTGAACTTGATGGGCCGGTCGCTCAACGTAATCAGCTTGGCCGGTATGGCGTTCGCCGTTGGTATGTTGGTCGACAATGCGGTGGTGGTGCTTGAGAACATTTATCGGCATCACCAGTTGGGCAAGGGCCGATTCGATGCCGCGGTGGCTGGAGCCAAGGAAGTGTGGGGAGCGGTCGTGGCCTCCACGTTGACCACGCTGGCCGTTTTTCTGCCGGTGTTGTTCGTGGAAGAAGAGGCCGGCCAGTTGTTCCGCGATATCGCTTTGGCGATTAGCTCGGCCGTGGGTTTATCGCTGCTGGTCTCCGTCACGTTGATTCCAACAGCTTCGGCCCGCCTACTCAGCAAGCGACACGCGGGCCGAAATGGGAACTCCGGCGAGGATTCGGTCGAGGAAGAAGATTCGTTGACCGAGGACGCGGATGACGCGGACGAAGTGTATGTGGTCAGCGACCACCATCGCCTGCATGAAGGAAATGGTGATGGCGAAGCCGCGCCGGAACGATCGCGACGTCGATTCAACTTGCCCAAGGCAACTCAAGCCGAACGGGCTCAGGCCGCAACGGGGGCCATTCACGGCTTTGGCGAACGTTTCGTGAACTGGATCGTCGCGATGAACGCCTGGACGCAAGCGACCACGATGCGGCGACTGGGTGTGGTTTTCTCATTGTTGCTCCTGTCATTCGGCATAAGCTGGCTGATGTGGCCCAAGGTGGAATATTTACCAACGGGTAATCGAAACTTGGTGTTTGGCATTATCCTGCCACCGCCAGGTTATAACTTGGACGAATTGGTAGACCTTGGACAGATCGTGGAAGAAGAGCTGCGTCCCTATTGGGATGTTGATCCGGACAGTCCCGAAGCCAACGCTTTGCCTTATCCTGCGATTGGCGACTTCTTCTATGTGGCACGTGGACGCCAAGTGTTCTTGGGTGTTAGGGCGGCCGACGCCACGCGGGCCGGCGATTTGATACCACTGGTGATGAGTGTGCGCGACAAGTTGCACGGCACCTTTGTGGTGGCAAAGCAAAGCAGTTTGTTCGAGCAAGGTCTCACGGCAGGCCGGACCGTGGACATCGAAATCACGGGCCCCGAGCTGCCCAAGTTGGTTGGCATCGGCGGCATGATGATGGGCAAGCTAATGAATCCCAAAGCGCCGCTGATTCCCGGCGCTCAAGCTCGTCCGGTTCCCAGCTTGGACCTCTCCAGCCCTGAGATCCACATCGAACCGAAAGTGATCCAGGCAGAATCGGTTGGCGTGAATGCCTCGGACATGGGTTATTCGATCGATGCCTGGGTCGACGGCGCCTATGCTACCGATTATTTCGTGGGCGGCGACAAGATCGATCTCACCATCATTGGTTCCGAAACCACGGTGAATCGTTTTCAGGATCTCCCCGACTTGCCCATCGCCACACCCAGCGGCGAGTTGTTGACGCTGTCCACGGTTGCCGAAATCACGCCGTCCAGCGGTCCCGAACAAGTGAACCACCGGGAACGGCAGCGAGCGATCACGATCGAGGTGTCGCCACCCCCGGAAGTTGCGCTGGAAGACGCATTGGCGATTATCAATCGTGAGATCTTAGAACCGCTGCGCGACAGCGGTGAATTGCGGGGCGGATATCGCGTCGCGCTCAGCGGCACGGCTGACAAGTTGCGCGATACGTGGTTGGCGTTACGTTGGAACGTGTTGATCGCGCTGCTAATTACCTATTTGTTGATGGCGGCGTTGTTCGAGTCGTGGACTTATCCATTCGTGATTATCCTCAGCGTGCCGCTAGGCGCCGTGGGTGGAATCGTGGCACTGCGAATGCTCTCGTGGTATTTACGACTAACTCATCAACCGCCCCAAGCGCTCGACGTGCTTACGATGCTGGGATTCGTGATCTTGATTGGTACCGTGGTGAATAACGCCATCTTGATTGTGCATCAGTCGCTAAACCTGATGCGCGAGGAAAACGCCACTCCGAATGCTGCCATTTTGGAAAGCGTTCGCACTCGGATTCGGCCGATTTTTATGACGACCTTGACCACCGTACTCGGATTGTCGCCGTTAGTTCTCTTCCCCGGAGCGGGCAGCGAACTCTACCGCGGTCTCGGAAGCGTGGTATTGGGAGGACTGTTTGTGTCGACGGTCTTCACACTCATCTTCGTCCCGACGCTATTCAGTCTGATGATGGACGTGCGGGAAGCGTTCTTCCGAATGCTCGGACGATCAACCTCCGAATTCGATTTGGAAGAAACGGCCGACGAACCCACCCGCGAACGCCCCGTCCACGCCTTGCACGCCTAAAAACTCGATCGCGGCACCCAAAAGAACCAAATTCAATTGGGAGTCCGAGGCTCTCGCCGAGTCTTCTTCCCCGGTAACACGAAGGGAGACCGAGGCTCCTGCCGAGTTCTCTTTCTGAAATCGTGTGGTAGCCCGAGGCTCCTGCCGAGGTCTCTTACTTCCTCTCGTCACCAAACGAGGGCAAACGCGCGACCACATCTGCCTCTCGCCGCCCGAGTTCTCCGATGCCCCACACCAACCCGCGCAATTGCTCGCGCGACTTGCCTCGCCCGCAAACGAACCCCAGCAAGTATCCAATAACCAACGTCAATACGACCCCGAACGTCAGCGGCCAAATTCCATTGAACTTCTGCTCGAACGGCCACATCCAAGCCATCCACGAGTAGCTGTTCGATCCCTGCATCCAAATCGTAAAGGCTGTCCCCAACACCAAGGCGGTCATTGCGCTGGCGGCCGTAGCGCGGCGAGTAAAAATGCCTAGCAGAAATACTGCCATCAACGGTCCGCCGAACGTATTCACAATGGCGATCATGATGCTAAAAATATCATCCACCTGGGATACCAACAACGAGAACAGCGTCGCCGCGACACCAATGATCAGCACCAACGGCCGCCCTAATCTCAGCTCGTCCTCCTCGGTCAGTTGATCGATTGGCTTCTGACGCCGTGTTGCCAACCAAGCTCGCCCCCAACCTAGGCGTCGGTGATAGTCCATAATGAGCAGCGTGCAGATCGAATTCAGCCCCGAATCCATCGACGACATCGAGGCGGCGAACAACGCGGCCAGGATCAATCCCGCCACGCCCACCGGAAGTTGCCGAGTGATGAACCGCGGCATCAACTCATCCTTCGCCGATCCATTTAGAATCATCTCGCCCTGCGACAATTCGCTGTCCAAATTCGGCGGCTTTCGCATCGCCAGCGCCTCGATCCGTAGTCGTCCCGTGTCCTCATCTAGCAACTCGTCGGCCGACTCAAACGGTTGCTTGCTGTTGGGACGCAAGATGCGGCGTTCGGAGACCAACGCTTCGACAGTGCTCGCATTTAGCGTATCGCGGTTCCAGTCGATCAATGGCTGATCCGCCAATGCGGATTCTTCGGGCGCCAACGTCTCGCCGGAGAACTCGGCTCGATCTTGGTAAGTCAGCGCCCGAGTTTCCGCTCCACTAGACAGATTCGCCACCCACTTCGGCTCCATCGCTTGTGGATTGTCGTAGTAGAACGCCAATAGCGCGACGCCCACATATGCCAATGCCGGAGTCATGATCGACACCGAGACGCAATTCAACACAAACGACCGTCGTGCCTCCGGCAGACTCTTCGCTGTCAAATATCGCTGTGCCGTAATTTGATCCGCGATGTAGAACGACAGCATCGACAGGAATAAATGTGGCAAGATTCCCCAAATCGTCCAGTACGAATCCCACCGAAACGAAGTCTCCACGAACGACGATCGGCCGAGCCCCGATGCGATCTCCTGAACCCGCGCCGGACCGCCATCCAGTTTCCACCACACGCAACCGATAATCAGCACCAAACCGGCCACCATCACCAACGACTGCACCACGTCAGTCCAAATAACCGCTTTCATGCCTCCCAAGAACGTATACGCCGTGCCGCAAGCGCCCAAAATCAATAACAGCACCCACACCGGCACATCAATTCCCGCCGCGACAACCAACACCTTGCACGGGGCGTACAATACACCTCCCATCCACAACAACCGCCAGACCACGAATACCACGCTGCTCACGAAACGGACCGACGCATCGAATCGCAGCTCCAGATATTCATACACGCTGTAGATTTCTAAACGTTGATACAGCGGTAAGATGAATCCGCTCACGATCGGCAGCGTTAGCCAGACGCTGACTGGAAGAATCAGAAACTTGTATCCCGCCTCGTAAGCCGCGCCAGGAATGCCGCTGTAGCTAAGTGCCGACAACAGCGTCGCCATGATCGACAAGCCGACAGGAAACCAACCCATCGACCGTCCGGCTAGGAAGAAGTCGCGGCTGGTGTGTTGTTCGTGGCTAAAGTACGCGCCAATGGCCACCATCGCCAGCAAGTATACGGCCAACACACCCCAATCAACGACGCTTAATGCAACAACGAAGGATGACATAGCGAGAGCGGGATACCTATCTTGTTTTGCGAGAGTAAGGTCTGACGAATCTCATTGGGCAAGCAGGGGCCGCAACACCGGTTCAAATACATCGGCCATTCGCATGAATCCCAAGTCCGTCGGATGTGATCCATCGACCGTCCCGAGATTGTCGTCGCCCAATTGCGTTTCGCCGGGCAAATAATGCAAACCCGAAACGCCGGTCGCCTGCATTCGATCGAAGGCCGATTTCAGCGCCGTGCGGCTGGTATCGTTGCGTTGGCGTTTGCTGGCGATCAAGAATGCGTCGCTATAGGTCCGGTCCTCCGCCAAAACAATTGGTGTGTGAGGGTGCTTCTTGCGAACGATTTCCACCAGCCTCTCGACTCGCTCGGTTACTTCATCGGCTGTCATGTTTGGCAAACAGTCAATCACATACACGGCCGCGTCAATCTCCGCCAAAAACTCGGCCATCTCTGGTTCCATTTTTCCATTGCCGGAGAAGCCGAGATTGACGACCGGCCGATCGAGTCGGCGTCCCAAAATCGCCGTGTGAACCATTCCGGTTCGGGAAGCACATCCGCCTTGCGTGATCGAGGTTCCCCAGAACACCACCGGCTTGGCCCGTTCCGATTCACGCGGCAGCGTCTTCAGCGTGGCATCTTGTGGGATACCAAGTTCGACTTGTGAGACGCCATTGTAGAGAGGCAAGTAGAGCATGTAGTCTCGCTCACCAGTCGGAATACCGCTCACCAGCGTTGCGGTGTTCTCTTGAGCCCCCGGACGTCCCACGGCCAACCATCGCCATGTTCCGATCCCGTCCTTCACATACAAGTCCAGACCGCTGACACCCGTGGCCGGCATGTGTGGCATGGCTAGGTTCCCGGAGGTCAATGTCCAATGAGCGTGGATCGACGTGGCGTCAGTTCGAAATCGCACACACATTCCTGCCGAATGACGGCTGAGTCCCCAAACCGGACCGCGCACGACCCCTTCGGCCTTCGCGGGCAGACGGTCGAACGGCGCCTTGGTCTCTTGCCAAGCTTTCCCTTCGACTCCCAGTTGCTGGATGTCGTACCAATGCAGTTTACGTTCGTCGTCGACACGTGCTTCGTCTTGCGGCAGCGCAACCGATGCTTGCGATTCCGCGTGTGTGATGGCGGTAAAGGAGACGATCCCTGACCACACAATGAGAGAGACATATTTGAACGACGCAAGACGCATAGGAAGTCCTTTCATGAGTGATCGGGGAACTGGGTGATCGGGGAACTGGGTGAGGTGGGGCTGGCATTGGCGGCGGCGGCATTCGATATCGGATCGATTCCATCCGATTGAGTAAGCCGCCACCGGAAACTCAGAATGGAAACGCAATAGCGGGGCTGCATCCCCGCGCTCCGAAGGCACGCCATCGTAAACTGTTGCTGGCGGCGATTGCAAATCGCCGGCGGCTACGGATCGGAGAGCGCGGGTTGCGTGGCGTTCAGCAAACGAGCGGCGGCCTCTTCAGCGCTACGCACGCAGTACGGAATCCCTACGCCGCGATAGGCGTTGCCGGCCAATTCCAGATTCGGCCAACGCTCAGCCGCGGCTTCGATCTTCTCGACTAACTGCAAATGGCCGACGTGATACTGCGGCATCGCTCCCTTCCACCGCACGATTTTCCACAACAGCGGTTCGGCCACCACGCCCATCAGCTCGCGCAGTTCCTCGCGAGCGATGGCCTTGATCTGTTCGTCGGGCAAGTCGGCCAGTTCGCTCTGCAACGCGCCGCCGATAAACACCCGCATGATGACTTGATCGTCCGGCGCTCGGCTGGCGAACTTCAAGCTGCCAAAGCTGACGGCCAACACCTTGCGATGCTCGGCCTGTGGCGTCACATAGCCGAAGGCGTCCAGTGGGTGTGGCACGTCCGACTTGTTCAACACTAATACGGCGACCGTCACGCCAGCGTAAGGAATCCGGCCTAAGTCGCTAGCCATCTCGGCGTCGATCGGGCCGAGCAGTTTGGTGGCCGCTGGCGCAGGCGTTGCCACGATCACGCCATCAAACAACTCGTCGCTCGCGTCGGCCGGTGTCGAGCCATCGGCGTCCGACGGCCCCGCCGAACGAACTCGCCAACGATTGCCTTCGGCCGGCGCCAGTTCGCGAACCGACCTGTTCAGCCGGATCGTTCCCTCGGGCAGCCGACCAGCTAAATGTTGGATCAGCGAAGCCATTCCGTCGCGCGGGGCGACAAACGTGCTGTAGCGAGCTCCCGTTTCCCGCACGGTGGACTTGCCGGCCTCTCGCTGCCGCCACGTCGCGCGGATCAAGCTGCCGTGCTCTCGCTCCATCGCCACGAACTGCTCCATCGTGGCCTGCATGCTCAACCGCTCGGGATCGGCCGTGTAAATGCCGCCGATCAACGGTTGTATCAGATTCGTGTAAGCTTCGCGTCCGAGCCGCCGCGTCGCGAACGAAGCCAAGCTCTCATCGGCCGAATCCGTGCGACGCCGCACCAGCGGTTCGGCCAACAACCGCAGCTTGCCCCGCCAACTGAGCAGCGGGGTCGTCAGCGTCGGGCCGATCTCCGTCGGCCGCATCAACACGAACCCCTGCGGCACGCGCTGCAATCGCCCGCGATGCACCACATAGGCGCCGCGATAGCCGCTGTTGGTCGGGATCAATTGGTCCGCGAATCCAATTCGCTCGCACAACTCGCGAGCCCACGGCTCCCGCGTGGTGAACATATCGGCCGCCCGCTCGATCAGATAACCGTCGCCGTTTTCCGTTTGCAAGATTCCGCCCAAGCGATCGGCGGCTTCGTACAACACCACGTTGATCGTCGAGTCCAATTCGCGCAACCGGCAAGCGGCCACTAAACCCGTAATGCCGCCGCCAATCACGGCCACTCGGCGAGAATCATCGGAAACAGTCATGCTGGAGCTAATCGTTTAAGAACCACCGATATCGCCACATCCGACGAAGCTCGGTCGTCAATCAATAGACGCGGCAGCCAAACCCATTGCCGCCAGACCTTTCTGACGACCCGCAATACTAGCCTTCCGTCGCCAACACGGTAACGCCAGTCAGCGCCGCATCGTTGCAGCACGGCCCCCTGCTAGATGCAGCCACGATCCGCGGCGAAGCGATAGCGGCTTTTCCAATCAAGATTCTCACGCCAGTAGTGATCGACGCGGAATTCTCAAGTTTCGACGGCTCGCCGGCGTAGCGTTTCTAGCTGCGACTCGGAGGGAAATTGTTCCACTCGAAAACGGGGCGGATAGTGGTTCGTCGGAAGCAAGAGATCGCCAACGACGGCTTCGAGATCCTCCCATGCGACCATCAACGGCGGCGATTCGGGGCCTTGCATGACGCGACCAATCGAGTGCGGCAGCAGAGCCAACACGTCAGCCGGCCATACCGCACAGGTAAACATATCTCCCTGTTTTTCCAATGCCATGACGCTGGCAACGAAAATGTCCTCGCCATGCGTTTCGTGAATTTTGTCTAACAACCCCTTTTGAGTTCCATACTCTTCATACAAATACCGATCTTCCATCAGACGAAGTCGCGCATAACAGGGATGTTCGGGCGGCGGCATCCAATCCAACCACTCGTCGCCGCTTAGCCGAATGGGGAGTGGACTCAGCGGCCGCGGTTCTTCCTGCAACACCTTCTCGGCCAAATCCAGCATCATTGTCATTCCTTCGACATCCTCCGAACCGGTCACCAGCAGGTAATCCCGATTTGGCAACATCGCGATCGGTTCTCCTTTCACCTCGAACTGTCGGATTACATCCAGCAATATGACCCGCGTGGCATCATACGAATCACCGGTCGCGGACGCGTACAGCGAGTCGCCCAGTTTCCCGATCATGAAATCGTCTTCAGCCAAATTAGTCCTCGCAACTTCCATGGCCTCATAGGGAGTGACCTGCCAAGCGTCCAGGTCTTCGCGCGACAGCGATCGGACGGACTCCGGCAAGTCGTACACCAAGGTTATAGCCAAGTGTTGCCCGAGGAATTCGTAGGCCAAATCGGGCGCATCACGATCCGTTATTAAAGACTGTAGCCGCATTTGCTCGAGCATCGCGCGAGCCCACAATCGCGGGCGGAGATCGGGCCGAGCGTCTTCGTACTCGTCCGGCAGTCCTTTTAGATGCGAGAGACAACCTCGCACGATTCCCGACAAACAAGCCGCTCGATGCTCCTTGGGGACTTGGCAAAACTGAGCGTAGAAATTGGCCAAGTTGATAAACCCCGCGTCATCGCCATCGTCGCTCAACAGCAGGCGAAACTCCTCGGCGTCGTATTCGATCTGTCGTGTGTCGCCCGCGTCATGTAAGGCCTGTATCAACATTTTCGCGAAACGATCCTTGCTAGGAGTTCCACGCAATGAATCAAAAATCCCCATAACAATCTCCCCTTCCTTGATCGAGTCGCTTTGAATCAGCGACTTGAGCTACTGTCGCACAATTATCAACCTATGTTTCTGACGCCAGCGGAGCCGGTTTGAGTTCGTCCACCGCCGCGTTGAGTTGTGGCTCGGCCATCGGCGATGAATCGGTATCTTCGTTTCTCGACAACCGCAGCCGTATTTCCGCGCGCATTAAACGGCCTTCATCGGGTTGCGAGGATTCGCGCTGTTGTTTGTAGATGGAGGCCATCGTCTTGAGCGTCTTCCATCGCACGTGATGGTAAGGTCGCTCATATTCTGGTTCCTGGATCGCGCCGCTGGCGATGGCCAACAGCATCGGTTCGCGTACCAACATCACTCGCAATTTCTGAACCCGGACATCGCCGTCGCGTTCGCACGTCACGCCCAGCACATAGGTGAGCAACTCGGTTGGCAAGCCCGCATCGTGAGCGACGAACCCGTCTAGGAAACGCTCGGAGATTTCGTTCAGCACGGAGTTGTTTACAAACCAAGCGTCATGGTGTGTGGCAAATCGGAGAAAGGGATCGGCAATGGTCGTGCGTCGAGCCGCTTGCAGGACCATTTCACGAGCCGTGTCGTTGAAAATGATCTCGGGCAAGTTTACTTCGAACAAAGTACGAATGCGCAGCGTGTTGTCTTCTATGAAGTTTAAGGACAAGTTCGTGCGTTCAAGGAATTGGCGACGATGGTAGTTTCGGCGTTGCTTCCACTTGGCCAGCACGGCCCCGCCCACCGCCAACAACACGCCGCAAAGGATTTTCAGCCAATGGTCGGTAACCAGATCCGCCGCGATCTCTTGGGCCGTTTGCCACGAAAAGGACTGCATTAGGTCGGGCATCGTTGACCTCCAGGGTCGTTCATTTGTCGAACAGTTGTTGTACGTCGTCCAGCGAGACGTGAAAGACCTCAGTCTGAACCTTGCCACGAGAAATCGCGATTAGCAGCTTATTATCATGTTCGATGACGTGCGGATACTGAAGGCTGGCGATTCCGGCGTTGAACTTTTTGGCAATCCGTGTGATATCGGATGGTATGTGCGGAGGCGAGGGGACGGCGAGCCGGGCAAGTTGTGTGAAAGTCTGGTTGTCTCGGCTCACGGCCAGATGGATCTCGCGGCGTCCGATTTTTGGATTCGCGTTCAATACCAATACGCGAAAACCTCGTGATGTTCGCATCGAGAACAGTTTGCTGCTGGCATTGGGGAAATTGGTCAGTTTAGGAGTGTCCCATGATTTCCCGCTGTTATGAGAAACACTGTGGAACAATCGCTGTGAGCCGCCGTTGTCGCGGAACAACGCGTAGAGTGTTCCGTCCGGCAATGGCCAAAAGATCGGTTCGTCGGGACGGAATCCGGGTACTTCGCCCACACCGACGACGGGATACGCCTGCCAATTGTCAATCGCGGTCCGGCCGCCGATCAACACGGATACATTAAAGCGAGAATCGCGCCGGGTGAGAATCCAATCGCCCGAGTTCAATCGTTGTGGCGGAAAGTTATTGATGGCATTGTCATACAATTTGGCATGATACTGCCATTGGTCGGTTGCGGAATCGTAACGATAGGCGACGAGCTCTAACTGTTTTTCTTCCGGTGCTCCGAACGCACCTTTGCCGTTGTATCGCGCCGCCAGGGCCAGAAGTTGACCGTCGCGGACCCACAAACCGCGGGCAATGAAGGCGCGGGGTTCGGCGGGAGTTCCGGTCACACTGCGCGGAGTGGACCAGGTTAGGCCGTCGAGGCTGGTTGAAAACTTGACCTCCTGGGTCGGCCAATCTTCCACGCGCGGGCCGTCGCTCCAGATGCACCAAAACCGACCTTCGTGATAGGCCAAGTAATTGTGGAGATTCAAACGCAGGTCGAGCATGTCGACTTTGTCCGGCGTGCGAGCATGGGGCCCCAAGGCAGCGGTGTTGACGATTGCGTGCTGGCCGGACAAGGTTGGCAGCGACGCGTAGTCGATCCGCTCGGGATCGTCGCCGGCGATTGGCAATCGCAGGATCGGTAGCGGCGAGACGCGTTCGCGACTGGTTTCGTCGGCTCGCAGCGTGACGCAGACAATCGAGCCGAGCAGCATCAACAACAGTCGAATGGAATGGAGCATGAAGGTCTCTTTTTCACGGAGCGGTCGGGGAATCAACGACGAGGACGAAAACAGATGGAAAATCGGTTGGCGGCCGTTTGCGATGACGGCATTGTAGGCCGATAATCGGGCTCATGCACGCAAGCGGCTCGGTCGCCGCACAACGGGTCGACGCGATGTTCCGATGATTAGCGAGGATTCCATGCAAACGGTGAATTGGCCACGTGTGTTGGGCGTTTTCAGTTTGTTGCTGTTCGCGAGCTCCGGCGCGTTCGCGGAGGACTGGCCCCGTTTTCGTGGGCCGAACGGCGCGGGGCTGGCGCCGACTTCGGCGCGAACCGAATGGCAGGCCACTGACATCGCTTGGCAAACGTCGCTACCCGGCATCGGCCATTCGTCGCCGGTGGTTTTCGCCGGACGAGTGTTTGTGACCAGTGGCGACGAAGAGTCCGGCACTCGCCACGTCAACGCCTATCGTTTGAGCGATGGCCACAGGTTGTGGGAACGCAAATTCGCCGCGACCGGACACCGCAAGCACAAGTTGAACAGCTTTGCTTCGCCCACGCCCGCCGTCGATTCCAAGCGGCTCTATGTGGCATGGGCCACGCCGGAACAGTCGTTGATCACCGCGCTGGATCACGACGGCCAACAGCTTTGGCAAGTCGACGTGGGCGAGTTCAAATCGGGGCACGGCTTCGGCGTTTCACCCATCGTTGTGGACGACATGGTGGTCGTCGCGCTGGAGCATCAAGGCGACAGTCGGTGGCTCGCGCTAGACAGCAAGACGGGCGAGATTCGCTGGCAGCGGCCGCTGAAGAGCAGTCTGCACTATGCCACGCCATGCGTGCGGACGATTGGTGATCGCCGCGAGTTGATCTTCACGAATTGGGAGCAGGGCATTTCGGGCGTCGACCCGCGAACCGGCGAAGTCAACTGGGTTGCCGATGTATTCGACAAGCAGCACATCGAGTCGTCGATTAGCTCGCCCGTTCTTGCTGGCGACTTGGTGATCGGCGTCTGCGGTTGGTTGGGGCATCAAAACGAAGTCGCGGCGGTCCGCCCGTCCGCCGCTGGCAATGGATCCGCTGGGGATGGAGCCGCTGGCGATGGAGCGGAACTGGTTTGGAAGCTGGAGCGGGGCGCGCCGCTGTGCGTCACTCCGATTGTGGTTGGCGAGCGATTGTACCTGTGGACCGATATGGGAATTGCGACTTGCGTGGATGTGAACAACGGCGAAGTCAAGTGGCAACGACGTGTCGGCGGCAACTTCTATTCGTCGCCGATCGCGATCGGCGATCGTCTGTTGAATGTTTCGGTCGACGGCGAGGTCGTCGTGCTCGCGGCCGGCGATGAATACAAAGTGTTGTGGCGAGGTGAACTGGATGAAGGCACACACGCCTCGCCAGCCGTGGCGGACGGCCACTTGCTGCTGCGGACCTTTGGCAAGCTGGTCGTCGTTGGGCCGAAGTGACCAAGTTGCGTAACGTCCCCAGCCCGCCGTGGTGGGCATGCGCACCGATCAATTTCTCTTGACCCATCGGGCCACATGCCTATACTCGGCCCCGGCGTGGAGATGGCTGCGCGCTGTTTCGTTGTTCGCACTCAAGGAAGAGACGCTGCACGATGGCTCACGATCGGTTGCCTCCGTTTGTCGACATTCACTGTCATCTTGTGCCCAGCATCGACGATGGGGCCAAATCTTGGGACGAGTCGCTAACGATGGCTCGCATGGCGGTGGCCGACGGGATTCGTACCATCACGGTCACGCCGCACCAGCTTGGCAATTACGCTCACAATACGGGCACGATGATTCGTGAGCGGACGGCGGACTTGCAGCGGTTTCTGGACGATCATCAGGTGCCGTTGCGGGTGCTGCCGGGCGGCGACGTGCGAATCGAGCCCGAGATGGTGCGTCTGCTGCGTAGCGGCGAAGTGCTGACGTTGGGCGATCATCGTCGCCACGTGTTGTTGGAATTGCCGCACGAAATGTACTTTCCGCTCGAAGGCGTGTTGGAGCAGCTTGCCGCGATCGGCATGGTGGGGATTCTGTCCCATCCGGAACGAAATCAAGGCATTTTGAAGCAGCCGCAAGTTGTCGAGGGCTTGGTCGCGCGGGGTTGTTTGATGCAACTGACTGGCGGCAGCTTGCTGGGGGCGATGGGCCCGCATTGCCAGCAAGTCAGCGAATGGATGCTCGAACGCGGCTTGGTTCATTTTCTGGCCACCGACGCACATGGGCCGAAATCGCGACGGCCGCTGCTGCGACGGGCGTGCGAGCGAGCGGCTCAGTTGACCGATTGGGAAACGGCGATCGCGCTGTGTTGCGAGAATCCAGCGGCCGTGGCTGCTGGTCGCGACGTAACGATCGCGCCGCCCAAGCCGGCGGCGCGTCGTTCGTTCGGATCGTGGCTCCCTTGGCGAAAGGCCGCTTAGTCGTGAGAGGCCGTGTTGGGATCGCCATTCTGTTCGCCCTGCTCTTGTCGCCACACGTGGCTCGCGGCGAGGAGCGTTGGCCCGATGAGCGACGGGCCGGTCCGTTCGTGATCCACGCCGATTTTGCCTTGCGGCAGATTGAGCCGTTGATCGAGCAACTGGCGGCGCTGCAATCCGACGTGGATCGGGCGCTCGGCGTCGGGACGGCTCGCGAAGAGATTCATTTGTTTCTGTTTCAGCGCAAGTCGACGTATTTAGGCTATCTCCGGGAGTATTTTCCCACGGCGCCGGACCGCCGGGCGTTGTTCATCAAGCAACGAGGCCCTGGGATGGTGTTCGCCTATCGCAGCGACGAGCTGGACGTGGATTTGCGTCACGAATGTACGCATGCGTTGCTGCATGCCAATCTTTCGATCGTGCCGTTGTGGTTGGACGAAGGGCTGGCTGAGTACTTTGAAGTGCCGCCGAAGGACCGGGCTTTCGACAATCCGCATCTTTCATCCGTGCGCTGGAAGCGGCGTTTTGGTAGCTTGACGCCGATCGTCGAGCTGGAACGGATCGAGGAATTGGAAGGGCATGGGCCGCACGGAATATCGTGACGCATGGGCCTGGGTGCATTTCATGCTGCACGGCCCGAGCCGGCTCGCGACGAGCTGCGGCGCTATTTACGCGACATTCGCGAACTCAATCCGCCGGGGCAGCTTAGCACGCCTGGCTCGCTCGTTGCCCGATGTCGACGAGCATTTCTCGCGGCATTTCCGCGATTGGTCGCGATAGACGATTCGCTGCATTGGAACGTCTTGGCATGTCGGCTGTTTCTGGCTTGGCAACTCGGGCGCTGCGTACCATACGCAGTGTCTCTCGTTTGCCGCGACTTTCCCCAGGAGAAAACGCCAGCTGCGTACAACTGTCATCGCGATTGTCGGTTTGCTGATTACAACATCGGCATCGGCTCAAGTGCAAAACTTGCCCAGCACCGAGGCTTCGTCGCCGGACCCAGTTCGGAATCGCACGACGGTCCTTACCAGCCAAGCCGCGACGGCTCGCCGAGCATTTCGACCTTCGAGGGTCGATGGCAATTGTTTTTGCCGGCTGGGTTCGAGCGCGAGATGAACTTGGTTCGATCCGATGGCGGACAGTACACCATGCGATCGGGAGCGAGCAATTTCAACGGACGTTACAAATTGAACGATGGGCGGCTGCAAAGTGTCGAATTGGACGGCGACCAACCGAGCGACGAGAGCTACACCTGGATGGTTCGCACTCCGTACATGTTGGTTCTCGAGCGGCAGACGGGTGACGTAGGCGCCAACTACACGTCGGCAATTCTGTTTCGACCCCAGCCGGAGACTTCGCGAGGCGAGTCAGCCGCCGAAGTACCGGCCGTCGAACTTGACGCGTCGCATAGACGGCAAGCGCGTCGAACGGCAGCAGACTGGAAGCGAGTCGAGCCGCGGCGGGCCAATCGAAATGGTCGTATCGCGTGACCGACTTAAGCGACTTGAACAAGGATCGGTCGGCAAGCGGATCGCGACGATCGAAGAGCACCTGAATGAACTCGGCAGCGACGGCTGGGAATTGGTTCAGGTCCACGGAAAAGTGGCCATCTTCTCGGCGGCCCGGTGGTTAAACTGTTTGGACGCCAGTGCGGATTGTCGCCGGCGTCCGCGCACGTTTCCTACCACGAACTCCTCCGAAATTCCATGTCGAAACCACGATTGCTTTCGCAGCCAACGCGGCTGGTCGCCGCTTTGTTGATCGTTACTTTGTCGGCGGCCATGCCGTTGGCAAGCCGCGGCGGAGGAAAAGTCGGTTGATTTCTCGCGAAGTGCTGCCGCTGCTATCCAACAAATGCTTCGTTTGCCACGGACCAGATACGGCGGACGAATCGAGCTTGCGACTGGATTCGTTCGAGTCGGCCACGGCGGATCGGGGCGGCTATCAAGCGGTTCGCGCCGGGCGAGCCTTCGCGCAGCAAGCTGATCGAGCGGATTCATAGCAGCGATGAACCGATGCCGCCGGCCGACGCCGAGAAGCAATTGACCGACGCCGGAGCGCGAGCTGCTCCGGGCGCTGGATCGAACAAGGCGGTCGCTACGAAAAGCATTGGGCGTTTGTCCCGCCAACCAAACCGACGGTGCCCGACAATGGGCAGGCGAATCCGATCGACGCGTTCGTGCACGAGCGATTGGAGCAAGCGAAACTTGATTTCGCGTCGGAGGCCGATCGCCATGCTTTGGCGCGTCGAGCGGCGTTGACGCTGACCGGCTTGCCGCCCGAGCCGAGCGACCTCGAAGCTTTCCTGGCCGACACGAGCGACGACGCCTACGAACGCTTGGTCGATCGCTTGCTGGCCAGTCCTCGTTTCGGCGAACATCAGGCTCGCTATTGGTTGGACGCGGTTCGTTATGGCGACACGCACGGCCTGCACTTGGACAACAAGCGGGGCATCTATCCTTATCGCGATTGGGTCGTGCGGGCATTCAACCAGAACCTGCCGCTGGACCGTTTCATCACTTGGCAGTTGGCGGGCGATTTGTTGCCCGATCCGACGCTTTCACAACGCGTCGCCACCGGCTTTGTTCGCATGAATCCGACCACTTCCGAAGGGGGCGCGATTCCGGCCGAATTCCAGGCCAAGAACAATTTTGATCGCGTCGAGACGGTCGGCACCGTGCTGCTGGGGATGTCGTTCGTTTGTGCCCGCTGTCACTCGCACAAGTACGATCCGATCTCGCAGACCGAGTATTACCAGTTGCTGGCGTTCTTCAACAGCACGGCGGAAAGCCCGCTGGATGGAAACAAGTATGAGTACGCGCCGGTGATGAAGGCGCCGGCAACCCAGGCCATGTGGGCTCAATGGGAGCGGCTTGATCGGCAGAAGTCCCAGTTGCTTGAGGCGGCGGACGAAGCGGCCGTGGCCCGTAGTGAATCGTGGAGCAAGCTCGGCCGCGATGAGAAGCTCAAGCTATTGGCGAATACGGAAGGTGAGTTGAAAGGCCATCCGTTGCATGCCGAAGCCGTGGCGCTCGCGCAAGCGTTCTCCGAATTGGAGGCCGGCTATACGACGACCTTGGTCGCCCAGGAGTTGCCTCAGCCGCGGGAAACTCGTCTGCTGCGACGCGGCGAATACGATTTGCCCAGTGGCGATCCATTGACGCCGCGGACTCCGGCCATCATGGGTGAGATGGCCAGCGACGCGTCGCGCGATCGTTTGGGTTTGGCCCAGTGGTTGGTCTCGCGCGAGCACCCGCTGACGGCACGCGTTGTGGCGAATCAACTGTGGCTGCGAGTCTTCGGCGACGGTCTGGTTCGCACGCCCGAAGATTTTGGCTTGCAAGGCCAACAGCCGACGCATCCGCAATTGTTGGATTGGTTGGCGGTCGAGCTTCAGGACCGCCATTGGAATCAGAAGGAAATGTTGCGGCTGATGGTCACCAGCCAAACGTTTCGTCAGCATTCGGCTCGACGCCCGGACGTGGCCGATCCCGAGAACCGACTGTTGGCGCGGGGCCCCAGTTATCGTTTGGATGCGGAAGTGATTCGTGACGTGGGGCTGTGGTCAGCCGGTTTGCTGGAGCCGGACATGGGGGGCGAGGGCGTTAAGCCTTATCAGCCGCCAGGATTGTGGGAGGCGTTGATGCACCCGGCCAGCAATACGAAAAACTATGTGCAAGACGCGGGCGAGAAGCTGTATCGCCGGAGTCTGTATGTGTATTGGAAGCGAACGAGTCCTCATCCGATGCTGACGCTGTTCGACGCTCCGAGTCGCGAGACGAGCTGCATCCGTCGGTCGCGGACGAGCACGCCGGTCCAGTCGCTGGGTCTGTTGAACGAAACGCAGCGAGTCGAGATCGCGCGCAAATTGAGCGAACGGTTGGTTCGCGGCGATGAAGAGGACGAACAACGTCTGACGTCGCTTTTCACGTTGTTGGCCAGTCGCGGGCCGACCGAAATCGAGTCGCGCGTCTGTCGCGAGCTACTTGAATCGGCGCGAAAGCGGTTTACCAGCAATCCCGACGCCGCCGCCGCGCTCTTGAAGATCGGCGAAGCCAAGTTGGACGAGCGGCTGGATGTTGTCGAGGTCGCCGCCTGGACACAAGTGACAAGCACCGTATTGGCCAGCGACGTGGCCATTTTGATGTATTGATAAGGAATGAAACGGATGAACCCGTTGCGCGAATACGATTTGAATCTCACTCGACGCCAATTGTTCGGCCGAGCCGCATTAGGCGTCGGCACCGCCGCGATGGCTCACTTGTTCGGCGGCAGCTTGACGGCGGCTCCGAACGAGTCGGCGGCGATCGGTTTGCATCATGCTCCGCGAGCGAAACGCATCATCTACTTGTTCATGAGCGGCGGCCCCAGCCATCACGACTTGTGGGACTACAAACCGAAGATGCAGGAGATGTTTGGCGAACCGTTGCCCGATTCGATCCGTGACGGTCAGCGAATCACCGGCATGACGGCGGGACAGAAGACGTTGCCGGTCTGTCCCAGCAAATACAAATTCACGCGGCACGAGAACCACGACCGCGGTGTGTGGGTCAGCGAGTTGCTGCCGCACACGGCCAAGGTGGTCAAAGAGTTGTGCGTGATCCATTCGGCCTATACCGAAGCGATCAATCACGACCCGGCGATCACGTATATCCAAACGGGAAGCCAGGTGCCGGGACGCCCCAGTTTGGGCGCGTGGCTCAGCTACGGGCTCGGCAGCGAAAACGAAAATCTACCGGCCTATATCGTGATGCACGCCCATTCGAAGCATGCCGAGCAGAGTCTGTTCGCGCGGCTCTGGGGCACGGGCTTCTTGCCCGCGGATCATCAAGGCGTGTTGCTGCGTAGCCAAGGCGACCCGGTGCTGTATCTGAACAATCCGGCCGGCATTTCGCGCGAGGATCGGCGAGCCCAATTGGATGCGCTCTCGGCCATCAACCAAGCTCAACACGAACGGTTCGGCGATCCCGAAATCTTGGCTCGCATCAAACAGCACGAGATGGCTTTCCGCATGCAAGCCTCGGTGCCGGAGCTGATGGATTTGTCGCAAGAGCCGGAAAGCATTTTCGAGCTCTACGGTCCCGATTCGCGCACTCCGGGCAGCTTCGCGGCTTGCGCGTTGAACGCCCGCCGGCTGGCCGAGCGGGGCGTGCCGATCATCCAAATCTTTCATCGCGGTTGGGACGCGCACGGCAATTTGGCGGGCGAGCACGGCGACCAATGCAAGGACATCGATCAAGCGTGCGCGGCGCTCGTCACGGACCTCAAACAACGTGGGATGCTGGACGAAACGCTGGTGGTCTGGGGTGGCGAGTTCGGCCGCACGGCTTACTGCCAAGGCAAGCTGACGAAAGAGAATTACGGCCGCGATCACCATCCGCGGTGTTTTACGATCTGGATGGCGGGCGGTGGGATCAAGCCTGGCATTACCTACGGACGAACCGATGACTTCGCCTACAACATCGCCCACGACGACGGCACGCCGATGCGACCTCAGCCAGACAAGGCAAAGTGGACTCCCGGCACAATGCACATTCATGACATGAACGCCACAATCTTGCATCTGCTCGGAATCGACCACAAACGGCTGACCTATCGCTACCAAGGTCGCGATTTCCGCCTGACCGACGTGCATGGCCACGTAATACGCGACATCCTTGTCTGAACGATCCTTATCGGAACCGCGAGAGAGCCTGCGGCGGTAAATCGGCAATCGCGATTCACGCCGCCCTTTTCCGAAACGACGCTCAGCGATTATCGTGAATGACGCGACGTGCCGAGTTGAACGTCGCTTGTTCCATCTCTCATTCCGCAGCGGTTCCCATGTCGCACGCCAAAAATTCTTCGCCCGTTGCCCAAGTTGGCTCGTCCACGCCGATCGAAAACGAACCGTTCGAGGTCAAGTTGGCAGCTCGCGTGCTGCGATTGCCGCCTTATATGTTTGGCCGGATCAACAATTTGCTGTACCAGAAGCGCCGCGCCGGCAGCGACGTGATCGACTTGGGAATGGGCAATCCGTCCGACCCGCCGCAAGATTTGGTGATCGAAAAGCTGAACGAAGCGGCTCGTGATCCGCGGAATCACGGTTACAGCAAGTCGAATGGCATTCTGAATTTGCGTCGCGAGGTCGCCAGCAAGTATTTCCGCAAATACGGCGTGCGGCTAGATCCCGACAACGAAGTGATCGTTTGCCTCGGGTCGAAGGAAGGCTTCAGCCACATGTGCCTCGCCTTGATGGGACCGGGCGACACGGCGGTGATTCCGGCTCCGTATTTTCCGGTGCATATGTACGGCGTGGCGTTGGCGTCGGGCAATGCGATCGCGTTGGAAGTGGCCGACAGCGAGAAATTCCTGTCGAACATCGCCTACACGTGCCAGCATCTCTATCCCAAGCCGAAGCTGCTGATAATCAACTATCCGCACAATCCGTCGACCGTGACGATCGAGCCCGAGTTTTACGTGGAAGTGGTGAAGCTGGCGAAGCGGTACGGCTTCATGGTCATCAGCGATTTCGCCTACGCCGATGTTGCTTTCGACGGTTACCAGCCGCCTAGCTTTCTGGCCGCGCCGGGCGCGATCGACGTCGGTGTCGAGTTCACGACGATGAGCAAGGGCTACAACATGGCTGGCTGGCGAGTCGGCTATTGTTGCGGGAATCCCGAAATGATTCGGGCGCTCGGCGTGATTAAGGGCTACTACGACTATGGAATGTTCCAAGCTGTCCAAATTGCGGCGATCATGGCGTTGCGGCATACCGAGGCCGCGGTCGAGCAGCAGTCGCAGATTTATCAAGGCCGCCGCGATGTGCTGGTCGATGGACTGCGTCGTTTGGGCTGGCAAGTCGACTCGCCGCGCGCCGGCATGTTCGTCTGGGCTCAGGTGCCTGACCAGTGGCGGCAGCGGTTGAGCACGATGGACTTCGCCATGATGTTACTGGAAAAGGGAGACGTGGCCGTCAGTCCGGGCAGCGGCTTTGGACCGGCCGGCGAGGGCTTTCTTCGCATGGCGCTGGTCGAGAATGAAGAACGTTTGCGACAAGCGGTTCGCCAGATCGGCCGCTGTTTGGAACGCGAAACTCGGGAACAGTTGCAGCCGACGTAGAGCTCGACTTGAACGAGGGGCGTGTTCCGCTCGTCGCGGGAATGCGGCTTTTCGTTGACTTTTCGCGCTTCGGTTACGAATCGTTCAGCCGTGCTTCCATCCGCTGGCCGGTTCGCAAGGTCGCCTTTATACTTGGCCGCCAACAAAAAAAGAGGACCCTTGCTCGCCGCAGCAAGAGTCCTCTAAGTTTGGCTGTCCGAACTTAGTTTCGAGAAACTTCGATTCGGAGACCCACAGCCGTAACATGAGTATCGGGATGCAGCCGATGCGAACTTGAAGCGAGGCCGCCACGCGCCTCAACACGGGTTTATTCGTTCTCTTTTACCACGGCCCTGTTACTCCAACGATTCGAGGACATGGTGCGAACGGCGAAATTGGCGCTAGAAGACGGCACGGTATTTCAAGGTGAAGCGTTTGGCGCCGACGGCGAAGTGGACGGGGAAGTCTGCTTTAACACGTCGATGACCGGCTATCAAGAGATTCTGACCGACCCGAGCTATCGCGGTCAGATTGTGACGATGACCTATCCCGAGATCGGCAATTACGGCGTCAACGACGAAGATGTCGAAAGCCATAAGCCGCACTTGGCGGGCTTCATCGTTCGCGAGAACAGTCGCATTCACAGCAACTTTCGCTCGAACGGTTCGCTGGCCGAGTATCTTACGCGTCACGGCATCGTCGCCGCCGCCGGCTTCGACACGCGTGCGTTGGTCCGCCGTATTCGTTCGCAAGGCGCCATGAAGGGCGTACTCTCGACGGTCGATCTCGACGACGCCCGCTTAGTGGAAAAGGCGAAGAGCAGCCTCGGTTTGGTCGGCCGCGATTTAGTGCGCGAAGTATTGCCGGATCAGATTCGCGAGTGGAACGAGGAACTGAGCGAGTGGGCGAAATTGCCGCGCTCGGCTCGATGCGAGTCGAAAGCCTGCCCGCATGTCGTGGCGCTCGATTTCGGCATGAAGTGGAATATCCCGCGTCATTTGCGAGACGAAGGCTGCCGCGTGACCGTGCTGCCCGGAACGGCGTCGGCCGAAGAAGTGCTGGCTCTGAATCCAGACGGCGTGTTTCTGTCGAACGGACCCGGCGATCCCGAACCGTTGGACTACGCCATCAATACGATTCGTGGCGTGCTGGGTAAGAAGCCGGTCTTCGGCATCTGCCTGGGGCACCAACTGTTCGCGCTCGCTTGCGGAGCGAAGACGTTCAAGCTGAAGTTCGGCCATCGCGGCGCGAACCAACCGGTTTTGAACTTGCTAACCGGGCAGGTGGAAATCACGTCGCAAAATCACGGCTTCGCGGTCGACGAGGATTCGCTGCCCGAGTCGTTGGAAATTACGCATCGCAACTTGAACGACAATACGATCGCCGGCTTGCGGCACCGCGACTGCAAGGCCTTCAGCGTGCAATATCACCCAGAAGCGTCCGCCGGCCCGCATGACAGCCAGTATCTGTTTCAACAGTTCAGCGGACTGATTGGTCTGTGAGCGGCTCGGTCGTCAATTCAATTTCCGAATCATTGACGGCACTGATGATATAGCGCGTCCCTTCGGCGGCATCCAACGTTCGTTTGGCGTCGCCGGCGGAGATGACAAGCTGTGACGGTCGGCAGCGTTCGTGGGTGCGAATCAACCGCGGTGGCAGCGGGAAAGATTGCGGCTTGGCCTCGCCGTGTGGATGATTTACGGGCCGCACCTCATAGCTGACTTCGCTGTCGGATTGGTTCGCTACGGAAAACACGATTCGCATCGACTTGGGACGGCCAAACATCTGCACGGCGAAGTAGGCTCCGGTCTCGTCGCTACGAGCCAGTCCGACGCCGGTTTGCGTGACGCCCGGATCCAGCATATTTTCGCGATGTCCGGGCGAGTTCTCCCAGCCGACGGTGAACTTCTTCGCCAGTTCCGTCGTTTCAAACCCCGTGGATCGAAACTGGTAGGCGATGTTTTCGAGCACGATGCAGTACTCGTAGTCATGAGCCGACGCTCGTTCGGAAGGACGGCGGCCGTCGGCTGTGTGACCATACTTGTTCGTCTTGGCCATGAAGTCAGCGAAGTCTTGAGCCGTCGCGTCGAGTTCCGTTTGACGTTCGACCGCTTCCAATTCGTGCTGCTGACGAAACTTGTTCGTCCGCTCAACAATTCCCAGTTCCGCCTCATCGATATCCACTTGCTGTTTGGGAACATTGCGAATCGTTCCCGATTTAAGCGGCGGGCTATCGGTGTTGCTTTCCTCGGAGAATTGAGCGTTCGCTGCCGTGGTCGCCAGTCCGCCGACGATTATCGCCGCGCAGGCCGCAAGTCCGTACCGCTGAATCATTAGACTCTCCTCTACGTAGCCGGGCTGGTTCGGCGATGTGCTCCGTTGGAATGCTCGGCCGAGTCGCAAGTCGCGGGCAAGATTTGCTGACTCACTTCCGCTAGCGGCCGGTCGGTCGCTCCGCGCAGAAACAATCCGAATCCGACGGTCCCGAGCAACACGGCGCTGGGCGTTCGGCTTGAGACGCAGTTCAACATCAGCAGCGAGCCGATGCTGGTCGCCACGAGCCGCATGCCCGGCGACCAATGGCAGCTTCCGCCGAACTGCCCCGCCTGACCAATACCCAGGTCTCTTACATCCATCTGATTTTCGATGTCGCAGACCCCACGAACTTGCGAAATCGCATGCAACAACCGCGGCGCTTCGTGAGCCGCCACTGGACCGCTGATCGCGACGTGGCCGTCGTCGACCGACACATCCAACGCGTGGGCGTTCGACACGTAATGGCCCATCGTCGATCGCACGCGTTCCAGCAGCACGTCGTCCGACACGTGTTCTTCCGTCATCCGCGCCTGTCGCTCGTGCAGCATCCCTTGAGCCCGGTTCCGCAGGTCGCGTCGGCCCACGTCGACGAAACGGTAGATGCGATTCGTCGACTGGTTGACCATCGAGTTGAACTGGTCACGCAACCCGGCTCGCCGCCGTCGCCCATTCTTCGGGTCGTAGAAGTACATCAGTCCCGCGCCGAGCCCCCATGCTCTTAATCAATGCCGATAACATCTTCTGCTCCTTATCATCTGGGGGCGATAGTTTGACAACGCCGTGGCGGAACAATGTTGCAAACCTCGCGCTGAGTCGTGCGGGAGCTTTGGTTTTCAGTGAACTACGAACTCGGAAAGCGGATCGCGAGGAAAGCAGAGAGCTTGGATTTGGCGGGCGGTTGGAACGCCGCGCGGAACCGGAGTGCTCGCGCACTTCCGCTTAGATGGTTTTGCGGACGGTTCGATGCGCCGCGAAAGCGGACGGCTTGTGCACTCTCCGTTTGGATGCTCTTGCCGAAGCTGGGAGGACAACGAAGCTCCCGCTGAGTTCCGTCGTCTACATCCGATACTTGTAAATCGGAAGATGCCGGTAGTAGACCTCCAGCATGTAGATGCTCAGACAGGTCGTATAAAGCCGGCCGCCGTGTCCGCCCCAGCGGTCGTCCGCCGAGTTCCAGCTACCCGCCTCTGGGCCGGTCTTGGTTTGCTGAGCCGGCACGGCCTCGCGCATCACCTTGTTCCATTGGTCCCAATAATCGCCATCCATGTGATGCGTGGCTTGGGTCGCGTAATACCAGTAGTAAACATTCATGTCCGAATAGTCGATCGGAATCGACAGCACGTAATTGATTCCCTCGATCATCCGCGGATCGTCGTGCTCCCAACCCAAATACTGCCGGCACAGCAGCGCCTCGGCCGTCATTACGTGCGTCGTGCCTTCGCCCGGCTTGTAGCTGTAATGAATGCCTCCATCAGGCGAAACCGAATCCAAGAACGTGTGAATCCGGTCCAGTTCGGGGCTTGGAACCGATAGTCCCGCCATTCTCGCGCTCTGCAAAGCCATCACAAACCAGCCGGTTACGGACGTATCGCTGTCTTGACGTGGTTCGTATCGCCAGCCGCCCAACGGCGACTGAGCCTTAATGCAGTAGTCCAATGCTAGTTGGGCCGGCTTTTGGTACTTTTCGTCCTTCGTCATGCCGTACAGCTCGCACAACGCAATCGTGCATTGAGCTTGCGTGTAGAGCCGGTGATGATGCAGCCCTTCGCGGAAGAAATTACCGTCTTTGTCTTGCGACTTCAGCAAAGCCTGCCAACCTTTCGCCACCACCGACTTGTACTCGCCCGCCTTGTGCGTGTGACCCGCGCCTTGAAAAGCCAGCAACGCCATGGCCGTCGCCGCCTCGCGATTTTCGACCGTGCTGGCGCTGGAATAAGGCCCCGTCAGGCTCCACATGCCATCCTGCAATTGGTTCTTTTTCAGCCACTCGAGGCCCGCCTTGACGGCCGCTTCGGTTGTCGCCGTACCGCCGTAAGCGCCGAGCAATGCCTTCTTCATTCCCGGTTCCCGGCCGGTCAACGCCAATCCGATCGACGGGGCGGCGATGTCGCTGGAAGCGGAAGTCGCGTCCAATACCAATTCCGCAATCTCGGGCGGAGCGGCGAACGGATCCTCGACCGGCGTGAAGTCTTCGGACAACACCGGGTCGGTAATGTCCATCGTCTCCAGCGAAGCCATCTCAAGCGTGTCGTCGATCAATTGTTCGCCTTCGGTTTCCGCGTAGATCACCGTCAGCTCGATATTCCGTTTGAACATATTGGGCAAGTACAACACGCCCAGCACGATCAACAGCACCATGTGAATCACTAAACTCACGAGCCACGGCGGCGCGGACTTCACCGCCTGCTCGGCCACGTCCTGCTGAGCCTCGCCTTCGGAATCTTCTTCGCGGACCGCCGTCTCGGCTTGAGTAACCGGAACCGGCCGATTGATTGCAGCGGCCGGAATCGGACGATTTGGGGCCGGAGCGCTCGCCGCGGGTAGGGGGCGATTTGCGGCCGGCAGCGGGCGATTCGAGGCCGGCGCTGCTTGTTGTGCGGGCGCGGGTTGTTGTGCGGGCGCGGGGATTGGTCGCGACGCGGGAAGCGGCTGCGGTCGTGCGGGAGTCGCCGTTGGATAGCTAGGCGTCGGTTGCTGCGGGGATGCTTGCTGCGGCAGCGGCTGAGCGACGTTCGGAGCATACGCCGTCGGATAACTAGGAGCGGGGCTGCTTGTGGCTGCTGCGGCTGCTGTTGTGGATAAACCGGTTGTGGGTAAGCGGGCTGAGGCTGGCTGTAACCGGACTGTGGATAGGCCGACTGCGCTGGGTGCGGCTGCTGGGGATACTGTGGCTGCGAATGTCCCTGTTGCGGATAGCCTTGTTGCGGATGAACTTGTTGCTGCGGATAGGTTGGCTGCGGATAAGCCTGTTGCGGATAACTTGGCTGTGAGTAAGGCGCGGGCTGTTGTGGATAGCCGGGGGAGGGTGCCGCCGGGAATTGTGGATACGGCGGCTGTCCCGAACCGCCTTGTTGATTCACTGGAATCGGCCGCGCGACCGGGGCCTGCGGCGCGTTCGCCTGCGGATACCCTTGGAAAGGTTGGGCGGGATGCGGCGGAAATCGTTGGGGATCAGGCTGCGTCATCGACACTCTTTCCGCGGAATCGCTTGCTAAACGTCACGCTCCGGCGTCATTTGCTCGGCCAGTGCGGTTCGCTTGCCCCTGGTTTTGCCGGCGTTATTCGCGTGGCAACGGCCACTGGCACTTGGTTCGGACGAGATGAGACCGAATATTTCCGTGCCTGTGGTGAGTCTACCAGCGTGGGTTGCTCACAGCAAGTTAGAAGTTCTGATTCTAACGGACTTTACGATTGATTCGGACGCCTTCCTTTGCGAAGCCTGGAACGCCCGCGGGCCGGTTCGTCGCGAGTCTCTCGGGTGGCCGCAATGTTGCGGGATTGTAACGTTCGATTCGTTGTTTGAATTTTCCATTCGGAACATAATCGCATCGGTATCCATCGATCGACGAATGTCGGCGTCGTTCCGTTTGTGAGGTAACAGATGACAAACTTCGGCCCCAAGCCGTTGTCTCGTTTCCCCTATCCAACCTGCGCAATCCCTGGTCCAAGCCTGTCTCGCCCCGCTTGAGACGCTTTCGGGCGCCCGTTTTCCCTCGCCGCGTTTTCTTTTTCATGGCGAGTGAAGACCGCGCATCAAGCACCATCCCCTCCGACACATTCAACGGGCTTCATGTCGTCAAGTAATCAATCTTCCCGGCCGCGCCGCGCGGCTCGGCGGCGTTCTCGCGTTCTCGCTCGTCAACGACAACGGCATCGCTTCTTTCGACCGGCGGCGGAACTGCTCGAAGAACGGATCGTGCTGACGAACTACGTCGTGCTCGACTTCACGCCCGACACGATCGCGAACGAATACACGGTCGGGCGTTTCGCGGATGTGTTCGCGCTCGGGGCGGTGAACAATACGAATCGGTTCCTTGATTACGACGGGAACAACACGATCAACCAGGATGACGCGAAAATCGCGGTCGGCAAGATCGCGTCGCGCGTGAACAGGCTGCTGAAGCCGTTCCGCCAAGATCCCAACATCGACTTGGTGGTGATGCACACGCCGGGACTTACCAGCGCGGCGGATCCCGGTGCGGGCGAGCGGAAGTTGGCCGAGGGACAGACGGCGGCGGACGAGAACGTCTATGTCGTGTACATCGGCGACACGCGACCGGAATCCGACTTGCCCGATCTGGGAATCGCTCACCAAGCGTTCGCGGGCGAGAACAACGAGTTTTACGGCTATGTTTTCGCGGGCGGCGTGAAGAGCCATCTGGCCAGCGGCAACTATCGCTGGAAGCCTCAGGCGAAGCTAACGAGTGTCGATTTCACGAACGAGGTGGCGTTCACCGTCGCTCACGAGCTTGGGCATCTGTGGGGACTCGGCCATCTGATCGACGTGGACTCGACGCCCGGCAACGCTTTCTCGCCGGACAACTATCACCACGTGATGAACACGCCGAAGTATGCGAATCCGGCAGCGGCACGTTTTCTGAACGACGCCACGCACCGCATGGAAATCGGCAACGCGACGACCGGCGCAAGCTCGTATCAGCATCTCAGCGCGAAGCAGGAAGTGCGTGATTCGCTGCGCACGAACGCGGCCGGCAATTTCGTGCAAACCACGATTCCGAACGCGACGTTTCCCGACGTGCCGACCTACATGCAGACGCCGTCGCACCAAGGCGGCTATCTCGGCGCGGACAATCCGCCGCCCACGCCGAATAGCGACGTGCCGGCCGCCACGCTCGGCCAAGCGTCTGGCATCACCGTGGCGGATATCAGCAGTTCGCTCACAACAGGCTTCAATACGCTGCGCGACGATTACCTGGATGATTTCGCGGCCCAGCTAAATTTGCCTGACGGTTCGCTGCCGCTGGTCGATGCCGACCTAGGTTCGCTACTGCAATTGGATGTGGCGCTCGCCGATGCGATCAGCTCGATCAACATCAGCGGCGCGGCGAACATGAGCGAGCTTTCGCAGCAACTCACGACCGCCGGATTTACGATCAGCCACGCGCTGACCGACGAACAGTTCACCGGGCTCGATCCGGCTGAGCCCGCGGATTTCGTGAGAGCCAGCCGCACGTACAGCTTGGCCCGGATTCTGAAATCGACGGCCATGACGCAGAACGGGCTGGATGCGATCGGCGACCTAGCCGGAGTTAGTCTCAACGGCCAGTTGGATGCGATGGCCGACGTTTACTTCACCGTGTCGTTTGGCGTTGATACGGACGGGTTTTATCTCGTGCCGGGCAACGGCGTGTTGGCCAGCGTGGCGGTCGGAGGCAACCTGTCGGCTGCCGCCGGCGGAGGCACGATTTCCGGCAACGCGGCGGTGGGCGTTTCGCCTGGAAGCTCGGTTGACGACCAGCCACGCCGATGGACGAATTCGGTTGGCCGACTTAGTCGACGATCCGCCGAACCAAACGTTTGCGGATGCGTCGAGCGATCGCTCAGCGGTTCCGCGGCGATCAATCTGGACTTCACCTATACGATCGCCGAAGTCACACCGATCCGTCTTGGCGGCGATTGGGTCTGGGATGTGAAGCCCGACTTGACCGGCTTTACGCTGGACACGGACGCCTCGGGGTTTGATAGCGACTCGCTGTTGAATTCACTGGCTGACGCGGTCGGCAGCGGCTTGAACGCCCTGTCGGCGCAATCGGCAAACATGCTGCGGGCGGTCGAGCGGATTCCGATCGTTGGCCGGCAGCTTGATGACCGCTTGTTGCCGCTGGTCACGGATGCTCTGTCTTACGACAACGAATTTGGCTCGCCGCAAGCGTATCTGGCCCGTGCCGCGGGCTGACGATTGTCTCGTCGGTCACGCCCGCCGACTTTTGATGGCAGCTTTGCGAGCAAGGATTTGTTGCGGCTGGGCTATTCCCGAGTCGTCTCGCCCGCGAATCCGATTTCGTTCGCGGCCAACGGCGGTTTGATTACTCGTTCAGCGGCGTCAACGTCGAGTTGGACTTGGGCGGTACCGTGACGGTCGATCCGCGCTCACTTTTTCGATGCAGTTTGGATTGGATGCCACGCGAGGTCCGTTCGTCGTCGAAGCGCCTCGATCAACGGCGCATTGCCCGTTAGCGGCACGCTGAACGGCGGTTTGGATGTCGGCGCGTTGATCGGGATCAATGTAGCGGGCGCGGCGAACTTCGCCACGGGCATGTCGTATGTCATGAGCGACTTTGATCCGACGCCCAACGAGAGTTCTATTTGGGCGATGTGTCCGTCGGGGCGTTGATTGTTCAGCATCCGCAAGCGATCGCCGCCACGGGCAACCTGACGATCGACATGCAACTGACGGCCGACACGCCTGCCAACGATCTGCCGGTGATCGGCAAGTACATCGCCGGGCGCACTCTCTTGGGATGCGGCGGCGACGTACGACTTGGCGACGGGAGCCGGGGCCTACGAGATCGACGAAGATACGCTGCCCAGCTTCGCGAATTTCGAACGGCAGATTCGCGATGATTTTCTGACGATGGTCGATCAATACAACCCACTGCCGCAGCCGTTTCGCGATTTCCTGACGATGGATATCGACTTCTTCGCTGGCCAATCGATCGCCGACATGATCGGTTTGGGCGACGCGGAGATTCTGCTGAATCCGCTGAAGTTCAAAGGCCAGCAGGATGTCGACGTGAATCAGCAGGACGGCGGCGAGCATATCGAGCTGCTGTACACGTTCACCGAGCCGCAGAACATCATCGCGATGCTGACGGGGAAGACTGTCGACTTTTTCCGGCTCGACATCGACAAGACGTTTGCCGACGCGCAGATCGAGTTTCCGGTGGTCCCCGAGACGCCGGTCGCGTCGTTCTTTGGAATTGTCAACGTGACGTTAGAAGTGAATGTCCAGGTCGGATTCGCGTTTGCGCTGGACGTAATGATGGGCCTGGACTCCAACGGGTTTTACGTTCTCGACGACACCGATCCGGCGCTCAGTGTCACGGGCCGAGTGACGGCGGTTCCGATCGTTGAAGGCGATTTTCTGACGCTCGACTTTGCCCGCGTCACGGGTTCGGTTGGCTTGGCCGCGGTCGGTGAAGTCGACTTGGTCATGCCCGACGCGATCGATGGCAAGATTCGGGCCGGCGACATCTACCACAAAGGCAAAGTCAACACGGACGTGCTCGCGTTCACATTGGGTTTTGATTTGGAATGGTCGCTGAAGGGCGAATTGGGTTTCTTGGGCGTCGACGCGTTGACCGCGGAGACGAGCACGTACAGTGACAGTTACCGACTGTATGAACTCAACTCGAACGGAAGCCAGCCGGGCGGCAGTCAGTTTGATGAATTGAAGGACGATATGAATCGCCGCGCGCAACAGTTGCTGGTGTGCGGTTTGGCGACCACCGGAAACCCGATCGCGATCGCCGGTTGCGCGATTCTTTCGTTGCCGGATTTGGAAGCGATGGCCGAGCGGGCGGCTGAATGGCTGGGCGATCGCTGGGACGATACGGTCGACGCGGCCAAGGAGTTTGCGAACCAAGCGGCGGCCGAGGCCAAGAAGGTCGCCGAGAAGGTCGAGAAGTTCTTCGAGAACTTGGCCAACGGAGTCACCGAAGCGATCGTGCAGCTCGGCGAACTGGGCGATCAACTTCTGTCCGAAATCGGCAATCTGTTCGGCGGCGGGAATGCGGAATGGGAAGTCGTCACGCCGCCGAATCGCGGGCCGACGTTCACGACGCGAGTCGAACAGAACGTGCTGTACGTATCGTGGCTGGAAAGCCACTTGCCGGGCAAGGACTGGCGATCCGACGCCGGTAGCTGGACGCAACCGCTGCCGGCTGGCTATCGCGGCACGACCGAACCGTTCGAGGACGATGGCGACCTGCCCGTCGTGCGAGTGTTCGCCGACGGCTATCTCGAATACGACGGTCGCCGCTATCACGTTTTGGACGACGATCTCACAACGGCTGGACATGCGGACGACATCTACATCGAGCCGTCCGATAATCGAGTTGCGGTCTCGTTCGACCGGCGTTTTCGAATGCCGATCACGGGCGAGGAACTGATTGTTAACACCGAAGCGTACGTGCCGGCTTACTACACGATCCGCTGGGACGCCACGAACAAGGCGGACGGCAGCGACGTGCAGGTTGCCGCGCGGATCTATTACGACGGGCAAGTGCAGTTTGATTACGGGCCGGGCAACACCGGGCTGTCGCCAAAGATCGGCACGACGATCGGCGGACAATTCATTCCGGTTCCCGGATACGATGGCGTCGCCGATTTGGCTGACGCGCGGTCGGTGCGGATCGCGATCGATGGAACGCCGACGATTTTGGGAAGCAGCCAGTTTACGATCGACCCGGCTTACGATTTGGTCGATCAAGCGGATGATCGAGCCGCGTCGCTGAGTGTCAGCCTGGAAAACAACACGTATATCATCGACGGCGCCGACTTTTTGAACGAGGAAGTCGTCGCGGAGAAGATCCAAAAAAGCGGCTGTCTCGACGGTTGTGAAAAGGATGTTGTTGACGAGCGCCGCGAGATGGTGCGATATCCGAATCGCGCGACGGTGGCTGCGGACGGCGTCACGCGAATCGTGTTCCTCGGTTCGAGCCGTTCCGATCAGATTGTGTTGGACGAGTCGTTGAATGTGCCGGTCACGATGTACGGCTTCGCGGGCGACGATGTGCTGTCGGGAACGCCTTACGACGACATCCTCTACGGCGGCTTGGGTAACGATACGCTGCGCGGTTTCGCCGGAAATGATCGGCTGTACGGCGAAGGCGGCGATGACATGCTGTTCGGTGACTACGGCGACGATACGCTGGACGGCGGAGACGGCGACGATAATTTGGACGAGCAGTTCGCCGAGGACTTCGGCGGCTTCTTTTTAGTGCCGCCCAGTCGCGACGCCGAGCAGAACACGCTGCTGGGCGGCGACGGCGATGACGAGTTGCTCGGTTCGCCCGGCGTCGACACGATCGACGGCGGCCGCGGCGAAGACACGATCTACGGTTTCGCCGGCGATGATATGTTGCGAGGCGGGCCCGATTTCGTGGCCACGTACATCGTTTCTCGCGAGAGCGACTACATCGATGCGGGGCCGGGCAACGACACGATTCATGGCGGCGTCGGCGAAGATTTCATCTTGGGCGACGAGGGCGACGACACGATCTTCGGCGGCGCGGACAACGACATGCTTCGCGGCGACGATCTGCGCGGCGAGAAGTCGGGTGTCGACACGGTTCACGGCGATGCCGGAGACGATCTGATCTACGGCGGCAAGAGCGGCGACTTTCTGTACGGCGGCATCGGCGCGGATGTGATTCGGGGCGGAAGGCAGACGACCCATCTGTCGCGCCTTGGCCACGGATTACGAAGCGGCCGGCGATGGCAACGACGCGTTGTACGGCGGACCGGGCAACGACGAGATTTACGGCGGCCGCAGCGGTGATGGTTTGCCGCGATTCATCGGCAGCGATTCGATCGGCTACGACTTGCTGGACGGCGGCGAAGGTAACGATTTACTGTACGGCGGCAAGTGGCCCGATCGGCTGGACGGCGGCCGCGACGAAGACTTGCTGGAAGGTGGCGATGGCGAGGACCGCTTGGTGGCTGGTCCCGCGCGTCGGGTGACAATCCGAGCGATGGGCCCGACATTTTGCGAGGCGAGCGCGGACAATGACTTCTTGATCGGCGGCGACGGCAAGCTCTTTCCGTTGGCGGCGGGCGGCCCCAAACGCTTGACCGGTTCACGGATGGAAGGGGGCAGCGGCGACGATCGGATGCTGCTGGGTGGTGATCAGGGGCCGGACTTCATGATTGGCCAAGCGGCCGGGACGAGATGAGCGCGTGTAGTGGGGGCGACGAATGGATCTTTGGCTACGACCACACTGGCCAAAACGACGACAACGTCGGTGACATCCTGCGTGGCGACGATGGCAACGATCATCTGGAAGGACAAGGTGGCGACGATTCGATCGAAGGCGGCGAAGGCAGCGATACGATTTTTGGGCAATCGAAGCGCCGATACGCTCAGCGGCAACGGCGGCGACGACTTGATCTTCGGCGGCTTGGGCGACGACAATGATCTTCGCCGGCGCGGGCGATGACGTGGTCGAAGGCAACGAGGGCGTCGATCGCATTAACGGCGACTCGGGAAATGATCGCTTGCTTCCGGTCGACAGAATCGGGCAGCGACGACGGCCGCCCGATCGCATTTTTGGCGACGACGGCGACGACCTGATCGAAGGGCAGGCGCGGACGAGTTGCACGGCGGCGGCGAGGGAATCGACCGCGTGTTTGGCCATCGGATGAATTGCGTCGGCGATGACGGAAGCGGCGGGCGACGTGATCTACGGCGATGGCGGCGACGACTTGCTGTACGGGCAGCTCGGCAACGATGAGGTTCACGGCGGCGACGGCGATGATCGTGTCTGGGGTGACCGAGGCGATGATTCGCTGTATGGCGACGCCGGCAACGATACGTTGGTCGCGGGCGAAGGGGACGACATTACTTGATGCAGGGCGCCGATTCGGATCTGATTTACGCCGGAGCGGGACTGGATCAGGCTTTCGGCGACTCTGGCGAAGACCGCATCTATGGCGGCGACGGAGACGATCGGCTCGACGGCGGCGACGACGCCGATTGGCTGTTGGGCGAAGCGGGCAATGACGAGCTATCCGGCAAGGCCGGCGACGATTACCTCGACGGTGGCGACGGCGAGGACCGGTTGTTCGGCGGTTTGGGCAACGACTACTTGATCGCGGGGGCTGTCTGGCAGCGAGCGCGGCGACGAAGGGGACGATGTTTTGGTCGAACCGACGGCGGCGGAGCGACCGACCCGGATTTCTTCGACACGACGTACTTCGGCGATCACATTTACGGCGGAGCGGGCAACGATCAGATTTGGGGCTGGGCGGAGCGGACTATATCGACGCCGGCTGCGGGAGACGATCGTGTCGACAGCGGGCTCGGCAGCGACTACATCGTCGGCGGCGAAGGCAACGACTGGCTGTTCGCGGGGCTGGATCTGGGCGACGATTTTCGGCGGGGCGCGGGCAACGACGAGATCTACGGCTCGCATCTCGGCGATGATTTGCTGCACGGCGAGTCGGGCGACGATCGCATCTGGGCTGGGCGGCGACGACACAATCGACGGCGGCGACGGCCACGATTATCTGGACGGCGGAACGGGAACCGACATCGTTTTGGGCGGCGCGGGTGACGACACGATCTTTGGCGGCGGAGGCAACGGCGATCGGTTGGAAGGCGGCGACGGCGACGACACGATTTACGGGTCGGACGACGGCGCGGATGTGATTCTGGCCGGAGCAGGTTGGGACATCGTGTTTGGTCGAGCGGGCAATGACTCGATCGACGGCGGGTCGGGCGACGATATTCTGCACGGCGAGTCGGGCGACGATACCATCGAAGGCGGAGCGGGGCGACGTAAGCGCTGGGCGGCGCCGATCACGATGTGCTATACGGTCATTCGCAGACTGGGCGCGGGCGATGACAATGCCGTCGACTATGTGTACGGTGACTTCGGCACGAACGCAGATGAAGTTGGCTCGGGACAGATCAACTGTTTGGCGGCGGAGGAAACGATCTGCTGTTTGGCGAAGCCGGCGATGATTCGATCGACGCGGGCTCCGGCGGCAGCGATCTGGTCGATTTCGGGACGGGCGACGGGGCGACGCCGAACGATTTCACGCCGCCGATGCCGACCGCGCGCCGCTGGCTTTGCTGCCGGGCATTCCGTTGGTGCTGGCTGGACCGTCGCTGCCGAGTGACCGAATCGGCGAGGACGCTGCTGGAGTGGCTTGGGCAGCGACGACGACGAGCTGGGAGTCAGCGGCGATCCCGCGGTGTCGTTCGATCCAGCGATTGCGACGAACGGCGACGCTCGCTTCGTCACTTGGTCCGACGGCCGCTCTGGCAATTTGAAGTCTACGTCGCTCGGCACGATGCTGGCGGCTGGCAGCAACTTGCTGGCAGCGTTGAACAAGGCGGCGTATCGAACACGCCGGCCTCGTCGCGTTATCCCAGCATCACGGTCGACGCGGGCCGCGAAAACCAATCGCTGCTTGGACCGAGATCACGACCGCCGGATCGACGTGTTTGCCGCTGCCTGGGATCCGGCGGCCGACGGCGGGCAAGGCGACTGGGTTACACTTGGCGACTCGCAATCGGCCGGTGGAATCAGCGACAGTGGCTCGGCCACTCGTCCGCAAATCGTCAACACGGCGGCTGGTCCGCCTGTCGTTTGGATGGATCGTGCCAACGGTGTGATCAACGTGCGTGCTGGCGGTTCGACGGCGCGACCTGGGTGGGCCTGGGTGGCAGCGAAACGGGCAGCGTTTCGGCCGCGACAAGCGACGTTTCGCAGCTTGCCGTTGCCACCGACGGGACGAAGATCGCCGTGGCTTGGACGCAGGCAATCGGCGGCATTGATCAGTTCTATCTGCGCGAGTTCGACGGATCGGATTGGCAGCAGCTTGCCGGCAAGCGTTTCGGGCAACGGAATCAGCGGCACGGTCGCCGCCAGCCAGCGCCGACTTTGGCTTACCACAACGGCGAGCTGTTCGTCGCTTGGCAACAAGCCGACACGGATTTGGAGACGCCGGGCGACGACTATTCGGCTCGCTTTATCGACGGCAATTGGCAAGCTGGTTGAGTTGGCTCGGACACCGGCGGCGGTGTTCTGAACTCGCGGGGCAAGCGCTTCGCAGCCGCGGCTGGCTTCCCGGCGGCGATCGACTGCAGTTGTTTTGGACCGACGACCAGATCGCCGGCCGAGCGGGTGATGACGTCGCGTTGTATACCAAGGTCTGGAACGGGATTTCGTTCGTGGAACGCATCGCGGGCGATGCCGGGGGCGAGGGGCAGACCTGGCGGGACGCGTTTGCCGCTGTCAATTGTCGCCGCGGTGGACAGCAACAGTCAGCCGATGGTGGTTTGGAAATGACGCCGACGCCCATCGCAGTGAGGTGTTCCTGGCAAGCGGCGATCTACCGACGCCTTCGGCAGTGTGCGGGTGGCCAGCGGCGAAGCGGGCAGCACCCTTGCAAGAGTTGCTCGACACGTTCGATTTCAATTTGGGCGACGCCATCGTCGTGACGGGCGAGATTACGCAAAACGTGACCATCGCCGCGGCGGATGCCGGCGTGACGATCATCGGCGCGCCCGGATCGAAGCTGGTCGGCAACGTCACGATCAACGGCGTCGCCGATGTCACGTTGCAGCGGATGACAATCGACGGCTCGATCGCGGCCACCAACGCCGATCGGTTTACGGGCGCGAATCGACGCTTGGCGGCGTCGAAGTGAATGGCGGCGATGATGTGCAGTTGGTCGATAACCAAACGGCGGCGATCCAACTTAGTGTGGCGGAACGAACCGTTTGGTGTTGGAGCAAAACCGCACCAGCAACTTAACCCTTGGCAATGGCGGCCGCGACGGATATCCATGAGCGGTAATCAGTTCGCTGTTGTTCAAATTGGCAAGCGCGTCGAGCGTGGCGTTTCAGCAACAACACGATGACTCGGTTGCACATCGCGGCGATCGTTCACCGGCACGATCGACAACAACACGATCGGCGGCGGATTGGAAGGCGTGCGGTACGAAGCCGCCGCGACGCTGAGCGGCAATCGCATCACAGGCAGCGTCATCGGTCTTGTCGTCAACTTGGCGGAACCGACGCAAGGTGTCGGCTATGTGGGCGCGGCCGAAGCCAACGAGATCACGGACAACACGACCGGCGTGCGAATCGATCAAGGGCGGATGCGTGGCCAATACATTCACCACAATACGACCGGAGTGACGGGCGGCGGCGTGCTTGGCGGCGACAGCCTCGACATGGCCAACGTGATCGAAGCGAACACCGTCGGCGCGGACTTCGACGGAACGATGCAGTTCAATCGGTTCCTCGACAACGCCACGAATATTCGCGCCCGCAGCCATCAACTAGTTGCTCACAATTTCATCGCCGGCACGATGAGCGTCGGAATCCAGACGTCCGGCGTCAGTGATGTCCAAATTGTCGACAACCGACTATTCGGCGATCGGCGACAACATTCGCATCGAGCAGAACAGCCGCGAAGTCGAGCGCGGCAACGTGCTTTGGAGAGCGAATTGGGTTACAGCCTGTTTGTTGGCGCGAACAGCCAAAGCGGATTCTTCAGCGACTACAACACGCTGCATGTCGGATCGAATGGAAAGCTGGTCCACTTCGACAACACCGACTTCCGCGACATCTTGGATTGGCAAGTCGACATGGACCGATTCGATCTGCATTCGATCGGCACGACCGCGGTGAACTGCTGTCGCGGCCGCGATTCGTCGATCGGCATCGCGGCGACCTGAGCGTGGGCCGGCTATGGCCGGGTTGCGATTCACGAGTCCGACGGTTGACGCGGGCGATCCTCGCACGGATCAAAGCGTCCAGCATGGTTTCGCCAATCTGCTGACGAACCCGAGTTTTGAGAACGGAATTGCCGGTTGGGAAGTCAATCCGCAAGCGTCCGATCGGCGGCTCCGGCGGCTTTCGATGGCAGCAGCTATTTCGCGGCCGGCAACGTCGCCGTGGGCGAAGCCAAGCAAACGGTTGACTTGCTCGCCGCGGATTCCCCGCCGGGCAGCTCGACGGCGGTGACTTGACGATTATGTTTGGCGGCCGGATTCGCAGTGCGGCGAAGCCGGACGGATCGCGGTACGCTGCGACTGGTCTTTGGACGCCGGCGACGCCGAGCTACGCACGGGCCGTGGCCACCGGGCGCACAAGCCACGAATCGCTGGTCGCTGGTTGGCGAACGGGACATGATTCCTTCCGGCGCTCGTAGCGTCCGATTGGTATTCACCGCGACTCGCACGACCGGCGACAGCAACGACGCGTATCTCGATCATGCCTTTGTGTGCGTGATGCCGGAATCACCGCGCCGGACCCAGCGCACTGGCCAGTTCCGCGTCGGACGTGGCCAGCGTATCGCAGCCGCGGATCGTGCTCCGCTCGCCGGATCTGTACGTCGACTGGGAACGCGACAAGCCGCACGAGATTCGTTGGGAAGCGTTCGACAACGCGACCGAAGCGGCCGTGCGAATCGACTTGTTGCAGAGACGGCGAACACGGCCCGGCGGTGATCGCCACGATTGCCGCGACAACGCCGGACGACGGCAGTTTCCTGTGGACGCCGGCGAACAACAACATCGACTACGGCACGTTCGGGCTGCGCATCCAGGTGTCGTTGGTCGGCCAGCCGCTGGTTGTCGATCGCGGAAGCGAGCCGTTCGCGGTGCCGGAGAACACGACGACGTTCTACGTAAACGACGGCAGCTCGGCGAATGACGAGTTCACGAGCGGATTCGGTAGCAATCGAAATATGTGCCGGGCAAGACGCCAGCGACGCCTAAGCGAGTCCGGTGAATCTGCTGCGAGCCTACACGCTCGGCCCGACTCACACGCCGTTCGTCGATCAAGGCGACTACAGCCTGCACGCGCCGATCGTGCTTTCCGGCGGCGGTACGCGCGGCGATGACGAAGGCTTTACGTTGACAGGTCCAGCCGATCCGAGCCGCGAGACGATTGCCCTGTTACGCTCATCCGTCGATTACGGGACCGATGATCGAACTGGACGACGCGGACTCGATGACCGTGCGGCATCTGAACTTGATTGGCGGCAGCACCGGTTTGCAGGTCGGCAAGGACAGCACGAATCTGGGTGGCCGACGATCTGGTGATTCGCAGCCAGACGGACGATGGCGTGCGGATCGAAGGCGGTTCGACCGGGCGCTACGCTCGATCACCTTGAAGTGACTGGCAACGGCGGCCGCGGCATTGCGGTATCTCTTAATCAAATCTCGCGAATCGCCGACAGTCTGATCTCCACAATCAAGGGGACGGCATCCGGCTCGAACAGCCGCGGTCGGTGGTTTTGGAAGCGAACGTCGTGCGGCAGAACGCGGGCCGCGCACTTTGATCGACGCACAATTCGGGAACGACCTCGCGTCGGCAACGCCGATCTTTCGCTTGGGCGAGGCAACGTCGTGGCGAACAACGCGGGGAATGGCATCAGCGTTCGGTCCGATTACCGTGGCGGGAAAATGTCGTCTCGGGACGTCGGCTCGGACACGGGCCGGCATTTTTCTCACAGAAGCGGGCAGCTCGGCGAAACATCGTCACGGGAAACGCGATTGGAATCCTCAACACCCCCGCTCTGATGCTATGTGGTCTCGGAAAATCGTGCGTCTATGGCAACACCATCGGCACGGCGACACGGGCTCGAACAGCACGCTCGAACGGAACGTGGTCTATCTGAACGTGACCGGCATTCAGACCGGCGGTGTGTATTTCTACAACTCGGGGTTCGAGGGCACGATCTGCAACAACGTCATTTATGCGAACAGCTCGGCGTGTGGCAATCGTGCTGTACGATGCCGGATCCGGGAGCGACGTTGAAGAACAACACGATCTATCAAGCGGCTGGCAATGGCGTCGTCGTCTCGGATTACTCGGAAGGCGTCACGCTGCGCGACAACATTGTGTGGGTCGAACAAGGAGTTGGCATCAGCGTCGCGGCCGACAGCCAGATCGATTTCGCTAGCGACTTCAACCTCTTGCACGCGACCGGAACTGGAGGAGCTGGCCGTGCCAAGGCAGAACAGCGATCGAGAGCTGGCCGCATGCTGCAACGCCAGCGGAAACGACCTTTCGAGCGTCGCGGGCGATCCGTTGTTCGTGGATGCGGACGGGCGCCGATGGCATCCTCGCCGCGGCCGCCGGCGATGGAAGCGATGACGATTTCCACATTCAAAGTTCGTCCGGCAAAGCCACGGCGGTTTTTCGCGCCTGTGCTCGCGCTACGAGCGGCTTGCCGGTGTTTCTCGTAGGCAGCTACACCAACGATGCCGCGACCAGCCCGCTGCTCGACCGCGGCGATGGCAACTCTCGCCATTCGCGAATGAGACAGCCGCCGAACGTGGCTTCGTCAACCTGTAGCGTTTGGAAACTCGGAACAGCCATCGAAAAGCTCCGGCCAGTTATGTAACGCTGTTTCGCCCAATGGCGGCGAGAGAGTTGGCCGATCGAACGCACCGTGACGATTCTCGCTGGCGCAGCCATGATGCGCTTGGCACGGTCGATTCAACTCGTTCAAGACCGAGACGGATCGGCCTTGGTCGCCGAGACGATCGCCGCCGACACGGCGAACGACGGCAGCCGGGACGGTAACCAACTCGATCGCTCCCGGCGAATACGCGGTTCGCATAACTCGCAGCGACGCAACGGCCGACTTCATTAGCCAACCGATCGAGATTATCGAACCGATCGCCGCCTATTATGTGAACGTCGTCGGCGACTCGGATTTCAGCGATAACCAGTAATAACGACGGCCGCCGGCGACGGCAACGATGGCCTGACGCCGGCCACGGTGGATTCGATTCAAACGCTTCTTAATAGCGGCGTCACGTTCGCGCCGGCGACATCATCTTCGTCGACGCCGGGCATTGCGACAGCACCACGAATATCGAGCTCACGTCGTTGCACGATGGCGTCATCATTCAAGGTCCGATCGACGCGGGTAAAGCCGCCGTGATCGATCGCGGAAACACTTCCAGCGGCAGCCATGCGTTTTCGTTGAGCGGCGTCAGCAACCTGACGATCTCGCACCTGCACATCACTGGCGGCGAGTTCGGCGTACTTCGATGATGAGACGCCAAGCCACGCCGTGACGATCGCCAACAACGAGGTTTACGGCAACTACAGCGGCGGAATTAACATGGGCAGCAACACGTCGGCCGAGCATACCGACGTGCGAATCGTCGACAACATCCTTCACGACAAATCGCCAAGGCAGTTTCGCTTTTGGCATCCAGGCCATTGGCGTCCGCACGCTAGTTGCCAACAACACGGTATTTAGCGAAGACGAAGGCATCGTCGCCAACTACAACTTCGGCTTCTTTGAAGTCGCGCCGCTCGACGACTGGCTGCAAGTCGTGAACAACCGCGTGTTCGACAACCGTGACGTGGGAATTCGCCTGCAAAACAACGTGTTGGTCGAGGGCAACACGGTCTATGGCCAGCGCGACGGCACGGGCATCGAATCGTTCGACGCGGGAATCATTCGCGGCAATACGGTCCGCAATAACCGAGTCGGCATCAGCGCCGGAGGCGACGCTCGGGCGGAATCGAACCGTGTCTTTCAAAACGAAGTCGGCGTGCAAGTGAACCGGGACGCCGAAGCCGTTGGTAATCGCGTTTATGCGAATGACACCGGCGTTCGCACGTTTGACTCCAGCTTCCGAGGCCGCATCGCTCAGAACTTGATCTACGACAACGCTGTCGTCGGCATCGAGTTGTCGAATCTGACCGTTGGCAATCATATCGAGAACAACACGGTGTCGGCTTCGTCGGCGGACGCGATTCGCGTGAACACCGCCTCCAGCGATGCGTTGCTGCGAAACAATATCTTGCAAGTCGACGCCGGCCGCGCAATCGTCGTGGATGCGGACAGCCAACAAGGTTTTGTCAGCGACTACAACTTGTTCAATATCACCGGCGGCGGCAAAGTCGGCTCGTTCAACAACGCCGAGTACGTGACGCTGTTTGGATTGGTCCACCGCGTTGGCTCGCGACACAAACAGCGTGGCCGCCGACCCGCAATTCGTCGATCCCAACGGCACGGACGACTTGGTGTGGCTACTGCTGACGCCGATCGGTCCTGAACGACAAGTGGCGTCGGGCGACGCCGCATTCGCCACGACGAGCGGATGGGCACCACGTCGGCCGAAGGCGGCTCGTTCCCGTTGAAGGCTTACGGCGACGACAACACAACCGCGACGTGGACATTGCCCGGATATGCCGTTGTGGCCGGCCAACCGTATCGCGCTGAATTCACGGCGTCGACTCCGCAGAATGCCAACTGGAGCGGCGGGAACTACAGCATTTCGATCGGCAGCGGCGCGGCCGTGAGCGTGACAGACAGCAGCTCGTTTGACGGGGCCGGCTATATCGAGTTCACGGCGGACGAGACGGAACCGGGGACATTGTGGTGACCATCGACGGCTCGCGTTGGGACTCGTATGCCGTGGACTCCGTAACGATCGACGGCGTGACGATCGACGACAGCGATTCACGTTTCTCCGGCCCCGCGTCGTGGCTACAAGCGAGTTTCGCGACGCTCGACAGCGGCGACTCGACGGAGACCGCGACCTGGACGTTCGACAATCTCACGCCCGGACAGCAGTACGGGCTGCGAGCGTCGTGGCCGGTGCTCGATAGCTCGTACTACGACGTTCGCTATTTGGTCAAAGAAGGCGAACAGATCATCGAGCTCCGTGGTTTGATCAACGCAGTGCCGCGCCCAGCGGCCTGAATCTGGGCGTCTTCACCGCCAGCAGCGATACGATCACCGTCACGCTGGCGGGCCTTCCTGGCGAAACAATCGTGGCCGGGCGCGATGACGCCAGTCGCCGTCGCGGGTGATGCGGGCGGCGACGACGACTTCCACCTGCTCGCTTCGTCACTCCGCCATTGATCGTGCTGATCCGAGCACGTACTACTTTGCCGAGCCAGCGCCGAACGGCGGCCGCCAATATCAGCAAGCGACGGCAACACGCGACAGGCGACAACCAGCGTCGCGCAGCAGGTTCAAGTCTTGTCGCCGAATGGCGGCCAGAAGCTGGAAGCCGATCGACCGTGCCGATCCTGTGGACCAGTCAAGGCGTGACCGCTCGGGCGCGCCGTGTTGCGGATGAACGTCGGCGGCAAAGCGATCGGCGACTGGCTCGACGACGCCTATCGAACGGCTCGGCAGTCATCCGCCGCCAGCACCGAAGACGCGATCGACACGAGCGGCGTCACCGCCACGCCTCCAGCGACGGTTTATCAACAGTATCAAGAGGAGCCGACGATCGGTTATCACTTGCCGGTAGCCGATGGCGTCTACAACGTTCGTCTACATCTGTTCGAGCCGTGGCTGACGGAACTCGGGCAACGGTTGATCGACGTTTCGCTGCAAGGCGCGTTGGTCGGCGACGATGTGGATCCTTTCGGCGATCACGGGAGCGGCTGGCAAGGCGATCTCGCTTAACCACAGTCACTGCGACCGGCGGTCAAGGCATCGTGTTGTCGATATGGCGGGCGAATGAGAGCAGCTTCAACGCCGTGCTCTCGGCGATCGAAGTCTCCGCCGTTAATCTCGCTGGCGTCGCCGATCCACGTTTCGTGATCGAAGCGTCGCTGGATAACGGGCAGCACCCGCTGACGGACATCGTGACCAACCAAGCGGTCGATCTCTACGGGCGCCGGCCAGTTCGATTGGACGATTCCGCGGACATGCAGACCGACGGCAGATCGGCAAGGCGTGTCGACGGATATCGGGCTCGCTCCTCGCGATGAATCGGACACTGCTTTTCTGATCGCGGCGGCGGGCGACAACTACTATGTGAACATCGCTGGCGACTCGGATTTGTCCGACAACCAATACACGACGGCCGCGGGTGATGATGCGCTGAGCGGCAAGTCGCCCGATCGCCCGATGGCGAGTCTCGCGGCGTTGTTGGACGCCTACGACCTCGGCCCCGGCGACGTCGTTCACATTGATACCGGCGTCTATCAAACGCCTCGCAACATTGTGATCACGGCCAACGACGCGGCGTCACGATTCAAGGTCCGACGGACGGTAAGACCTGCCACGTTCGATCGCGGGAACATCTCGAACGGCAGCTACGTTCCTGAACTGAATGACGCGGATGGCGTGACGATTTCCCATTTGTCGATCACGGGCGCGCAATTGGAATCTTTTCGACGACGCGGCGACCAGCGATCAAGTCACGATCGCCAACAACATCGTCTTCGGCAACAACAGTGGCGGCATCGACATGGGAGCGGCTGGCGAAGCCGCTCACGCCGACGCCCGCATCATTGACAACACGGTTCACGACAACGCCGCCGGCACGTTCGCGTTTGGCATCCGAGCCTGTGGCGCCGCGCACGATCGTGTCTGGCAACACGATCCACAACGAAGAGATCGGCATCGACGCGATGTACCGCCTCGGGTTCTTTGAAACCGCGCCGTCGGCCGATTGGCTGCGTGTGGAGGACAACCAAGTCTTCGGCAATCTTGAAGTCGGCATTCGCTTGCAGGAAAACGTGTTGGTCACGAACAATGTCGTCCACGGTCAACGTGGTTACGGCGGCGGCAGTCGCGGAATCAGTTCGTTCTCGGCCGGCACGATCGCTAACAATCAGGTCTACGACAACGATTTTGGCGTCTTCGCCGAGAGCGATACGCTGGTCGAAAACAACGATTCGTACCTGAATGCCGTCGGCGTGTATCTGGATCGCGAGGGCCAAGCGATCGGCAATCGCATCCATTCCAACGACGTCGGTATTCGCACGGATCGAATGGTTTCGCGGCGAGATCGCATAACGTCGCGTTCACGACCAGACGACGACCGCCGTCGAACTGAACGTTTTCCGCGAGCAAGGGCGAGTCGAATTCAACACGATTGTCGAGTCCGTGGCTGACGGAATCGTCGTTGGTTTGTCTTCCGAAGCGACGAACCTGCGAAACAACATCATTTCGGTCGGCGACGGGACCGCGATTTCGGTCCAGCTTGGAAGCGAGTCCAACTTTTGTCAGCGACTATAACCTGTTTCAAATTACCGGGCGCGGGTAAGCTGGCCGACTGGGTTGGCTAACAGCTACACCGATCGCCTGGACTGGCCTTCTGAACTTGGCCACGACATTCACAGCCTTACTGCCGATCCCTGTCTTTGGACATCAACGCCGACGACTTCCGACTGACAGCCAGTTCGCCGGCGATCGACCGAGCCGATCCGAACGCCCCGTTTACCAGTGAGCCAACACCGAACGGCTGCCGCGAATCTTAGCGCCTTTGGCAATACGCCGCTGGCCATTACTACGACGCCCGAACCGAGCGTCCAGATTCTGTCGCCGAATGGCTATGAGAAATTTGAGGCGGGTTCGACCTACCAAGTCACATGGCTTGCTCAACCGGCGCGCCGATCCGGTTACCGTGGATCTCGAAGTATCGATCGACAACGGCACGACTTGGCAATCGCTTGCCGCCGACTTGCCGGTCGATTCATCGGGTCAGCTACCGTTTGCCTGACCGTCGCCGCGTCGCAAATGACCAACGGCAATACGGCGCTGCTGCGAGCAAACGCGTCGACCGGGGCTAGCGATACGACCGATCTCCGTTTCTGGTCACCAACGGAGGACAGAGTTTCTACGTCATCATCGCGACCGACAGCGACTTCGCTGACAACGAATACACAACCGCCGCCGGAGATAACCGCCAGGTGGGAAGACGCCGGATCAGCCAATGGCAAGCGTGGTGGCGCTGCTGCGAGCCTACGACCTCGAAGCGGGCGACATCGTGTATGTCGTCGACACCGGTTTGTATGTCTTGCCCGACGACATTCGGATCACGGCCAACGACAGCGGCGTCACGATTCAAGGTCCGACGGCGACTGGCCACGCGGCCACGTTCGACCGGCGAAACTTGCCTACGCATCAAGGCGGCAATCCCGACGCGGCGCTCGTTGGCGATGCGTTTGTTTTGGAGAATGCTGACGACATCACGCTCGCGAATCTGGCCATCACCGGCGGGCAACGTGGCGTCTTCGCGGCCGACGGTTCCGACTCGGACGGCCTCGTCTTGCGAAACAATCGCATCTTCGCCAACGAGCAATACGGCGTGTTGCTCGAAGCGACCAACGACCGGGCGGTGATCGAGAACAATCGCGTCCACGACCACACGCGCAGGACTCGTTCTTCTCGGCCGGGCATCCGAATCGCCGGGGACGCGATGACCATCGCGAACAACGAAGTGTTTGGCAACCAAACCGGTATTGTTGCGGAGGACTCGGGCGACGACGCGGGCAATGTCGTGAGCGGCAACACGGTGCATGACAACGCGCATCGCGGTATCGACGCTCGCCAAGGCACGCTCGTCATTGGCAACACGCTGTACGGACATCGGGGCACCGACGCCGGTCAAGTCGGTGACGCCGCTCTGATGCTCAGCGACGCAGTGGCTCGCGACAACACGCTGTACGACAACCACTTTGCCATTCGCATCGATTTTGGCGGCACGGTCGAACAGAATCGAGTGTTCAACAATCAGATCGGTGTCTGGGACTCGGCATCCGAAGCCACCATTCGCCGCAACCTGGTGTACTCGAATTCGATCGGTATCCAAGCCACACCGTATGGTTCGTATTCGCCCGAACCGACGATTGAGAGCAATCTCGTTTACGACAACGCCAACTTCGGGCTACTTATTGGCAATGCCTTCCGTGCGACCATCGCCAGCAACACGGTCTTTCAGGCTGTCGGCGATGCGGTGCGGATCCAAGATCAATCGGAAAACGTGCAACTGGCCAACAACATTCTGTGGGTCGAATCCGGCGCCGCAATCCATGTTGCCGACGACAGCCAAACGGGTTTCTCGAGCGACTACAACTTGTTCCACCAAGGTGCCGACATCAATGCGGTTGTCGGCTTTTGGAACGGCGCGGCCACCGCAGCCTTGGTCGATTGGCAATCCGCCACGTCGCAAGATGCGAACTCGGCCACGGGCGACCCGTTGTTCATCGACCGCAACGGCGCCGATAACGTTTTCGGTTTCGACCCAGCGACACAAACCGATGGCGGCCTAGACGACAATTTCCATTTGGCTAAGAGTTCGCCAGCCATTGATCGCGGCAACGCGAACGCCGCCCCTGCGTTGGATCTGGCCGGCCAAGCTCGCGTCGACGATCCGGGCAGCCCGAATCTCGGGCCCGCCGACTACCAAGAGCAGCCGATTGTGGCGTCGCTTTTCGATTCGCCGCACGGCGGCGTCGCCCAAGGTTGGCAAAGCGACAACGACGCGTGGACGTTGAACTTGCCGTTTGATTTCCCGCTGTTCGGAAACGATTATTCGTCGGTCGAGGTCTCGACCGAAGGCTTTTTGCATTTCGCTGGCAGCGGATGGACTGGTGACGATTTTAATGATGCCGGTGCGCTCGGCGACAACGTCCGCATCGCGCCGCTGTGGGACGATCTTTTCACGTATGGCGATGGCAACGACATCTACGTTGATGATTCGACAGTCGGTGAGGTCACGATTGTGTGGGACGCGACGGTCGCGGCGACCGGCGGTCCGGCCCTATTCGGCATCACGCTCTATGACGATGGCCGGTTCGACTTCCATTACGGCGCGGGCAATGCGGGACTCACGCCAACCATCGGCGTCGGGCGCGGCGACGGCACGGCGACGCTTTCCAGCTACGACGGACGCGCCGAGCTGAACCGCGCGACCTCGCAGGAGTTTACATTCGCTCCGACATTCGCGGACATCGGGGCCTACGAGTTTCTCGGCTCGACTTTGGACGACACTCCGCCGACCGTCGTGAGCGCCACGGCCGTGACCACGCCGCAAGGGCCGGCGATCCATGTGTTGTTCAGCGAAGCGGTCGATCCAATCGACGCCAACGCGCCGGCGAACTACGAGCTACGTGAAGCCGGCCCCAACGGACTTCTGGGTGACGCGGACGACGTGCCACTCGGTGTGGACCCGGAATACCAAGCCGGCGAGCTTCTGGTGGTGTTGCACGTGACCACGCCCGGCGTTTCGCTCGAAGCCGGTCGATACGAGCTCGTCGTTCACGCCGATTCGACGATTCACGACCTCGCCGGTTTGCGGCTCGATGGCGACGGCGATGGCCAAGCGGGTGGCAACTTCATCGCCGCCAATCAAACGCACTCGATCGCGCCGGACGCCGTATCCGTGGATGAAGGAACCGAACTCGTCGTCAACCTAGCGGCCAATGATCCGGACGGCGACACGCTCACCTACAGCCTCGGACCCGGAGCGCCGGCCGGGCTGCGATCGATTCGGCAACGGGCATGTTCCGCTGGACTCCGACCGAAAGCCAAGCGCCGGGCGTCTATCACATCGCCGTGCGAGCGACCGACAACGGCTCGCCCGCCCTTACGGCCACGACGACATTGACCATCACGGCCAACGAAGTGAACGATCCGCCCGCGCTGCCCGTATCCGATCGCTCGGTCGAGGATGGCGCGACGCTGAGTATCACCGTGAACGCGACCGATCCCGAGGGCGATGCCATCACCTATTCGCTGGGTGCGGGAGCATCGTCCGGAGCTTCGATCGGCCCGGCGACTGTGGTCAATTGACGCCGCTCGAAGCCCAGTCTCCCGGCGTCTATCAAATCACGGTTCAAGCGACCGACGACGGCACGCCCAACCGCACGACCACGCGACCGTTCCAGGTGACGGTCGACGAACACAACGACGCTCCGACGATCTCACAGGTTTTGGACACGACCGCGACGGAAGGCGTCGAACTCAGTTTTCAAATCGAAGCTACCGATCCGGAAGGTGGCACGCTCAGCTACGTATTCGTTGGCAATGTACCTAGCGGGGCGTCGCTCGATGCGTCAACCGGCGTATTTGGTTGGACGCCGAACGAATCACAGGGCGGCGGCGAATTTCAGTTCACCGTTCGAGTAACCGACGACGGAGTCCGCGCAGTCGCAGACCGTCGTGTTCTCGATCAACGTCAATGAACTGAACAGTTCGCCTTTGCTCGCCGAACTACCGAACGCGACCGTCCGCGCGGGCCAAGCGTTCACCGTGACCGCCGCCGCGACCAGTTCGATCTGCCGGCCCAGTTCCTCCAGTACTCGCTCGCTGCCGACGCCCCATCGGGAGTCGATTGGTCCGTTCTCGGGTGATATCGCCGGACGCCAACCGCGGAACAAATCGGCTTGCACTCCATCACGGTCGTCGCCCGCGACGACGGCTCGCCCAGCCGCGGCGCCTCTCGCACCTTCCAAATCGAAGTGATCGGCGGCAACTTAGCGCCAACCGACGTAGTCCTCAGTAACCGAGTTGTCAGCGAGAATGCGGCGGGCGCCATCATCGGGCAACTTACGGCCGCCGATCCTGACAGCGGCGACAGCCACACGTTCACCGTCGACGATGCTCGGTTCGAGATCGCGGGCAATCAGCTCAAGCTGAAGTCGGGACAGTCGCTGGACTTCGAGGCCGAGCCGCAACTGTCGGTGGTCATCACGGCAACGGACGCGGGCGGACTTTCCGTAACAGCGACCATCGGCATCGAAGTAACCAATGTGAATGATCCGCCGACCGTGCAAACGCCGCTCGTGGATCAGCCGGCAACGCAATATCGGCCGTTCGAGTTCACAATTCCGGCCAACACGTTTACGGACGAAGACGGAGACGCATTGGCTTTGTCCGTGAAGCAAGCCGATGGCAGCGAGTTGCCCGCGTGGCTGACGTTCGATCCGCTCTCTGGCAAACTTTCCGGATTCCCCGCCGTCGGAACGGACGGCAGCTTGGCGCTGCAAGTGATTGCCACGGACAACGGCTCACCCGCCGCCAGCGGCGTGAGCCTCTTCGAGTTGCAAATTGCCGCCAACGTTAGCCCGTGGCAAAACGAAGTGAATCGTCTGAACGTGAACAACGATTCGCTCGGCGACATCTCGCCCACCGACGTCCTTGTGGTCATCAACTATTTGAACCTCACCGGAGCCGGCGAACTGCCACCACCGACCGAGCCCGTCCAATTCTTCCTGGATGTGAACGGCGACAATCAAGTATCGCCGATTGATGCGCTATTGGTCATCAACTATCTGAACCAACGTGCCGGTGGGGAAGGTGAAGACGAGCAGCAAGCTGCCGTAACCAACTCGCCAACGCCGACGGCAAATCCCAACAGCTCATCGTTGCGGCAGAACGATCCCACAATCGCCAACCTGGCCGACTTGGCCTTATCCCAGTCAATGCCAAGGCGAACGAAGTCCGACGTTTGGGACCGGTCGCTTATGGATCTGCTGAATGACTTGGATATCCCCGGCGATTTCGAGTGGTAACCAGTTGCGATCCCGCCGCGTCATTCAAACCACTGAGCATCAGCCCTTCTCGCGAGCAATGCAGCATCCGATCGTTCGTGAAACGCTGCGACGATCTCTCGGTCATATTCGCGGATACATGTTGCCCTCTGGCCGAACCAAGTCGGCCAACGGATAGCCTGCCGAAGTCGCAGGATGCTGGACGCATCGATGCTTTGCTATCGGTTTTGTAATCAAAATGCGTCTAGCCAGCGACCTCCTATTATCGAACAATACATGACGTTCGTTTCGTGAATTCTCGATTGTCACTGGCCAAGTTCGATTCCGTGAAACTCATTCCTTCCGCGGCGGTTCCCAGAAACACGATGAGAGCGAAAGAGAGTCTCGCAAGATTACATATCGTTCAGCATCACGCGGAATCCGTTGAAGGTGAATTAAGGTCCAGAAATGTCTCATACCGCCTACCGTATCTCATCGAATTTTCTCGCCGTTGCGACTCTCGCATTCTTGCTACTCTCCGGTTGCCAGCATCGCGCGGAGAAGCATCACGAGGCCGAGCATAAGGTCGTGGTCACGAGTCCGGTGGTGAAGGACGTCGTTATCACGCAACAGTATGTCTGTCAAATTCACTCATGTCGGCATATCGACGTTTGTGCTCTCGAAGATGGATATCTCGAAGCGATTCCAGTGAAAGAAGGGCAATCCGTTCACCAAGGGGAGACGATGTTCACCATTCTCCCGACGCTCTATCAGGCGAAGCTACAGGCGGAAGAGGCGGAAGTGGAACTCGCCCAGATTGAGTTCGACAACACCCAAAGGCTGCTGCAGCGCAATGTTGTATCGAAACCCGAAGTGGCCTTGGCCAAAGCCAAGCTAGAAAAGGCCAAGGCGAAACTAGCACTCGCTCAAGCCGAGTTGAATTTTACCACGATCAAAGCGCCGTTTGACGGGATTATCGACCGGCAGCACCACCAACAAGGCAGTCTCATTGCCGAAGGAGACATGCTGACTACTTTGTCGGACAACAGCGTCATGTGGGTCTACTTCAACATGCCCGAGTCCAGTTATCTCGCATATCAAGCCAACAAAGAAAAGGGTGATCTGACGGTCGAACTCGTGTTGGCGAACGGGACGAAATTCTCGCACGTGGGCAAGATCGGCGCAATCGAAGCAAACTTTAACAATGAAACAGGCAACATAGCTTTCCGCGCCGATTTCCCCAATCCCGATGGCCTGTTGCGACACGGACAAACAGGTACCGTGCTGCTCAGTCGAGTCGTTAAGGACGCACTAGTGATTCCCCAGCGAGCGACATTTGAAATCCTCGCCAAAAAGTACGCCTATGTCGTTGGTGACGCCGCTTCGGCCACCAACCACGAAGCGGAGCACGACGCTCATGGAGTGACGCATGAGGCGACGCTGCGTGGACAGACTCCCGGCAATCTCCATCTCAATCCGGTTGCGTTGCGAAACGAGTCGCACGATTCACACAATATCGACCAAGCTCAGACTGTGGAAGAGCCGCACACCGCCCCTGAAGAGCACTCCGAGCAACTCGGCGAGCATCACGGGGCCGCTCATCAACGAGAGATCGTTATTCAAAACGAACTGGATGACATCTACATCATTGCCGACGGTCTGAATGTAAACGATCGAATCGTACTCGAAGGAGTCCGGCAAGTTCGTGATGGCGACAAGCTTGAGTACGAATTCCTCGATCCTCAAAAGGCGCTAACGAACCTCAAATTTCATGCGGAGTAACATCGAGTACTCCTCTCTAACACCTAGAAACACCTCTCGAACGCATGTTTGCACGAATTCTGCACCGGCCAGCTTTGGCTATGGTTGTCTCGCTGCTCATTCTGTTTCTAGGTGGGCTGGCGATCCGAACGCTCCCGATATCGCAGTTCCCGTCCGTTGCCCCGCCCAGCGTCATTGTCGCTGTTTCTTATCCAGGCGCGAGCGCGGAAGTTCTTGTCGACTCGGTCCTAGTCATTCTCGAACAAGCGATTAATGGCGTGCAGGACATGCGATACATGACCTCCGCCGCGACAAGTGCTGGCGAAGCCACGATACAGATCGTGTTCGAGCCAGGTACGGATCCCAACGTCGCCGTGCTGAACGTCAACAATCGAATTCAAATCGTTAAGAACCGGTTGCCGCCAATTGTCGAGCGTGAAGGCATCATCGTGCTCCAAAACATGTCGAGCATGTTGATGTATGTGAACGTCTACAGCACGGATCAAAAATGTTGACCAAAATTTCCTCTACAACTATGCGACCGTTAACCTACTGCCGGAAATCAAGCGATTCAGGGCATTGGTACGGCGAACATCCTTGGCAATCGCGCTATGCCATGCGTCGAATTGGACTTGGACCGAATGCGCCCTATCGAATTTCCGCGGAAGAGGTCATGGAGGCTTTGGCCGAACAAAGCATGATCGGATCGCCTGGACGTTTGGGACAAACCACTGGCAGAACTTCACAAACATTCGAGTACGTGCTGACTTGGGTCGGCAGATATGACAAGCCCAAACAGTACGAAAATATCATCCTGCGTGCGAATCCCGAAGGTGAAATTCTGCGTCTGAAAGATGTCGCTACCGTAACTTTAGGATCATCCTTCTACGACTTGTACTCGGATATTGACGGAAACCCGTCGGCGGCCATCGTTTTGAAGCAGACCCCCGGCTCGAACGCAACGGAGGTTATTGAAAAGGTCAAAGAGAAGCTGGAGGAGATTAAGGAGTCCACCTTTCCTCCAGGAATGGACTACGAAGTTAGTTACGACGTGTCCAACTTTCTCGAAGCCTCCATCGAACAGGTACTGCATACGCTGTTCGAGGCGTTTGTTTTGGTGTCGCTTGTGGTATTCCTGTTCCTAGGCGACTTTCGGTCCACGCTGATCCCAACCCTGGCCGTTCCCGTATCGCTGATCGGGACATTCTTCTTCATGCTCTTGTTCGGCATGTCGATCAACCTTATTACGCTCTTCGCGTTGGTGTTGGCGATTGGCGTGGTTGTGGATGACGCTATCGTGGTCGTCGAGGCGGTGCATGAGAAGATGCATACAAAACATCTTTCGCCCTACGTGGCGACGCAAGAGGTAATGCACGAGATCAGCGGCGCGATCATTGCAATTACCATGGTGATGACGGCCGTGTTCGTACCGGTCACCTTCATGACCGGTCCAGTCGGCGTGTTCTACCGCCAGTTTGGATTGACGATGGCCATGTCGATCATTCTTTCCGGAGTGGTGGCGCTGACGCTGACACCGGTTCTCTGTGCCATGCTTCTCAAACCGCACGATCCGCATCGGAAAAGCCGCAGTCCGCTGGTGTGGGCGTTGCAGTTGATTGACAAGGCTATCGGGAAAATTACCGGCGGCTATGCAGCGGTGCTCAGCCGAATTATCACGCTTCGGTTGGCTACGATGCTGACAATCGGTGGATTTGCCGTAGGGATCTTGCTCGTAAACGGCATTCTGCCTTCAGGATTCATCCCGTTGGAAGACCAGGGGATTATTTATGGCATTATTCAAACGCCGCCGGGCTCGACGCTGGAGTATACTAACTCCAAATCTCATGAGTTAGCGGATATCTGTAAGGATCTGGATGAGGTAACGTCGGTCTCGTCGTTGGCTGGCTACGAGGTGTTAACGGAAGGGCGTGGCTCGAATGCAGGCACGTGCATTATCAACTTGAAATCCTGGGCAGATCGCAAGCTTACCTCGAAGCAGATCATTCAGGAACTAGAGGAGGAGCAGAGGCGGAAAATCGCGAATGTGAAGCTCGAGAGTTCTTTGAACCTCCGGCAGTTCCTGGGTTTGGCGACGCGGGCGGTTTCTCCGCGCTTAAATCTGTTGGATCGAACCAATAGCGGCGACTACGCGACGGCGAAGTCAACGGTACGTTTATGAAAGCCCTCGGGGAACGAAAGGAATTAAAGGAGTCTGTTCACTTTTTTTGCGGCAATTACCGCAGTACGAAATCGTGATCGACAACGACGTCGCGATGCAGAAAGGCGTCACTATCGGCGACGCAATGGACAATCTGTCGATCGTGGTTGGCAGCACATGGGAGCAAGGATTCGTGCGGTTTGGGCAGTTTTACAAAGTGTATGTCCAATCCGCTCCGCAATTCCGACGATTTCCCAAGGACTTGGACAATATGTTCATTAAGAACGACAAGGGAGAAATGGTTCCGTATTCGGCGTTCATGAAGATCAAGAAAGAAGCAGGGGCTGAATGAAATCAGCCGATACAATCTGTATACGACCGCCGCGATTCAGGAGCTCCGGCGCTGGCTAGCAGCGGTGAAGCAATCTCGGCGATTCAGGAGGTCGCTGCCGAGACGCTGCCGCCGGGATTTGGGATAGGTTGGCAGGGACTTTCGTATGACGAGGCGAACAAAGGCAGTCTAGCGATCTACATTTTCTTAATCGTCGTCATGTTCGTCTATTTGGTGTTGGTGGGGCAGTACGAGAGTTTCATTTTGCCGCTGGCGGTCATCATTTCGCTGCCGGTCGGCATCTTCGGTTCGTTCCTGTTTTTGCAGGCGATGGGACTGGCTAACGATGTGTATGCGCAGATCGGACTCGTGATGCTCGTCGGGCTGTTGGGCAAGAATGCGATTCTGATTATCGAGTTCGCGGTACAGCGGCGGCATGACGGTTTGGCGATCGAGAAAGCGGGCATTGAGGGCGGCCGTCTTCGGTTTCGCCCCATTCTCATGACGTCGTTTGCCTTCATCGCCGGTTTGATCCCGTTGGTTCGAGCGACCGGTCCGGGAGCCATCGGCAATCGGACGATTGGAACGACGGCTGTCGGAGGCATGCTGATCGGTACGATTATTGGCGTCTTCGTGATTCCTGGGTTGTACTTCGTCTTTGCAAAGTTGGCGGATGGTCGAAAATTGCTTAAAGATGAGACGCACAAGCCGTTGAGCGAACGGTTGGAGTACGAGGCGGACCAGTGAGTTCGCTCGAGTTCGTAAGATGGCTGTCGTCGATGTGTTCGACGTGTTTTGCCGGGAATTCCCAGCGTGCTTCTGCGTTTACGAGCGTTTAGCGTTGCTATTTCGGTGTGCGATTCTGGGACTGACGAAGGGACGTAGCCCGCCAATAAGGCGTGCCGCATTTGCGGATTGTATCGACTGTGTGAGTTACGCGGTGTTAGTCATAGGTGTCTTATCTATCGCAAGGATGGCAACGGTTCTGCTCGATAAAGTGATAGTTGGCCCACGAATGGGGCTAGCCCAAAGTCAAACTATTGGCTGGAACGCGGCGGTGAAACGTGAAGTCGGGATGGCTTCAAACTGTCGTCGATCGGTCGGCTTAACGGCCGACAAACGCACTCGGCTCAAGGAAGAAGCGGATGCCCGACTCAGAAGTTTTACCAGGCACTCGACGCGCACGCCTTATTCTGACCGCGGGGTTCGTCTGCAGCGTCATGCTCCTCGTTCCGGCGTGTCGACTCCCTTGCCTTCAGCATGCGGACTCGGCGGCGCCGCTGCCAAGCAGCTTTAATGGAACAATGAGTTCAGCGAACTCGTCGCAGATTGCATTGGATGAGTTCGTCAACGACCCGGTTCTATTGAGTCTGATTGACCAAGCGATGGTTGGTAACCAAGAGCTGAAGATACTGGAACAAGATATACGAATCGCGAATAATGAGATCATGGCTCGCCATTGGCGCTATCTGCCCTTTGCATCGTTGTTCGCGAGGGCAGGATTAGAAAAAAGCACAGCTTGTATACACCTTTAGAGCGCCGCCGAGATCAACTGACGGCTCCTGGCGGAAGGCCGTTCCCACGCCGCTTCCGAATTTTCTTATTGCGGCCGATGTATCTTAACTTGGCAGATTGACATCTGGCGCGGTTACAAACGCTCGGGACTCGGCCACACTTCAGTGATATCTGGGAACGGGGGAAGGGCGTAACTATGTGGTAACGCGCTAATTGCCATTATCGCGGAGAACTATTTCGAGCTATTGGCGGCGCTGGACAACCGCCTTCAGACGTTGGACAGAACGATCGAATTGCAGAGACAAAGCCGTGAATTGGCTGGAAGCGAAAAGGAGGCGGCTCGAGGGTACGGAATTGGCGGTTTTCAGCGGTTCCAAGCCGATGTTCGCAAAAATCAAGTGAAAAGCTGATCATCCTTCAAGATATCATCGAAACGGAGAACCGAATTAATTTTCTCGTGGGGCGGTATCCACAACCTGTCGAGCGAATGTCCGCGGACTTTCTGAATCTCCAATTGCGTCCGTTGGATGTGGGGGTTCCATCTCAGTTGCTTCAGAACCGTCCGGACGATCAACAAGCGGAAAGGGAAATGCAAGCCGCCGGGCTAGATGTGTTAGTCGCACGGGCGCGCTTCTATCCGCAACCAACATTCGAGCCGGCGTTGGTTATGAGGCGTTCAATCCCAAATACTTGTTCATTACGCCGGAGTCGCTTGTTTTACAACGCTTTCGGAGACTTGGTAGCGCCTTATTAATCGGGCGGCCATCAAAGCCGATTATTTGACCGCAAATGCACAGCAGTTGCAGAGCGTGTACAACTACCAGCGAGTCGTATTAAATGCGTTCGCAAGAAGTTGCAATCGTATCAACAAGGTAGAGAACTATACACGCAGTATTACACACTCAAGCGTCAGCGGTGCAGGCGGCCGAGGGTCAGTAGCTTCCGCAATGATCTATTTCAAAACGCGCGACCGAATATGTGATCCTGCTGGCCCAACGCGATCTCCAGCAAGCGAGGTTGGAACTAATTGAAGCCAAGAAACAACAGCTATCGGCCATCGTGAGCACCTATCAAGCATTGGGTGGCGGCCTGCGGCGGTCTGTTCCACAGCAAGGGATGATTCCGCCACCCGCCGAAACGTCCACCCGCGATGGAAGTCTTGCCGACACCCGACGGTGTGAAGGAACCGTGATGCGGTGTTGACTGGTATGAGTGAGACTCTCATACCAGTCAGCTTTATTCGAGTTAGCGTGGATGTCATGTCATCGCGGAACATTGGCCGCGTGGGGTGAGTGCGGCTAGTCCGTGGTTGTGGCAACCCTGGGGATCGAGCGAGGTTGACGGGGGCGACGGTTCGGGGTGTCGTTGTACGAGGCGGTCAATGCCTGTGCAAGCTCGAACCTCTTCGGCAGTGAACTGCGGTACGCTTAGATCCATTGACGTAGGTGGTTCGCAAAACCGGCTAACTCTTGTAAGCTCATCCCGTTCGCGTGTCGCCAAGCGGCCGCTGCACAACGCGTTGACTTTGCCGTGGGTCGGCCAACGTCCCTACGATCGCCGCGACCTCGGGCATATCACACACTTCGTTCAGCGGTCGCAAAGCGTATTCGACGCGCGGACTGGGGTTTGGCTTGCCATGTTCCAAGCAGACACAGGGCAACCGCCGCTTGATCGTCTTGCCGGGCCCGACGTTGAAGAATCCGTTGAAGTTTTGCGGCCCGTTGCCGCCGCCGTTGAAGTTGCCGAATCCGTTGATGCCGTTTTGATTTTGGCCGCCGGGAAATCCCAAGGCTTGCGGAGCGCTGTTGCCTTGCCCGGCTCCAAGATTGTTCGCGTTGCCGAATCCCGGGATGCCTCCGTTGAACTGAGCCAACACGGGAGTCGCTGCGAGAGCCGCCGGCATCGCCAGTCGCACGGGCCGCTCGGTCTCGTTCGTCACGATCAACGTCAGACGACGCGAGTCGCTAGGAATCACGCGCACGGAAACCTGTCCCGCGTCGATCGCAGCGAACAGCGGAATTTCGACGGGCGTTGCCTCGTTTGAATCGGATTTGGCGATTCGATTTCCGGGCGAATCGGCGTCTTGAGCCAATACAGCGCCGCCATCGACTGCGAGCGAAATCGCAAGCGCGGTTACCGAAAGGGCTCGTACCCAGCGTGCGCGCATACCACCAGCCAGCATGGAGTGAATCATCACAGAAACTCCTAACTCTGTTCCCGAGCCGACCGCCGTAGATAGCCGGCAGCCGCTCATACGCCCCTGAAAAGCAATGCTGGCACTGGTGATGCTACGCCCCGCGGACTCGGTTTGTCAACAGAATCGGTGCAATCCGGTTAGTTTCGTGTCGACTGTGAGGCGGCGGCTGCAGCAAATTCCGAAGAATGGGCAAACTTTGGAGGATGATTGTTGCATCGAGTAGCGGTTGTGCCATAGTTACGGTTGAACGGGACAAGGATGTGGGTCCGCCAGCCACACTTTTGACGAGAGAGCATCATGAATCAGAATCGAAGTCCGTTGTTGTTCGCCGCTGCCTTGGCAATGGCCGTGTCGACCATCGTTTCGACGGCCCAAGCCGAATTGTTTCGCGTGCGCGCCCGAGCGGCCGACGAGCTCATTGCGCCGGCCGATGGTCCGTTGCTGATAGCGCCTGGGGCGGCATACCGACACGAAGTCGCCTCGCCCGTCGCACCCGCGATTGCTTCGCCCGTGTGGCCCGCCGCGGCGCCGGCCTTGTGCTGCAAACAACCTTGCCTCAAGTATCGCGACCATATCGGCCGCCGCAGTTGTTTTGCCAGTGAACCGCGCGTGAATATGTTGCTGGAAGCGAAGAGCCCCTGCGGCTGCTGTGTGGTTGAGATTCCGGTTTGCATTCCGGCTTGTTGCCTCGACGCGCCGTGCGTGACTGGCCGCGACGGCTTGTTCGGACGCGAGATCGTAAACTATGTATGGAAGTGCGGTTTTCGCGTGAAGGTGGTGTTCGACCGCCACGGCGATGCCGTTGTGCATTATCTCGACTAGGTTTCCGCGGGCGGAACGTCGTTGCGGCGAGTCGAGGTTTTCGAGCCTACGAAGGACCGAGACGGTGGCGCGCAGCAACAAGTCGCGAGGAAAAGAGAAGTCGAAGCGATCGCGGGCTGGCGGTTCCGAACGGACCGCTACTTCGCATTCCCGCGGCGACTCGCGTGACCAGTTGGTGCACGCCGCGGAATCGCGCCGGGCGGAAGTGATCACGGTCGGTTGGATGCTGTCGGTGTTCGCCACGTTGATCGGGACCGTCACGGCAGGCGTTGTGGCGGGTGTTGCTCGGCTCGCCGGAGACGAGGCGCCGCCGCTGGTTCGCATGCTGCCGGGGCTCTTGATTCTGATTGCCTCGATCTCTGGGCTTGTCGGTTTGCTGCTGATCTATCCGACGTATCGCTGGCGCCGGTTGGCTCCGCCGCCCAGCGTCACTTGGTTTGCCGTGGTGGTGTGCGCGGCGCCGTTGGTAATCATCGCCGGTTTGATGTTGAGGTTGTGAGTCGGGTCAGGCGAGTTGCGGGATGAGAGCGCGGCGGGAGGAAGAGTCGGCAGGCCGTTCCGTGCGGGGTCGGGAGACCCGCGCACAGCGCGGGTTCTTCCGGGTTCGGCTCGGCAGGAGCCTCGTTCTCCCGAAAGAGTGGGAAGACTCGGCAGGAGCCTCGTTCTCCCGTGGGAGCGAATTGATCCGGGCAGATGCCGTTGATAAGATTGCCTAGCGGTTGTGTCGTGCGAAGCTCGGTCGCACATCTGGGGCATTTCTTTTGGTCAGTCGGCAAGCTGGACATGCGAGATCACGGAAGTTGGTCGGTCCATTTAGGACGCGTGGCGGGCGTCGAATTTCGTCTGCACATGTCCTTTCTGTTGTTTGCCGCCGCCACGTTGTGGTTAGGGTGGCAAGTTGGACAGCAGCCGGGGTCCGGCGACTTCATGGCGGTAACGGCCGCGGCGCTGGTCGTGCTGTTTGTTAGCGGCTTTCTGCATGAATTGGGGCATGTTCAATCGGCGTTGCGATTGGGCGGCAGTATCGATCGCGTGGTACTCGGCCCGCTGGCCGGTTTGACCGCGCCGTCGCTTCCGGCGGATCCTCGTGCCGAAGCGGTTTGTCATTTGTCGGGCCCGCTTGTGAACGTGCTCGTTTGTTCGGTCTGCGCGCCGCTGTTGTGGATGCGCGATCCGACCAGCTTGACGAACTTGATCAACCCGTTCAGCCCGGAGGGAATCGACGGTCCATTGACGGCAGCTACATGGATTCGGTTGGCGTTCTGGATCAACTGGACGATGCTGCTGTTGAACATGTTGCCCGTCTTTCCATTCGACGGCGGGCGGGCGCTGCGAGCGGTCGTGATGGCTTGGCGACCGGGCGTTTCCCCGGTGCTGGCCGCGCGGTTCGTGTCCTTGTTCGCCAAGATGACGGCGGTTTTGCTAATCGTCGCGGCGTGCTTGTTTTGGCAACGATCCGCGCCCGAGATCGTACCGGCGTGGTTTGTGTTGTTGTTGCTGGCGATCTTGGTGTTCTTCAGCGCGAGGTTCGAGGAGCGTCGAGCCGCGGCGGCATTCATGGAGGCGACGCTGCGCGAATTGCCGCGCGAGCGGAGTCCGTGGCAAGTGGACGATGACGACGAAGAGGAGCCGTTTACCGCGCCGCCTTCGGCTGGACCTGGGCCGGTCACGCGCTGGCTTGAGGAGCGGCGGCAGCAGCGCGAGGCTCGTCAGCAGGCGATGGAAGCCGAAGAGGAACGGCGCGTGGACGAGATTCTGGCTCGCGTGTTTGACTCCGGCCTCGACAGCCTCAGCGACGACGATCGCTCGCTGTTGGATCGTGTCAGCGCTCGCTATCGCGAGCGGCAGCAGCATTCGCCGTAAGCGTTCATCCTGCTGAGAATCCCGGAGCGTCGCGCTCATCCGCGGCTGGCTCGACGCGCATCGGCCGACTGCTACAATCGCGTCTTCTTCAAGCCTCCGTTGCCGCATTCGACTCTGATTTTCCCGGAAAAACCGATGCCTGACATTCATGCTTTTCGTGGTTTGCGTTACGACTTGGGACACGTCGGCAGCCTGAGCGACGTGATCGCGCCGCCTTATGACGTGATCGATCCGGCATTGCAGGATCGTTTATACAAGTCGCACCCGGCGAACGTCGTGCGGCTGATCTTGAACCGCGATGAACCGGGGGACGACGAGGCGAACAATCGCTATTCGCGCGCGGCTCGGTTCCTGCGTAATTGGCAGAAGGAAGGCGTGCTGCAATCGGAACCCAACCCGGCGTTGTACGTGTATCACCAAGTGTTTTCTTGGGGTGGGCAGGAGTTCACGCGACGCGGGTTCATGGGCCGTTGTCGATTGGAGAAGTTCGGCGAGGGACGCATCTATCCGCACGAAGAAACGCACGCTTCGGCCAAAGCCGATCGGCTGAAGCTAACGCGAGCTTGTCGCGCTAACCTGAGCCAGATTTTCGGCATCTATCCCGATGCGGAGAATGTCGCTCAGACGTTGTTGGAGGAAGCGGTGTCGGGCGTGGCGCCGTTGGAAGCGACCGACCATCTGGGCGTTGTGCATCGGATGTGGCCCGTGACCGATTTGAATGTGATCTCAGCCGTTTCCACCGCGATGGCTCCGCACCCGATGTTCATCGCCGACGGGCATCATCGCTATGAGACGGCGTTGAACTATCGCGAGGAGCTTTCCGCCGCGGGCGAACTGCCGTCGGATCACCCGGCCAATTTCGTGCTCATGATGTGCATCAGCATGTACGACCCGGGCATGATTGTTTTGCCGACGCATCGGCTGTTTCGCGGTTTCCCGAAGATGACTTCGGGCGAGCTGGTCGAGCGGCTGCGGGATTGCTTCGACACGCGCGTGGCGGGCGAAGGCTCCGATTTGGCCACGATGCTTTGGGAGCAAATCGAAGGCGAGGACGAACAGGGTTCGCTGGCCTTGTACGCCGCGGAGGACGAGCGGTGGGTGTTCGTGTCGATCAACGATGCGGGCCGTCGGCGAATGGCCGAGATCGCGTCGGAACACAGCGCCGACTGGCAAGGGCTGGGCGTCAGCATCTTGCAGCGGCTGATCGTCGAAACGCTGCTCGATGTGCGAGATTATCCGAAACCGATGTACGTGCATTCGGTGGACGAAGTGATTCACGCACTCGATCACGGCGATACCGTCGGCCGCGACGCCACCGGGCAAGAGGGAACCGGCGGGCGATTCGAGTTGGCGGCGCTCGTGATGCCCGCGACGCTGGATCACATCCGCAGCATCAGCGAGCACGGCGAACGCATGCCGGCCAAGAGCACGTATTTCTTCCCGAAGCTGCTGAGCGGATTGGTAATCAATCCGCTCGAGTGAATTGGCCGCTGGAGTGAACTGGCCGCTAGAACCTGGCGAGTTACTGCGACTAACGGCTGAAGCGCTTACTCGATCTCGATTCAGGCAATCTCATTTCGTTTAACCCGCATCCGCAATTCGTTTAACCCGCAGCCGCAGGCGAGGACGTGTTTGCAACTGCGTCGCCTATGGCTGCGGGTGAAACAAGCCGTAGCGGCGGACCGGTCCTCGCCTATGGCTGCGGGTTAAACGAGGGGTATGCGGTGTTGCGAGAGAGACGCGACTATCGGCGTTGCGAGGCGACGCGGAAGTGCCCGTACAGCGTGTCGGAGCCGCGGAGGATGAAGAACCGCACTGGTTGTTCGTCGGCACGAGTCAGCTCGGGCGTCTCCAAGATGTAGGCGACGTCATCCATCTTGACTGTCTCCCATTTGTGGATGCCGACCAAGATATCGCCGGGTCGAATCCCCTGCTCTTCGGCCACGCTGCGGTTGCGAACGGCAACGACCCGCAGGCCGCCTTGATACCGCGTGCTGACTTGGCGAATCGACCGAGTCGGCAACGGCACCAACCGCAAGCCCAGCATTTCCCAGGCTCGGTCCGTCACGGTTCGCTCGGCCACCGGCATCGACTCCAGCGCCAAGCTGGAAGTGAGCTTGGACGAGCCGCGTTCGACCACGATTTCCAGCTCCTCGCCAGCTTTCCGGCTGAGCATCGCTCGCTCGAACTCCAACGCCGTGTGGACCGGCGTACCGGCGACCGACTTAACCACATCGCCGGCTTGAACCCCGTGCTGAACCGCCGGGCTTCCTTCGCGAACATCCGTCACCACGAACTTGGCTTCGATGCCTTCGCGGACCGTGCGACCGGAAATGCCGTGCGCGATACCTTCCAACCGCTCGGCTTCGATCAGACGAGCCGCTACGTCCAACGCTTCGTCGATCGGAATCGCGAACCCGATGCCTTGAGCGCCGACGCGAACGGCCACGTTGATGCCGATCATTTCGCCGTCGATATTCAGCAGCGGACCGCCGCTGTTGCCCGGATTGATACTGGCGTCGGTTTGAATCAAGTCGCGGTATTGTTGCTCGTCGCTGACCTGCACCGTGCGGTGCAACGCGCTCACGATCCCGCGCGTGACGGTGAATTCATAACCATAGGCGTTGCCAATCGCGATCACCGTTTCGCCGCACATCAGATCGGCGGACGTGCCCGTGGGAATTACCGGCAAGGGATCGGGCATGTCGATTTTGATCACGGCCAAGTCGGTCGTCGGATCGCGTTCGATGAGACGGGCCACTGTCGTGCGGCGGTCTTCCAACGTGACATGAATCCGCTCGACGCCGTCGACAACGTGAAAGTTGGTGATGATATAGCCGCGCGGATCGATCACCACGCCGGTCCCCATCCCCTTCACTTCCTTGCCCGTGTCGGTCGGAGCGTAGTGGTCCGGCGACATCAGCATTTTGCGTCCGTGAATGCTGACCACCGACGGCGCGGCGTTTTGAACCGCGGCCACGATCGGCGTGCGACGCAGCGGCGAAGCCTCGGCCGGAGTCATACTGGCCAAGACGCCGATCGCCAGAATGCAAAACGCTATCCGGCCGGTTCGGCTTCCCTCTCGCCACGAATGATTGCAACGTTGAGACTGCATGGGGTCGGTGGTGTCCTAGCTTGCGGTGTCCGGCGGTCTACATCGCTAGCGACGGGGCGAGCGCCAGCGTGCGGGATGCAGCAGTTCCGAAGCTAGATCGGCCCTGGCATTTCGGCCTCTTGACCTCAGCGGCCGGCGGCGGAAGAGTCCGCCTAACTTGCCAGCAAAAACGGAAGAGTGGGCAAAGTGAGAAAGGATGGAAGGGTCGACGACGGCCCGATCGCTTCACTCGATGAACTTGAGCGAAACTTGGCAGAAGGCAGTCGCCGCCGCGTTCGAGGTCGAGCGACTCAATCGACGAACACGAATTCGTTGGTCATCAGCAGCGCGTGCAGAAACGCCTGCCAGGGGTCGACACGGCCGCCACGAAAGTCCTGGACGGAATCCCACATGGCCACGGCATCGTTCGGCGGCGACTCCGCAACGTGCCGAATCACGACCGGCCACTCGTGCTCGTCGTGCAGAATCTCGCCGTTGAAGTCGACCACGAAGTCGATCGTGTCGCCCGCCGCCACTCGTGTGCGAACCGGGCCGGTGTCGACCGACGTGTGATGTGCCGACCACGTGCCGAGCACACCGTGACGGCTGCTAACCAGTCGAGCCCGAACGCCGTTGCCCGGTTCCGGTCGATGATGCAGTTGCCCGGCGATCTCCACTTCGCCATCGACCGGCGCGGTCCAACGCCGAATCGCGCAGCGCTCGATCGTCGCCGCCGGATGGCCGCCTTGCCGATCCAAAAAGACCCAGCCCAGCTTCGGGTCGGGAAGCTGCCCGCTCGCTTGCCAGCGCGTGCCGGTCCAGTGAGTCAACTCGGTGAAGCCGGCGACGCGCTGCGTATCCTCGTCGACGCGGCCGTAGCCGTATTTCCACGCGGAGTCGCCCGACGCGCCGTCCGAGCTGGATGCAAGGTACGCCTTCGCCGCCGACAGCTCGTCCGCGTCCGGAGAACGCGCGAACAGCAACCGATAAACGTGCTCGACGCGCTGTTCGTCGGTCGCAATCGAACGCACATCCGGCCGGGCGGCCAACCGCCGAGCGGCTTCGGCCACGAACGGATCGTTCATAAAGAACAATGCCTGCGGCGCGATCGTCGTTCGTTCGCGTCCGGGGCTGCTGGAGGCCGGGTCGGGAAAATCGAACGCCCGCATCAGGCCGGGCAAATCCATCCGGTCGATGAAGCCGTAAATCGTGCGGCGCGAATTGAAGCCGCCCAAGACATTCGTCGGCGGGCCGCCCACGCGATCATCCAGCGAACCCGCGACGCTCAACAGCGAATCGCGCAGCATCTCGAACGACAGCCGCCGCTGGGGAAAGAACGACAGCAATCGGTTCTCGGGATCAACCGTCCGGCGAATTTGCCCCGCATCGCCTTCGTCGCCGCGCGCGGCCGCCCGATTCACGTCGAGACCGGCCTGCTGATACACGGCCGAGTTCATGATCAGCCGATGCAGTTGCTTGACCGACCAACCTTCCTCGACGAATCGCGTCGCCAGCCAGTCCAGCAACTCGGGATGCGACGGCGTCTCGCTGCGCAGGCCGAAATCGCTGGCGGTCGTCACCAGCCCACGGCCAAAGTGATGCATCCAGACGCGATTCACCATCACGCGAGCCGTCAGCGGATTGCTCGGATCGACGATCTTGCGAGCTAGTTCCATTCGGCCGCTGCCGTGCGAGAACGGCGGCTCGTTCGGCTCGGAAAGCAGCGTGAGAAAACGACGCTCGACCGGCTCGCCTTCACGATTCGGATTGCCGCGCACGAACACCACCGGATCGTACGGCGTGCGAGCATCGACCAGCGTCATCGCTCGCGGCGGCGCTCCGGGCTGGTTCATGCTCCAGGTTTCCACCTCCTTGAGCAGCTTCTTGTACTCGTCCTGCGTGGGCCGATCCGGCAGCAAATCGAGGAACCCCCAAGCCAACTCGCGCGGGATCATCGGCGGCGAATTCGCACCGTACAAGACTTCCCGCAGCGCCGCCGCGTCGTCGAACCGCGGCTCGCCCGGTTGGCTTGCCGCCGCGATCCGATCCCATTGCTCGTCGACAAGCCCCAGCGCCTCGCCGTACCGCTCGGCCACCTCGCGCATCGAAAGCGGCGGCGCCTCGGCGAACGTTTCACGCACCAGCGAATTTATCGGCGCCGCATCCGCCGGCCGTTGATCGCCGAACAACGTTGCGTGCGTTCCCTTCGCCTGCTCCGCAAAACCATCGTCGGGCAAAGCGGCGAACGCATGCCAGACGCTCCAGATCGGATCGTCGGGCGAACGTCGCGAACGCTTCAAGTAAACCTCCCACCGCTTAATCATCGCCGGATTCAACCCGCCCTTGTCCGTCAGCAGCATGAAGTTCTCCGTGTCGGGATGATTTCGCCGTTCATGGACGGCCAGCAAATACTCGCCGGCTCGCTTGCGGCTGCCGGCGATGATCTGCTCGCGCTGGGCGTCGATAAAATCGCTCAGCCGCGCGAGCCGCTCGTCCATGCCGGCCTGAAACTGCCGATACTCGTCGGTCTCCGGCGACGGCAGAAACTCGGGCGGCAAAGTCGGCTCGACGCTGCTGCGAAACACGCCGTACAGCGCGTAATAATCGTCCTGCGAAACCGGATCGTACTTGTGGTCGTGGCAGCGAGCACACGTGACGGTCAATCCCAGCAAGCCGCGCGTCACCACATCGATGCGGTCGTCCAGCACATCGTGCGTGTTGTTCATGAAGCGAGCGCCGAGCGTGAGGAAACCCATCGCCGCCAGCGCCCGCCGATCGCCGCCTTCAACCGCCGAAGAACCCGCCGGCCGCTCCGCCGCCACCAACTGGTCCGCCGCCAACTGCTGCAGCACGAAGCGGTCGTATGGCAAGTCCTCGTTGAAGGCCCGCACGACATAGTCGCGATACGTCCACGCCCACGGAAAGCGTTTCTCCTCGAAAAAGACATAGCCTTTGTTGTCGGCATAGCGAGCCACGTCCAGCCAATGCCGGCCCCAGTGTTCGCCGTAACGCGGCGAATCCAGCAGCCGATCGACCAGCCGAGCGAACGCCCGCGGCGAATCATCGGCCACGAACGCATCGACCTCGGCCGGCGTCGGCGGAAGGCCGGTCAAGTCAAACGTCGCTCGGCGCACCAGCGTCTCTCGATCCGCGGCGGGCGAGAGCCGCAGGCCGTGCGGTTCCAGCCGCGCGAGCACGAAGCGATCGATCGGCGACAACGCTTGCTCGGCATGTTGCACGCTGGGCGGCTCAGGACTTCGCACGGGCTGAAACGCCCAATGCTGTTTCGCCGCCGCCTGATGATCGACCGAGACAACGGCGTCGGCCGAATCGCGCGGGTCGGCCGCTCCGCGACGAACCCATTGCTCGAAGTCCGCCGCGATCGCTTCGGGCAGCTTCTTGCCGGGCGGCATCTCGAACGCATCGTGCCGCAGCGCGCTCACGATCAAGCTCGCCTCGACATCGCCCGGCACGACGGCCGGTCCCGATTCGCCGCCGGTTCTCGCCGCCGCCCGCGAATCCAGCCGCAGGCCGCCTTGCACTTTCTTCGCCGAGCCCGCGTGGCATTCGTAACAGTGCTCGACCAACACGGGCCGAATCCGCCGCTCGAAAAACTCGATGTCGGCCGGCTCGAACTCGGCGGCTTGCGCCATCGAAGCGGCGGCGTACAGGCACGCGGTCAACGTCAGCGGACCGGCAAGACGGCGAAGCGGCGAGCAGCTAGGTTTCAACATCAAACGGGCTCCCAAGATCGCGAGCGAAACGGACCGCTCCATCATAATGCGATTGCCGGTCGCCCGCGTCGCGCGGCCGGTTGGTTGAATTCGGCCCGGCGGTTGGTTCTAATCACCCCAGACACTCCGGGCCGAGCACGCTAGGGACGATCGCCCACGCCGGCCCGCTTACCTTCCAAACACCTCAATCCCACGCGAGACTCACACCATGAAACGAATGTTTGCCGCGCTGTTGTGCGCCGGAATCGGTTACTGCCTCCTCACGTCGTCGGCCCGCGCGGTCGAAGAAGCGCCGCTGAACACGCCGCCCGAAGGCTTCACGCGATTGTTCAACGGCCAGGATCTGACCGGCTGGAAAGGCTTGGTCGGCAATCCGAAGACGCGAGCCGCCATGAGCGAGCAGCAGTTGGCCGAGGCCCAGGCGAAGGCCGATCAACAGATGCGCGACCACTGGCATGTGATCGACGGCGTGCTGGTGTTCGACGGCAAGGGGCAAAGTCTCTGCACGGCGAAAGACTACGGCGACTTCGAGCTGTACGTGGATTGGAAGATCGAGCCGAAGGGAGACAGCGGCATCTATCTGCGCGGGACGCCGCAGGTGCAGATCTGGGATCCGGCGCTCGGCGGCCAAAACACGGTCGGCTCGGGCGGCCTCTACAACAACCAGAAGAACCCCAGCAAGCCGACCGAAGTGGCCGACCGGCCCGTTGGCCAGTGGAACACGTTCTATATCAAGATGGTCGACGACCGGGTAACCGTGAAGCTGAATGGCAAACTGGTCGTGGACAACGTGGTGCTGGAGAACTACTGGGAGCGGGACAAGCCGATCTATCCGACGGGCCAGATCGAGCTGCAGAACCACGGCAACACGCTGTACTTCCGCAACATCTATCTCCGCGAGCTGCCGCGCGACGGCAAATAGGTCCCCATCGGCGGACGGTTCGCTGGAAACGGTATCGGCTTTTGGAGTGCTGCGCCGTTTTGGAGTGCTCCGCCTTGTCGGAGCTTTCGCTTAGCGAAACGAAAACCTCGGCATTAGCGCGATCCAGCCGACGAACAGCGGTGACGAGCCGCTGCACATCGAAAAGAAAGCGGTGACAAGGCACCGCACTCCAAAAAAACGCGTGTCGGCGGCCATTTCGGCCGGTCAAATTAACCAAACGCACGCGTCGGCGCCCGTGTTAGACGTTCACTTTGGCCGGCGACACGAGTCGGCGAGCGCGGTGGGCGTTCACTTTGGCCGACGACGTGCCTCGGATCGGGCAACGCGAGCCAGCAGACATTGCAGCCGTGGGCCGTGACTCGCTCCGAATTCAGACGCCGAGCGCTCCCGCTACAGCAGGCTCTCGAGCAGCAGTCGCATCTTTCGCAACTCGCCGTAGTGGTCCACCTCTTCCATCGGCGGGATGTGAACACACAACGCTCGGTCGTAGCGGACCTGTTCCAGCAGCGTCACCAAGCGGCCGTACTCCACTTCGCCCTGGCCCACGCGGACTTGCAGCCGGTCCTTGCTCGTGTCGCGTAGATGCACGTGATACACGTACTTCATCAGCTTTTCGTAATTCTTCTTACGATGCGGCCCGGCAATGAAATGGCTCGGATCCAACGTGATGCCGAGTCCCTTGACGTTGTCGCACAGCACGGTGATCGTATCGGGATCCTCCGCCAAGCAGCCGATGTGCGTCATCATCGCCACCCGCGCTCCTTGCCGTTCGGCGATTGCCACCAGCCGGCGCAGCTTCTCGACCTCTTCGTTGAACGGCGTTCCCAATTCGCCCGAAGGGATGGCGATCGTGACGACCTTCGTCGCCTTAGCCAGCTTGCAGATGGCCTCGAACTGCGAAAAGTATTCTTCGCCCTGGGCTTCGATATACGCCGCGTAGGCCACGACGTCCAACCGGTACGTATCGCGGCAGATGTCGATCGTCGCGTCGACGTCCTGGGCCACTTGCGAAGGCGCGAGCTGAACGCCGTTCTCGCGCATGGCAATCTCGACGCCGGTGTATTCCAAGTCCACCAATTTGCCCAAGGCGTCGCGCAGCGGCAATTCGGGGAAACAATCCGTTGATGCAGCGACGAACACGTCGAAGCTCCTTCCTGTCGATTTCGTCAACCAATATGAAAACGTCAGAGAGCTTAGCGGCAGACCGGCCATTCGGGCAACACCAGCGACGGAAGACGCACGCCGACTTGGGAATCTTCGACAACTTGCCCAAATCGACGTTGTCACACTTTGGCCGTTCTCGTAGACTCCGCCGCCCTTATCTCAAAATGACTTGTCGGCGGCGAATGCAATTCCGCTTGTCGCCGTCGTGATAACGAACGCGGCCATTCATTGGCGTTTTCTCCAGGAACGGAAGCCGCCCATCGTGCTTCGCTGCATCTGCCTGATTTCGATTGTCACAGCGCTAGTCGCCGTCGAACCGCTCCGCGCGCAAGTCTACGGGCCGAGCCAGCCCAGCGCGCCCGCGGCGAATCCGTATGCGGCCAACACCGGGCCGGTCAATCGCTATACCGAGAACCCGTACGGCGCGCCGCCGGTCAACCGATATCAGCCCCCGCCCAACAACTCCCAGCCGCTCGTCAACACCTACCAGCCGCCAGGCAACACCTACCAGAAGCCAGGCAACATCTATCAGAAGCCAGGCAACGGCTATCCACCAACGAACGGCTATCCGCCGCAAGGCAACACCTATCCGCCCGCTGGCAATGGGTACGCTCCGCCGACGTCCAACGGTTACGCTCCGTCCGCCACTCGCTATCAACCGCCAGCCGCTGGGCAGCCACCAATCAATGGCCAGCCACCAATCAATGCGCAGCCACCGATCGGCATGGCCGCCGTGCCGGCCGGGCCAGCGCCGACGCCGGCGCCCGACGCATTCGAGCCAGCATCGTTGGTCGCCATCGTGGGCAATCAATACATCCTGGCCGGCGATCTGATGCCCACCATTGAACAGATGCTGGAACGATTCATTGAACAGACTAATCGAGAGCAGGATCCGGAACGCAAAAAAAGGATGAACGAGGCGCTGGATCATCAGCGCCGTGTCTATATGAAACAGATGTTGACCGGCGTCATTGAGAACAAGTTGCTCTACCAAGAGTTCTTGCGTTCCTTGCCGGCCGACAAATTGGATGAGGCGATGGTCAAGATCCGTAAGAATCTGTCGGACGAGTATGACAAGTCCGAGCTGCCGAAAGCCATGGAGCGGGCGAAAGTCTCGACGGCGGCAGAATTGGATGCGAAGCTCAGAAAGTATGGCAGTTCGCTGGCGAAGCAAAAGCAAACATTTATGGAACGGCAATTGGGGCGAGCGGCCGTGGGGCGGTCAGTTAACACGCAACCTGAGATCACACATACCGAGCAATTGAACTATTACAACCAGCACGCGGATAAATATGCCATCCCGTCCAAGGCCCGTTGGGAGCAAATGACGGTGTTGTTCGACAAGTTTCCCTCGAAGCAGGCGGCTTATGAAGCGATGGCCAGAATGGGGAACGAAGTCTATTTGGGCGGAGCGCCGTTCGCGGCGGTCGCCAAGCGGAGTTCGCAAGCATCGAATTCGGAACAGGGCGGCTATTACGACTGGACATCACAAGGCAGCTTGCGTTCCGAATCATTGGACCAAGCCGTGTTCACATTGCCGCTGAATCAACTGAGTCCCATTTTGGAGGACGATCGGGGATTCCACATCGTCCGCGTGCTGGAACGCACTCAGGCCAGTTCCGTGCCGTTCGAGGAAGCTCAAGAAGAGATCAAGAGCGAACTCAAGCAACAGAAGCTAAAAACGGCGATCGAGAGCTTTCTCGAACAGACACGCGAGAACGTCTATATCTGGACCATGTTTGACGAAGAAGAAAACGCCGTCACGACCGCCAACAACTCTCCCGCTCCGGCGTCCTACTGAGCACGAGCACACGAAGTCGTGGCTCTCTCTACATTTCATGAACCGGTTCGGCGTCGACCACCGGAGCTGCCATTTGGATGGACGCTAACACTTCGCGAGTCACATCCTTACCGCCGCCGAAGTTGGTGACGAACGACCAGATCGTGTAGATCGGGCCCCACGGAATTCCCCACCAGCCGAAAAAGAATGAGATCAACGTGAACGGTAGCCCGCGCGCGAATGCACTCTCGCCGCCTCGGATGAAATAGACGCCGGTCGGCTGCTTGAACGTCAGCACGAGGATGGAGATACAGTACTCGAAATACACAAACCGGCCGCCCCGTTCCAATTCGTCCGCCAATTGTTGAACTGTAAGATGTTCAATGCCGTGGATCTGCATCGCGATCGCTCCCAAAGAAAAAGACTGTGACAGAAGAGGTGTGAACGAATTTACCGCCCCTGGCCCCTCGACGCAACTATTTCGCCAGCATCACGGGCAAATTTTTTCACGGTTGGTTTGCGTTGACAAAACTGCCGATTCTGAGGTACAAACCTCGCCCCATCCGTAACGTCACGATTGATAGCGCAAGGAGGCGCGTATGAACGGGCAAACGCAGTGGGCGAAGCAAACGCCAATGGTGTGGCAAACGTTGAGCGCGTTTCACTTGGTGCAAGAGGTGGTGCGAGCGGCTGGGCGGGGTCTTTTGGCGCGTGGCATTCGCGTGAATGTGGACGTGCCGCGGACCGCGACGTTGCAAGCGGACGTACAAATCATGCGTCGTGCTTTACGCGAGCTCGTTCAATGCGCCGTCGATGCGATGCCCAACGGCGGCGAACTCGCGATTACCGTCTGGCAAGACAACAACGCGATTGAATTGGAAGTGGCCGACAGTCGAGCTCAATCCATGTGGCGAGACCGATCAGCCGGCAGTTGCCTTCAGCTTCCCGACGCCGTGCAAACGGCCGCTCAAGCTCACGGCGGTCAGTTGACCGTGGCCAATTGTCCCGAGGGTGGCATGGCCGTGACGATGCGTCTGCCGGCGCTCGCCATGCGAGCCGCGGCGTAAGGTGAGCGGCAGATGAGAATGTAAGCATTGGGACGCTGGCAGCGTCCACCACGGCAGCGTCCACCACGTGGCCGATGCTGCCAGCGTGGCCGATGCTGCCAGCATCGGTAGGTAAGAATTTCGCTGCCGCTCGCGTAGAACGGCAACCGAATCGTGCGTCGAATCCGAGCCGGCGTTTGCGATTCCGCCCGTGGCGGCCACCGGCTCGACTCATCCTCCCACTTTCTAAAAGACCATTCGCCGCATGGATGCGATTCGTCGATTCTCACGCCAAACGCTCGACTTGTTTCGATCGCTGACGCCCGGCGGTCGCTTGTTGGCGGCGTTGTTGTGCGGAGTGATCGTGGTCAGCCTCGCGTGGCTAGTGCGTTTCCAAGCGACCGAATCGTATGAATATCTGCTGGGCGGCCAGCACTTTTCCCGCCGCGAAATCGAAGCGATGGAAGTGGCCTTCGCCAATCAGGGCCTTGCGGGCTCGGAAGTGGTCGGGCAACAAATCCGGATTCCTCGCGGCCGGAAGCAAGAGTTTCTCGCGGCGCTGGCCAAGGAGAACTCGCTGCCCGAACGATTCGATCCCGACGACTTGCTGCTCGAAGGCGGCCTGCTCGATTCACGCGACATGCGCGAGCAGCGACAACGCGTGGCGGCTCAGACGAAGCTGGCGATGTTGATCGAGAAGATGCCCGGGATCGAAGACGCCTCGGTGCAAATCGACGAAGTCCGTGTCAGCACGTTTCCGGCTCGCATCGAAAAGCGGGCGATCGCGTTGGTCAGCGCGTCGGGACGGCGCCCGTTGTTGCCCGAAGAAGTTCGCGCGATTCGCGACACGGTGGTCGGTTACGTCGCGGGACTTGAGCAGACGAACGTGACCGTTACGGATCTGGAAGCGATGCGAGCTTATCCGGGCGGCGACGATCCACGGGCTACCAGCGAATCGGCCAACGAATATGTGCGGACGAAGCAGATGTTCGAGCAGCTTTGGCGCGACAAGCTTCAGCAGCGATTGGCTAATTACGAAGGCTTGGTCGTGGCGGTGAACGTCGAGTTGTGCGACGCCACTCGGCTTGTTGCTCACAACGTCGAATCCGCTCGGGGTGAATTCGTTGGCAGCGAGCGAGCGACGTCATCGTCGGCGCTCATCAGCAATCGGCCGGTGTCGTTGGTCGAAGCCGAAAGCGATTCGGCTGGCGACAGTGACTCAGCGAATCTAAAGGCTTCAAGTGCGCATGCAAGAAACCTCGGAGCGAGGCATCCGAGCGTGTCTGCCGCCAGCGAATCGGAAAAGCCGCTCGACGCCGAGAGCAATCTCGTTCCCTATCGAGTGACGGCGTCCTTGGATGTGCCCCGCAGTTTGTATCAGCGCGTTTGGGAAGAGTCCTGGCGACGCGCGAATCCGGGCTTGCCGACAAACGTGCAACCGCCGGCCGCTTCGGCGGAAACGCTGGCTCGCATCGAAGAGGAAACGAAACAGACGCTGCAACAGGCGGTTACTTATTTGATGCCCGCGCCGGCCGTCCACGACGACCGCCATCCGCGCGTGGTCGTGACGACCTATGAAGATCGAGTTGCGTCGGAGTCCGCGAAGCTTTCGGCCGCCGAGACGGCTCGGCACTGGCTTGCCGAGCATTGGCAGTCGGCTGCGATGTTGACGCTGGCGGTGTTCAGTCTCTGGCTGGTGCGAAGCTTCGCGCGGGGAACGCAACAACGGCGTATTCGGGAAACGGAAGCGACGCATCGGCGCGGACTCGCACGCTCGTCGGTGGCAGAGAGCGCCGAGGTCGAGTTCGATGATCGGCCGTCGTCGCTGGACGACGATGTGGAATTGGAATGGACAACACCCGCCGTGTCGCGGACAAAAGGCTCGGAAGCGGATTTGCGCGAGCAGCTTCGCGAGCTAGTCAACAGCGATCCCGACGCGGCGGCCGAAGCCCTCCGGAACTGGATCGGCGATGCGGCGTAAGGTCGAGCTGACTCGGCGCATGGTCGAGCTGACTCGGCGTATGGTCGAGCTGACCACATTTCGTTTAACCCGCAGCCGTAGGCGAGGACGGTTGAATTCAGCCTCGCCTACGGCTGCGAGTTGAACAAAAACTGGCGCGCCTACGGCGACGGGGCAAGCAAGGCCGCCCGCGGCTAAAGACACAACCAATGAATCTCACACCCGAAAATCTTCGCAAAGCCGCCGTATTGATCGCCAGCGTCGATCATTCAACGGCCGATGCGCTGTTGGAGCAAATGCCCGACGAGCAGGCGAGATTGATTCGGCAGGCTGTGATGGATTTGCCCGACGAGTCGCTCGATGATGCGGATCGGGTGTTGGCCGAGTTTCTCGCGGCGGGTGGCCGCCACGATGATCGCTGCCTGCCTTCAATTTCCATCGCAATCGAACCGCCGCTTCGCCAGCCACGGAACTGGAGCGACGTCGACTTGCCGAAACTAGCTCGTAGTTTGGCCGGCGAGCGACCGAGGCTGACGGCAATCGTCATGACGCAGCTTACTCCCGAGCAAGGCGCGCGGCTCATGCGATTATTGCCCGACGCGATGCAAGCCGACGTACTGCGAGCGATCGCCACGAACGATGGGCCGCCGGACGAAACGTTGCTGGCCGAGATCGAGTCGCAGCTATTCGATTCGGTGACGACCGCGCCTCTCGAACCGGACGAGCCGCTGGCGGGCTTCGCCACGATCGAGGCGATTCTGCAAGCCGCCGATGAAGGACAGCGAGCCGAGTTGCTGCGCCGGCTCGAAACGGTCGACGCCTCGCTGGCGAATCGTTTGAGCACGGCCGTCTCGCGACCAACGCCCGCCGCCGCGGCGCCGCCGGACTCCACACCTTCCAACTCACGGTTCGGTGAATCCCGCACATCCGACGACTCGGGCAGCGAGTTTTCATCGCGACAAGCTACCTTCGCGGATCTCGAATTCGACGACCTCAAACGGCTCGACGATCGCAGTCTGGCTCGCGTGTTTCGCGAAGCGGACTGGCCCACGCTGATGCTGGCGCTGATGGACGCCGAGCCCGAGCTGATCGAACGACTGGCTCGACAGTTGTCGCCCAAGGCGGCCGGTCTGTTGCGACGCCGGATCGAGAACCCCGGCTTGCTTTGTTTGCGTGACATCGAATTGGCCCAACAAGAGATCACCCGATTGATCGCCGAACTGGCCGCGCGAGGCCTTGTTCGTTTGCCTCATCACCGAGCTTTTACGGTTGCCGTTTAATTCACTATGCCAGGTATTCTTAAATTCCCACGACGCGGGTCCGAGCCCGCCGGGCCGCAAATCTATGCCTTTCCCGATTTGGACCCGTCGCCCGAATCGCTGTTGGACCAAGCCCGCGAACAGGCCAACGCGTTGATCGCGGCCGCCGAACAGGAAGCGGAACGAATTCGCCGCGAGGCCGCCGAGGCAGGTCTGGAGGACGCTCGGCGTTTAGCTAAGGAAGAGGCGACGGAAGAACTGCGAGCGCGTCTTTCAACGGCGTTGTCGGCCGTTCACCAAGCGGCCGATTCTTTGTGCGAAGCTCGCGATGCTTGGCAATGCTGTTGGGAAACGGCGGCCGTGCGGCTGGCCGTGCGAATCGCCGAGAAGATCGTGCGTCGCGAGATTCAGCACGATCCGCGAATCACTCGAAGCTTGGTGCACGAGGCGTTGTTGTTGTCCGCGGGTGGCGGCGCGATCCGAGTTCGCTTGCATCCCGACGACATGCGAGCGATCGGCGATGACTTGGTGTTACTGCGAAACGAATTCACGCGCATCGCACCGGCCGAGTTCATTGCGGATCCGACGATCGAGCCCGGCGGCTGTGTCATGGAGACTCGTCACGGAACAATCGACCAACAATTGGCCACCCAGTTGTCGCGCATCGAAGCGGAGCTATGTGGATGACCACGACGTTCGATCATTTGAGCCAGCGATTGGAGACGATCGTCGCATCCGGCTTGACGGGTTCGGTGGCCGGAACCGACGGCGCGGCAATCACGGTGGTTGACTTCGCGGCCCCGGTCGGCGCGGTATGCGAGATCGAGCGAGTCGGATGTCGACCACTCGTGGGCGAAGTAATCGGCTTTCGCGAACATGCGGCGATCGTGTTTCCGAGTGGCGATTTGAGCGGTGTGCGACGCGGCGCTGCCGTGCGGCTGCGGCGATCGTGCCGCTTGATTCCGGTCGGCCGCGGATTACTTGGCCGTGTGTTGGACGCCGAGGGAAAGCCGCTGGACGACCGACCGCAACCGATCACCGGTCGGCGGCGTGCGTTGGTGCAACCGCCGCCCGCGGCGTGCGAACGTCCGCCGATCGATCAGCCGTTGTGCACGGGCGTTCGAGCGATTGACGGGCTGCTGACCTGCGGCCGAGGCCAACGCGTGGGGCTGTTTTCCGGTTCGGGTGTGGGCAAGAGCACGTTGCTGGGCATGATGGCCCGGCACACATCGGCCGACGTGAACGTGGTCGCCTTGATTGGCGAACGCGGTCGTGAGGTAAACGAGTTTCTGCAACGCGATCTTTCGCCGGAAGCGTTGGCTCGCACCGTCGTGGTTGTATCGACCAGCGATGAGCCGGCATTGGCTCGCGTGCAAGCCGCACTAGCCGCGACCACCATCGCCGAACACTTTCGCGACGAAGGGGCCGACGTGCTGTTGTTGATGGATTCGCTAACTCGTTTTGCCACGGCGCAGCGCGAGTTGGCGTTGGCCGCCGGTGAGCCCGCCGCCGCGAGAGGCTTTCCGCCATCCGTCTTCGCCGCTTTGCCAAGGCTGGTCGAACGAGCGGGCCGGTCCGCCTGCGGCAGCATTACGGCGTTCTACACCGTGCTCGTCGACGGCGACGATTTGGACGAGCCAATCAGCGACGCGGTGCGCGGACTTTTGGACGGTCACGTCGTGCTGAGTCGCAAGCTGGCGGCTCGCGGGCACTGGCCAGCCATCGATGTGTTAAACAGTGTCAGCCGATTAGCGCCGACGTTAACGGATCGAGAGCATCAAGCCTCGGCCATGCGTCTGCGAGCCCTGATGTCCGCGCGGCGCGAGCATGACGATTTGATTTCGATCGGCGCCTATCGAAGCGGAAGTCAACCGGATGTCGACGAGGCACTGGCAAAGCAATCAGGGATTGAGAGTTTTCTAACCCAGCCGATTGACGAACGAGCGTCGCTTGGCGCCAGCCGCCAAATGCTGCTCGAACTTTCCGCGAGGTAACCGATGTCGAAGAAATTTGTCTTCTCGCTGCAAGCGGTGTTGGACACGCGAGCGGCGGAACAACGCCAGCGACGGTTGCAGTTGGCCGATGCTCTGCGCGCGGAAGCCGACGCACTCGCCGCCGAACAGTCGGTTCGCGCGGAACTGGCTCGATTGGAAAGCGACCTTCGATTGGCGACCGCGTCGACCAACATCGACCTACTGCTGCTCACCGAAACACATCGCCGCCAGCACGCGCTCCGATACCAGCTAGTGGCGCTGGCCACGCAACGAGCCGAGTTGTCTTCCCAAGCCAATCAATGCCGCGAAGCACTGGTTGCCGCGAATCGTGATCTCCGAGTAATGGAATCGTTACGGGAAAAACAAGCGGACGAACATCGCCGAGAAAGAGCTCGGCGAGTCCTCGGAGCCTGAGTTTTGCTCGGCCTTGTGATGCTGAAAGATTGCGAGTCAGCGGGATACGTTGGCGTTCACTGACAGCGCCGTCGAGCATTGGCCTAGCGGTTGCTATAGCGCCCCGACGAGCGATCGCAGACATCCTTCACGGCTTTCTCCAACGCTTCGTAGCGCTGGTGAGCCACAGCCGAAATCGGCGTGGTTGGCTCGAGCAGCTTGTCGAGCACTTCGCGGCTCGTGTTATCGTGTAACGAGTCGCGGTATTTCTTCGTGTACGTTTCGCGCTGCTCGTGACGAAACTTTTCGGGCAGGCTGGCCACGAAGTACAGTATTCCTGCGGTTTGTTCGCGTTCACACATTGCCGTAAAATCCCACCTTCTCATATGGCGAGGATTGGAAAACCGGACGATAGCTCCGATTTAAAAGTCAGTCAACGGCCGTGACCGACGCGGCTCCGACGACCAACGTTTCCAAGCTCAAACTTCTCCGTTGCGATTATGCTGGCTGACTACATTCTACGGCTATCCTCGGGCCGAAACAGACTTGAGGTTGATAGGAAAATGCCAGGCGCATCAAACGTAGCGATCGTTAAAACCTCGTTATCTTTCGCAATTCCCAAAGCCTCGGTCTAGGTGATCCGAAGGTAGTTCAGCCCACCGAAAACGGGCGATCCGAGTTCATGCGGATTCGCCCGGCCATCGGCTGTCACACTCGTGCGACTACGGTGATGCAAAGTTAATACCGCGGCATGGGAATTAGGCGGCAATCGTATCTCGACGAAATTGCCCGAAGCGTCACGCCACATCCCAATCACCGTCGCATGATCGGGGCCGTGATGGTTGGTCGGCCGACTGAGTTTCGCCATGCCGAGGCTGGTCAAAGTGAGCACCGAAGCGCCAGGATCGTCGGCCAAAACAGTTGCGTGATACGCCGGCCAACGATTGGAGAGTTGCGGACCGTCAAACAAGAGGGCGATCACCAAGTCCGGCGCGACGGCCCGAACGAACTGACCTACTGGATCAAGCCGCGCCAAGTCCTCGCAAATGAGCACACAAGTACACAGCCATTCGCGGATCGCGAAGAAATGAAGCGAACGGTCGACGACCTGGATATTCTCCCACCAATCCGTTTCCGGATTCAATGCCGATGAGAGTCCATATCGGACAATTTGGTCATGGTCCAGTTTCCAGCGATGGTGCTTTCCCTGTTCGAATGTGAATGGTTCGGAAAACATTTGCGGAAGATGAACGGCGGCATAGTTTTGAAACACGGGACGCCCACGTAACGAATTCTTCGCTTCGGCTTCGTTAGGCTCGTTCACCGATTGATCCGACTTGGACGCAGTAGTCTCGGATACCTTTGCCTCGATCTCTCGCGTGACGCCCGAAATCAAACTGATGTTTCGATTCCGAAGCATGTGGGCGACGTCGGCGAATTGCTGGTCGGTCAACGCCGTTTCGGGAAACACGATCGCGTGAATATCCCCAACGCTTTGCTTCGCTTGTTCGAGCAACCGTTCGACTGCCCGCAGCAATTCGCCAACTCCTTGGTCCCGCGGCGTGTAACTAAACCAACCCACATGGCCGTTGCCGTGTGCGACTTTTTCAGTTCCCTGGAAATCTGAAGGGACCACATGGAACGGCCAAGGAATTAACAATAGGTTGCAGTGGCGTTCGGAAATGAAGGGAGTCGTGGCCGCTTGAGTAACCCATCGCGCTGGCAATTCGACCGGCGGACAGAGTGCCAAGTGATGCGTGAGCGAGCGAAGTGAAAGCCCAAGACGAAGGGTCTGTGCTTTCGGCAGAACCCGAACACGGGAGGTGTCCAGGTCGCGACACAGGTTGGAACCGAGATTCTCGGGCTCGCTATCTCCCGAACCGTCGCGAGCCCCGGTTCTGGACGAACTCAACAAGCTTTCTTCCGCCTCGGCCCAAAACGCTAATTCCTTAGGCTTACGTTTGCCTGTTGGGTACAAACCGACGCCCGGATACGCCTCATCGCAAACGGCCAAAAGCTTTAAAAGCGCCGAGCATGCTTCGCTGGCATCGTCGTGTGATGCACCAGCAAAATCCGCCGTCGATCTTAGCCAGCCGATTTCCTTGTCTCGATGCGCAACCACCAACTGCCAGAGTTCCCGAACGGTCTTCGGAGGCTGTTTTCCTCGCGCGCATTTTCGTCGCCACTTGCGAGCCAATTTCACGGCCCGACTGCCCCACTCCTGTCCGTCTTCCAAAGTCCAGAAGCGACACCCGATTCCCGTGTAGGCGCCGGACCGATGTAGCAATGAAGCAACCATTCCAAACATATCCGCGGGCCAGCTCGGAGGAGAAATGTCTCCATTTTTGTCGGGCTTCCAAATAGCCGGCGCCAGGAAACGGAAATAGTCATCAATCTTCATTGCTCACGACACCGGGGCGTGTGTCCAAAAAGGAATAATGCGAGAGACATGGATTGACTGTTTGTAACGAATCCGAGCGGCAATTGCCAGCATTGGATTTGCGCGAACAGCACTCGCATAGGAAAACTCGCCCTATTTCAATGGACGATCATCCACGCCGCTTTGAGATATTCGGATTCCAGATAACGCGACGAGACGGGATGATCGGCGGCCGCGCCAGTGCGCGCGAGGAGTTGAAGGTCGCGGCCCGGAGACTGAGAGCCTTCTGGTACGGCTTGGCGAGCGGCGGCGTAGAGCAACCTCATGAATTCTTCTTCGCCTAACAGGCCGGCGCAAGAACATGTGAGAAGCAATCCGCCGGGACGAACCAGTTGGAACGCTAGGCGATTTAGATCGAAATGCTTTCGGGTTCCCTCATGTAGTTCATCGCGCGAGCGAATCAATTTCGGTGGATCGAGAACCACGACATCATATTGCCGTTCGTTGCGAATCATGTCGCGCATGTAGACGAAAGCGTCCGCCTGGGTGAAGCGAATGTCGACACGATTCAGCTTGGCATTATCGCGCGCCACGACCAGCGGTTCCGCATCTAAATCCACACCAGTCACCTCGGCGGCTTCTCCCAAAGTCTTTGCCTGAACGGAGAACCCGCCGGTATAACAACACAGATCCAACACGGACTTGCCGCGGCAGAACTCCGCCAAGCGACGGCGATTCTCACGCTGGTCGCAAAAAAAACCAGTCTTATGCCCGCCCGCGAACTTCACCCAGAACCGCGTGCCGAATTCCTCAATGGCGACGCGATCTGGTAGATCGGGAGAAACCACAATGGGTGGATCGGCGCCCTCTTGACTCAGAAACTGGGGACTTGGTTGTATGAGCCAATGTCGCGTTTGAAGTTTCGCTTGAAGCCGCTCCAAGATTGGCTGAGCGCGCAAATACATACCTAGCGAAAACGCCTCCGCGGAAAGCACGTCGCCGAAACGATCCACGACCAAACCGGAGAGTTGATCGCCCTCGGCATGGAGCACGCGATAGGCGTTTGTCACTTCGTCAAGTCGCAACATCTCGCGGCGAAGCTCGACCGCGCGAGTCAGCAAACCATCCCAGAACGATTCGTCCGGCAATTGATCCGTGTGACGAAGCATCCGCACGACAACTTCCGAACGGGGATTATAGATCCCGTAGCCTTGAAGCTGTTCGTCGCCGTCATACACGGCAACCAAGTCACCCGCGCGAGCCCGTCCATCCGCTCGCGCCAACCGCTTGCGGTATAACAGCGGGTAATTCGTCGCTGACTTGGCGAAAACGGCCGGCAATGGCTTCGACGGGTCGGGTATGAGCCCGTGAGGCTCGAAACGCGTGGACGGCGCCTCGCCCAACCGATTGGCTTCGTTTGCCCCGAGTGAACTTTGGCGTTGTTTCTTACCGGCCGTGCGTCGACCGCGACGTGGTCCGGGTTTCATTGCAACCGCAATCTCACAAAGTGTGACAGTATCGTATCAAAAATGAGAATGAGACAGGCCGCGAGGACGAGAACCATCATGCATTTCCTGGCGGTCCTTTATGTGGAACCGCCGCCGAATCGTTCGAGCGCGATCTGCTTAAGGTGCTTCAGATCTAGCTTGCCAGAACCGAGCAAGGGTAGTTCGTCAACTTGATGGAAGCTGTCGGCCGATGGAATGAACAAATTGGGCAGGCCCTCGCGCGACAAGCCCTCGCAGAGCTGTTGTGGGGATTGGTCGAGCGACGTGTGAATCACAACTAGACGCTCGCCTTTTTTAGCATCGGGCACGGCCGTGACCACGGCCTTCAGTCCCTCTTCTTCACTGGCCGCGATCAACTTGGTCAATGTTTCCTCGATCTTGATATGAGGAATCATTTCGCCGCCGATCTTCGAAAACCGACTTTCACGGCCAGTAATGGTGATGAAGCCGTCCGTGTCGATCTTGGCGATATCGCCTGTCATGTACCAACCATCCTTAACGACTTCCGCCGTAAGGTCTTCACGGCCGAGATACCCTTTCATTACATTCGGGCCGGTAATCCACAGCATACCTGGCTGATCCGCGCCGAGTGTTTCGCCGGTATCCAAATCCGTTACTTTCGCCGACACGCCAGGCACCGGCCGACCCACCGTGCCCTCTTTGAGATCGATGTCGCTGGTCTTTGCCGATCGGCTAGGAGGAACGTTCACGGAAACTAACGGCGAGAGTTCCGTCGCGCCGTAGCCTTCGACTGGCCGCACGCCGAACTTTTCCTCGAAAGCGTCGGACAATTCGCGAGGCAGTTTTTCCGCCCCGGCGACGACGACTTCGAGTGTCTGGAACTGCTCGGGCGTCGCGCGTCGAAGATAGGTTCGCAGAAAAGTGGGCGTGGCCAATAACAACGTCCCTTTGCGTTTCTCACACAAATCCGCGACTTGGCGACCATCCAACGGATTGAAATGATAGGCCCCTTCCACATCAATACTCATCACGGTCCACAATGTGACGGTGTACCCGAATGAGTGAAAAAAGGGCAGCACGCCCAGCACGACGTCATCGGAACGAAGATGGACCACTTCGTCGATGGCTTGAACGTTGGAAGCCACGTTGCCGTAGGAGAGCATCACGCCTTTCGGCTGACCGGTTGATCCCGACGTGAAAATTACCGTGGCAATGTCATCCGAGGTGAGCTTGTTCAGGCCCAGCGATTTTTCCAAACGTGATGCGGGGACGGTATAGGCGGCGGCCGCCGAGAGCAGCTTGTCCGCCAGTGTGGGCCGGTCCTTAAAATCTTCGAGATACACTACCTCGGCGTCCAGTTCCAGATTCAGCTTGTCCATGAACTTGCGGCTGGTCAGCACATGGCGGATGCCGGCTTGCTGAATGCACGCGTTCATCACACCGGAAGAAACCGTGTAGTTCAGATTTACCGCCACGCGGCGGTCGATTGCCAATGCCATGTTGCAGACGACGCCGCCGGCCGATGGCGGCAACAAGACGCCCACATATTTTTCAGCGTCCGACAAGACATGCCGCCGCAGCAACCGTCGCAGCACCAATGTGCGGATTAGCAACTGACCACCGGTCATCACCGTGCCCATCGAATCGGCGACCTTGGCCGCGCGCAGACGCTGTTTACAACGGCGGATGAACGAACAGGGAAGCGGCGTCAGACGGCGAGAACGTTGCTGCACGGCGGTCGCTCCGAGCTGAAGGACGGCCTGCCGCACTTGATGAACATCCTGAGGGTTCGCGACGGGCGGTCCGAAAAAGATTGAGATGGGATACGGCAAACGGCGCGGCCATTTCCAAAAGAATTTGCCGCCTTTGAAGCTAAAGATACTGCCCCACAATTCATCCAGATAGACGGGAATTACGGGGGCGTCGGTACCTTGTAGCACTTTCATCATGCCTGGTTTGAAAGCCTGCAACTGGCCGGTCCGTGTGATGGCTCCTTCGGGGAAAATGCAGACGAGTTCACCGTTTCGCAGCGCCTCGCGAGCTGTCTTCAGCGCCGCCGCGATTTCCTTCGGCCGATCACCGATCAAGATCGCGCCGAACAACGCTCCCAGTCGCTTCAGCCAAGGGTTCTGAAAATTGCCAGCCCAGACCAACATGCGAATCGGACGTGAACTGGTTAGCAGCAACAACACGCCGTCCAGCCAAGAGACATGATTCGGCGTCAACAGCGCGCCGCCGTGTTCCGGCAAATGTTCGCGACCATACACCCGAATGCGATATATTGTGCGGCTCGCTAACCAAACCAAGAACCGAATGGTGGCTTGAGGAATCAGCCACACGATATATACGAACACCGGAATCGTGATGACGCCACACAATAGAAATATCTGGCCGGACGACATTCCCAGCCCCGCCCGGAGTCCATAGAACAACACCGAAACGATCAGCGTGCCGCAGAACGTCAAGAAGTTGCTGGCGGCCAAAATCGCCCCGCGCGATGCGGCCGGGCTGCGATGTTGCATGTAAGCCGCCAACGGAATATCGAACAACCCGGCGCCGAATCCCAGGGTGAACAGCAGCAGGCAAGCCCAACCGTATCGAAACGTGAAGGTCGAGACCGGATCAACAAACGTGCCTTGAACGGTGAATAGCAGTGCGGCCGCCACGGAGATCACGGCGGCCCCCAGCGGCAAGATTCCCAACTCCACTCGCCCACCCGACCAGATGCCGGCGCAGACGCTGCCGAGTCCAACGCCCACGACCAAAGAAATCAGCAACGGAATAACTTGCCGCTGCAAAGTGGCGCCGCCTTCCATTGCGAATTGATCGATATTCAAATTCGCCAGCGTTCCCAGTGACCAAAAGAACGCGATTCCCAACGCAACGCGTAACATCGCCCGCGTTGCCACCAACGCCCGCATGTCGCGAACAGTTTGGCGAGCCGCGTCCCAGGGGAAACGGCGGCTTGGGTTAGCGGCCGGCGGCGTCCGAATCGGGAGGCTTACAATCCAACCGACAACGCCAATTCCGATCAGCGTCGCGGCGTTCAGCCACCAGTGATGATGGCCGAATGGGACCGTGGCGTCGCTTAATAAGTTGCCAATCGCGGTGCCGACAACCACGGCAACCACGGTAACTAGGCCAAGCGCCCCGTTGGCCGACGAGATCTTCTCCTCGCGCAACATCTCGGGAATACAGCCTAGTTTGGCCGGAGCGAACAACGCGCTTTGCGCGCCCATCAATGCGACAACCACGAACAGCAGCGGCAGCGATTGGGGTCGATCAGGCGAGCCGAATAAAATCGCCGCGGCTCCGAGCGACATGATGATGATTTCGGCGATCTTGCAACCGACAATCACGGACCGCTTGCTGAATCGGTCCGCCAAATAACCAGCCGGCGCGGCGAGCAGGATATACGGCAATACGAAACAAGCCGTGCCAGCCATCAAGACGAACGCAATTCGCGATTCGTCCGGAACGTACTGTTTGCCAATCCCAATAATTAGCCAACGAAACGCGTTATCGTTGACGGCCGTGAGAAACTGGGTGACCAGCAATCCGACGAAACCAGCCGTGAATAGACGGTCGGCCGGTTGAAACGCGTTTGTTTCGGGCGACGTTTCGCCAGCAACTTCGGCGACTTCCAGGGACGAATTCAAACTGGCCACGCGCTTTCCCTTCCGGCGAGAGTCCTCGGCTGCACCTGCCCAAACGGCTCGGCGCGGTTCGATCTAGTCGAACCCGATCAGGCTAACGCAGTCGCCGCCGCTTGCCCGACAGCCATTCGTGGAAAAGCCGGCGAGCAAACATCACCTCTTCAGCGGCAACGACTAGTCCCAGTCTTCATCCTCTTCTTCTTCGTCATAGTCGTCATCGTCCCAATCATCATCGTCGTCGTCCCAGTCTTCTTCGTCGTCCTCTTCCTCGTCCTCCTCGACTTCTTCCCACTCGTCGTCTTCATCATCGAAGTCTTCGTCTACATCGTCCTCCTCGTCATCGGCTTCGTCGATGTCGTCGTCATCGTCTTCATCGTCGCCGTAGTCGTCGTCGTCATCATCGTCTTCGTCCATGTCGTCGAAGTCATCGTCTTCGGCGCGGGGCGAATCGATGGGCTGCCAAGTGTCGGCCACGGCTGCGCCGGCCAGCAGTTCTTCCATCTGTGGTTCGGATCCAAGGGTGACGCTCACGTTAGACTCCTCCTTACTAAGTTCACCTGGTTGTTCGATATCGGTCTGACTCGTCCGCTTGCTGAATGAGGATTCCGTAGGATCCACACGCAACAAATCGGCCCGAGGCAACTGGTCCAAATCACGTAGTCCAAATAGTTGTAGAAAACGCCGCGTGGTGGAGTAAAGGTAGGGACGTCCCAAATCTTCACTTCGCCCACTAATGCGGACCAAATCTCTTTCCATTAACTGCCGCAGGATTTCGCCGCAGTTCACTCCCCGGATCGCTTCAATATCGGCCCGAAGCACCGGCTGGCGATACGCGACGACGGCTAGTGTCTCCATCGCGGGCGCCGACAATCGGACTTCGGCGGGCGTATGCGACAGTCGCCGCAACCACCGCGCGAAGCGTTTCCGACTCAGCAGCTGAAAACCGCCGGCCACTTCCTCGACGCGAAACGCGCGGCCGCTCGCATCGTATAACTCGTTCAATCGGCGGATTAGTGTACGGGCTTCAGTTCCGTCCGCCAAGTTGGCGAACTGGCTCAATTTGCGGCTGGTCAATGGCTCGCGCGCGACGAACAAAACGGCCTCCAGCCGCTGGAGCCGACGGTCTCGCGGTTTGCCGGTTTCGTCCCCCGAACGAGCTTTTCCAGCCGGCAAACGAGCTCGCCATCGCCAGCCCGATTTCCAATCGGCACGAGCGGCAAACGCCGGCCGAGCGACGTCCGAAAGTAAGCCGCCTGACTGGACGAGCGAGTTCGCGCCGGAACCCACGCCGCGATGAGCGGCAGGCGAAAAGCGTGTGTTGCGACGAAAAAACTTCAACTCGACTCGTCCTGTTCGAGGAGCGGACCGTACGCCATGAACCGCGTCAAACCGTGACGATTCATTGATTGCGGTTTCAATTCCCGCACGAATGACGGCAAAAGCTATTTGGCCGAGGACTCCGCTCGCCAAGATTCGACTTCCGCCACGATCGCCGCGGCTGCCTCAAGCGGCGACTCGGCCACCGCTTCAAACGGGCGACTGTAGGCTGTATTTCCCGGCAATTCAACGTGGCATACAAATCGAAACACAGGCGGCTCGGAACTCACCTGCTCGAGCCGCAGGTAGTGAGCGCCCAGCACCTGCAAACGCTCTTGAATGGCGGCCAATTGATTCGTCTCCGCAACGGGCAAGCTGTCCTGAACTTCGCCCTGCGAACTCCGTCCGCTCGGTACGACGTCGGCACTATAAACCGCTGGCGGATTGATGAGAGTTGGGTTGGGATCCAGGGGCGGCCGCCGTAGCATCGCCGCATCCCATGCTGGCTCGGCCGACAACGACAGACGGGGAATGCCTGGCGACGACTCGTTGAAATCCGATCCATTTGGCCGTTGAGATTCGGCCGTCTGTACCAGTGTTTGCTCGCGCCCGTAAAGCATTGTTTCCAAACGATCCAAGACGTCGGGCATCGCCAAAATTGGCAGCAGCAAGACTACGCCAAGCACCACGGTCGTGCGAACGAAGGTGACAAACGTTTGCTTCATCAGATCGAGATGTGATTTCAATAGGTCCAAGATTCTGGCGGAACACTTGCCGTCGGCAGACAGCCATCGCTCACGGGTCGGCTAGTTTAGAACGACGGCCCTCCAAGTCGCAACGCGAATATGCTACCGATAATTTTGCTCGCATTTGCGGATTCAGGCCACTTGACCTTCACGATGGACTACGGTCAACTCTCGCGATTATGAAAGCACTAGTGACCGGAGGCGGAGGGTTCCTCGGCCAATACATCGTGGAACAGTTGCGGGATCGCGGCGACGAAGTCCGCACGTTGTCGCGCGCGAGTTACCCACAATTAGAGCGGCTGGGCGTCGAGCAGCTACGCGGCGACCTCCGCGATTCTGAGATCACCGCACGAGCCTGCCGCGGCGTGGATATCGTCTTTCACACCGCCGCCGTGGCGGGCATTTGGGGGCCGTGGCGACATTACTACGGTATCAACACGCAAGGTACATTGAACGTGTTGGCGGGATGTCGGCAACAAGGCGTCCATCGATTGGTCTTCACGAGCAGCCCGAGCGTCACTTTCGATGGCGGGGATCAATGCGGCGTCGACGAATCCGCTGCATATCCCAGTCAATGGTTGGCTCATTATCCACACACGAAAGCGCTAGCGGAACAGGCGATCTTGGCGGCGAATGGTCGCGATGATTTGGTCACTTGCGCGTTGCGTCCGCATTTGATTTGGGGGCCGCGCGACCAGCATTTGATACCGCGACTGATCGATCGCGCTCGAAATGGCAAACTCAGGCAAGTCGGCGATGGAACGAATTTGGTCGACATGGTCTACGTCGAGAACGCGGCCGCCGCGCACTTGCAAGCGGCCGATGCTTTGGAAGTCGGCTCGCCGGTGGCTGGTCGCGCCTATTTTATCAGCCAAGGGGAACCGGTGAATTGTTGGCAGTGGATCAACCAGATTCTTGCGCTGGTTGATTTGCCACCCGTTGAGAAGTCCATCTCGCTGCCCGCGGCTCGTCGAATTGGCGCGGCAATGGAGATTGCCTATAGCGCTTTGCGGATTCGGTCGGAGCCGCGAATGACACGGTTTCTCGCGGCACAATTGGCCACGTCGCACTATTTCGATATTTCGGCTGCGCAACGCGACTTTGGTTACGAGCCGGCGGTTTCCACGGCCGAGGGCATGCGGCGATTGCAAGATTGGTTGAACCTGCGCGACTAGGCCAACATCCATTCGCGGTCCGAATTTCGCGGCGGGCGATTATTCGCGAGGCTCGCGCAATCTCAGACGTTCCCGCAGTTCATCAAGTCGCTGTTGAAGCTGTTCCAGCGACTGGTTCCGCAAATCATCTTGTGAGGTTTCGGATTCGCCCAGCAGTTGTTCGAGCAATTGGATTTTGCCAGTGACGATCCCTTTCGTCAGTCCCTGTTCCAGTCCTTGCTCCAGTCCTTGCTCCAGTCCTTGCTCCAGGCCCTGCTCCAGGCCTTGCTCGCGTCCCTGCTCCAAACCCAACTCGATTCCTTCCTCGCGAGCCAAGCGTTCGATCGAGGTGACGTACGGCATGTTATTCTCCTTCTCCAATCGCTCCAGTTCGTCGCGAAATCTAATTTGTGCGGCGGCGGGCAAGTCCATCATCCAATCGATCAAGCGGAACATCTGGCGGACTTCATCGGCCGAAAGCCCTCGCGAATACAACGCCCGCACCAACTCCATCTTATACACGTATCGATCGTCCGGTTGACTCACCGTTCGCATTGTGGCCAAGTGCGCCAGTACGATCGAAGCGATCGGATTGGACGATCGCTCCAGCTCCTCCCATTCTTTCTCGAAATCCAGCAGCTTGACAATCGGGAATTCAAATTCGACGCGGCAGTCGAACGTCTCAAGCCGATAGACTGACGGCCGCCAGTTTGGCGAGTCGTCGCCCAGCACGGCCAAACTCAACACGCGGCGATCGTACTTGTCCAGCAAACGGTAGAAGTACACGAACATTCGACGAGCGAAGTCGGAGGTCGCTTGGCTCTGCACTTCCAGATGGATCAACAGCCACTCGGAGTCGCCGTTCAGCAAGCGCACTTCGACCAGTTTGTCGACCGTGCGCGGCCCTTGCTCGCTAACCGGCGCGATTTGCTGAAGCTCCTTGTCCAGCATCTTTGGCGCGACCGACCAATCGATCTCGCGGTACAACGTGGGATAACAAAGCGCGAAGAAGGCGTCCAGATAGACATCGAGTGCCTCTTTCCACGGATGATCGTAGTCTGTCATGGAAAACCTCCGCCGGCCGCGAAACGGGACACTCAGCTTGAATTGCGTCCCCCTCTTTATAGCCGCGGTAGGTCGTTGGCCGCAAACCGAAACACGCGAGACCGCGTCGCTACGCAATTAAATCATGGATCACATTGCCGTGCAGGTCCGTCAAACGATAGTCGCGACCGGCATAGTGATAGGTCAGCCGCTCGTGGTCGAAACCCAATAGATGCAGCATCGTGGCATGAAGATCGTGAACATGCATCGCGTTCTCGACCGCCTTGAAGCCGAACTCATCGGTCGCTCCATACGTTTGGCCACCCTTCACGCCCCCGCCAGCCAACCACACGCTGAAGCCCCAGTGGTTGTGGTCGCGGCCGTTGATTTTGCCAGCGTTCGCGCCGGCTTGCGGCAACTCGACAGTCGGCGTGCGGCCGAATTCGCCGCCCCATAAAACCAACGTGTCCTCGAACATCCCCAACCGCTTCAGATCGCTCAACAACGCGCCGATCGCTTGATCGATTTGGCCCGCCAAGCGGCGATGATTCTGCTCCAAGTCATCATGATTGTCCCAAGGTTGACCGGCGCCTTGCCAGAGTTGCACGAAACGAACGCCGCGTTCCATCAGCCGCCGCGCAATAAGAATCTGCCGAGCTTGCACACCAGGACCGTACGCGTCCAACACATGTTTCGGCTCGCGGCTCACATCGAACGCCTCGCTGGCTTCGATCTGCATGCGATAAGCCAATTCAAACGAATGGATGCGGGCTTCCAAAGCCGCGTCTTCGCCGCGCTCGTCTCGATGAAGCTGATTCAAGCGGGCCAGCGCGTCGAGCTGCCGGCGCTGCGATTCGCGCGGCAATTGATGATTCCGCACGTTCTCGATTAGCTTGTCGATCTCACTATGTTGCGAATTAACATAGGTGCCTTGATAGATGCCGGGAAGAAACGCCGACTGCCAATTTTGCGTTTCCGTAATGGGATAGCCGCCGGGGCACATGGCGATGAAACCCGGCAGATTTTGATTCTCCGTGCCTAAACCATAAGTAACCCAAGATCCCATGCTAGGCCGCACTAGTCGCGACTCGCCACAGTTCATTAACAACAGCGACGGTTCATGATTCGGTACATCGGCATGCATCGAACGGATCACCGCGATGTCGTCGATATGCTTGGCCGTATGTGAGAAAATCTCACTGACTTCGATGCCGCTCTCACCATACTTCTCGAACTTATAAGGCGACTTGAATGCCGCACCGGTCTTCCGCTCGGTCCGCAGATTCTCAGTGGGCAAAGGTTGGCCGTGGTACTTGGTTAGCAATGGCTTCGGATCAAATGTATCCACATGCGAAGGCCCGCCGTTCATGAACAAGTGGATCACTCGTTTCGCCTTCGGCGCGAAATGTGGAGCCTTGGGCGCCAACGGGTTTTGGTAGCCGGCGGCTTGAGCCGACGAGGGGCCAAGCACACCGTCGTCGGACAACAATCCGGCCAGCCCCAGCATTCCCAAGCCGGTTCCCGATCGACGCAGTAATTCGCGGCGCGTAAGCATGTTGTTATCTCAATCTCTGGATGGACTCAGTCCACGAACACAAACTCATTCGACAACATCAGAAGTTGGGCGTACTGTTCCCACGCATTCAATTTGGCGTCAGCATTGTTATCCGCGGAAGTCGCCTCGATAAACTGCCGACCGATCTCCAATTCCTGAGCGCTGGCCTCGCGTCCGAACAGCAGTCGGTATAAAGCGTCGACACGTTTATCGGTCGCCTCATACCGAGCCAATTCGGGCCGCGCGATCAGGCTTCTCGCCTGCTCCATTACGAACGGCGAATTCATCATGAACAGCGCCTGCTGAGGCACGGTTGTTTGCGGGCGGCGCGGGCTGCTTTGATCGGGGCTGGCGAAATCGAATACGCGGAACAGGTTCGGCAAGTCCTGTCGATCCACGAAACCGTAGACCGCGCGCCGCTGAGTGAACGGAGCGGTCGTCAGCTCGACGGCTCGTCCGTACAACGACATGTCCAGCTTGCCAGCCGCGGCCAGTAGCGAATCGCGCGTGATCTCAAACTCCAACCGTCGGCGGTTCATTCGCCACAGCAAACGATTCTCCGGGTCGATTTCGCGAGCGTCCGGGCGGTCGATCGACTGCTGTTGGTAAACGCTGGAACGCAGAATCTCGCGATGCAAGGCCTTCAGCGACCAACCGCTGTCGACCAGCTTCGTCGCCAGATAATCCAACAACTCGGCGTGATCCGGCCGCTCGCAACGCACGCCGAAATCCGACGGCGTATCGACCAACGGTTCACCGAAATGGTGCATCCAAACACGATTCACGATGACGCGGCTGGTCAACGGATTCGCCGGGTCGGCAATCTTCCGGGCTAGATCCAGCCTGCCGCTGCCGTTCGGGAAAGGTTCGCGATCCTCCCCAGCCACGACGTACAAGAATTGCCGAGGCACCGGCTTGCCGGGTCGAGCGTGATTGCCACGCAGGAAGATGCGGGGATTGTGGGGACCGTTTTCCTGCAACACCATCGCCCGAGGCGGCGCTCCGGGCGAATTCACTTGATGAGCGTCGATCTTCTTCTGTCGTTCCGTGACTTCGTTGCGCTCGGCGCGATTGAAATACTGCTGCACTTGGTCAAGCGGAATGTCGGTCGGCGAACCGGCGTCGAGCAGCACTCCGGCCAATTGCTGTTCGGCGGCATCAAGTCCCGCGCGAGCGGCAACGACATCGCCTTTCGATTTGAGTTGTTCATACAGGCCCGACAGCACATCAGCGAACAACTTGATGGCGTCCGCCTTGGTCGCTGGCGCCGCCTCGGCCAGTTTCTCACGCACGATTGGATTGAACTGCCCCGGCTCCGTGCCCGCCGGCAACGCTTGCCATTTCTTCAGAACGGTCGCCGCGCCCTCCGCAAAGTTCTCATCGGGCAGCTTCGACCACTCCAGCAACAAACCCACCGCCGCGTCGTCCGGCTTCACTTGCTTCTGCAAATAGTCGCGCCATCGCTGCACCAACGGCGACTTCAAATCGTCCGGACCCAGCGTGGTGAACGGCAATGCCTTGAGCTGGTCGTCGTCGAGCGACGTGAGTGCTCGCACTAAGTATTCGACAACGCGGCCGCGCGATACGTCCAGCAGCTTGCGATGCTGCTCGGCCACATAGCGATCTCGCTCGGCCGTCAATTCATCCAGCCGCTTTTTGAACCCCGGATAGCCGGGCGTCTCTTCGGGAACGCCAATCAACGGCAGCTCGCCCGGCTCCGTCGAGCTGGCAAACACGCCGTACAGCGAGTAGTAATCGTCCATCGGAATCGGGTCGTATTTGTGGTCGTGGCATCGAGCACATGCCACGGTCAGGCCCATCAAGCCGCGTCCGACCACGTCGATTTGATCGTCGAGGTCATCGTGACGATTGTTGAATTTCCGCCCGACCGTCAAAAAGCCCAATCCGGCCAACGCCCGATTGTCGTCGCCTAGATCCAGCAAGTCCGCCGCCAATTGCTCGACCACGAATCGGTCGTAAGGCTTGTCTTCGTTCAAAGCCCGAATCACATAGTCGCGGTAGGTGTACGAATACGGATACCGCCGCTCGCGATTAAAGGCGTAGCCTCGCGTGTCGGCGTAACGCGCCAAGTCCAGCCAATGCCGACCCCATCGCTCGCCGTAATGCGGCGATGCCAAGAGCCGATCCACGAGTTGCTCGTAAGCATCTGGCGACTCATCGGCGACGAACGCTTCGACGTTCGCGGGCGACGGCGGCAGGCCCAGCAAGTCGAACGAAAGCCGGCGAATCAACGTCGGGCGATCGGCCTCGTCGCTGGGTGCGAGTCCCCGTTGTTCCAGTTTGGCCAACACGAACCGATCGATCCCGGTTTGCGGCCAGGCAGCGTTCGACACCTCGGGCAACGCCGGCCGAACGATCGGTTGAAACGCCCAGTGCGACTCGCGCATTTGGCGTCGCTGTTCTTCCTCGCTCAGCACCACGGGCGCGCCGTCCGACTTGGGCCACGGCAGCCCCATCTTCACCCACGCGACCAGGGCCTCGATCTCCTTGTCCGACAGCTTCTCCTCGGGCGGCATTTGCAGATCGCCCTCATACCGCACCGCCTGGATCAGCTTGCTCCGGTCCGGTTCGCCGACGATCGCCGCGGGCTCTTCCGCGTCGCCGCCCTTGAGGATGAACGCCCGCGCGTCCAGCCGCAGCCCGGACTCCTGTTTCTCGGGGCCGTGGCATTCGTAACACCGAGCGGCCAACACGGGCCGCACGCTCTTTTCGAAGAACTGTTCTTGCTCGGCGGTAACGGCCGGCGATGTATCGGACGCAGGTTCGGCGGCCGAAGCGATTCCGGCCGCTAGCGGCAAGCACGCGACGAACAACGCCGCCGTCGCAAACAAACGCGGCTGCAACATATCGTTTCCGAGATTCAAAAGGTGGGATTCAGTGAGGCGGGCGAAGGCGATTCGACTGGCGGCGATAGGCGGCCGCTAAGTAGCCGTCTGCAAACAGGTTACCGAATGAATTGTAGCGGTAGGGCGCGAGCCCTCCGGTTATTGCAGCACGGTACGGCTCGCGGCGTTTCGGTAAAACGGTAGTTCGTTTGCGGTCGGACCCTTGTTGAGCTGTCGAACGTCCTCCGTAGCTCTTCCAGTAAACACGAAACGGCGAATTCGGACAAGTCAGTCCGGTTTGAAGGCCGAGACCCTCTTGGGGGCAAACGGGGTGATCGGCTAAAACTACAGCCTTGCCACGCACTCCAATCCCTTCCAACAGAAGCTCGATCATGGGACGAAGTTTTGAAAACCGGAAGCAGTCGATCATGAAGACTGCCGCGCACAAGTCAAAGCTGTACGCCAAGTACGGCAAGCAAATCTATGTGGCCGCCAAGAACGGCGTGCCCGATCCCGAAGCGAATCCGGGACTGCGGATGGTGATCGAAAAGGCCAAGATCGAGCAGGTTCCCAGCCATGTGATCGAAAAGGCGATCGAAAAAGCCAAGGGCTCGGGCGGCGAGAACTATTCGCTGGCTCGCTACGAAGGCTTCGGCCCCGGCGGCTGTTCGGTGATCGTCGATTGCTTGACGGACAACGCCAATCGCACGATCTCGGAAGTCCGCAACTGCTTCACGAAGACCGGCTCGAAGCTCGGCGCGAGCGGCTCGGTGTCTCACCAATTCGATTATCTGGCCGTGCTGTCGTTCGCCGGAGACAACGAAGATCAAGTGATCGAAGCGATGCTGGAAGCGGAAGTCGATGTCGACGACGTTGAGCTGAAGGACGGCAAGGTCACGCTCTTCGCCCCGGCGGCTCAGTTCTATCAAGCCAAGACGGCGGTCCTGGAGGCGTTCCCGGACGTCGAGCTGGAAGTTCAGGAAATCACGTTCCTGCCGCAATCGACAATGCGGCTGAGCGACGAGGACGTGCCCCGGTTCGAGAAGTTCATGGACATGCTGCAAGATTGCGACGACGTGCAGGAGGTGTATCACAACGCCGAATTGCCCGAGTGATGTTTCATGGAAGCGGCACGGGCGCAAGCCCTCCGGTTTCATCAAAGCGGTACGGGCGCAGCCCTCCGGTTTTTTCGCCTCGGTTCGCGTTACCGGAGGGCTCGCGCCCTGCCGCTTCGATGGTTGGTTCTCTCGAAGGTCTTACGCGAGCGTTCGCCAATGCTTTTCTAGCCGTTGGCTCGACACCTTCGTGGATGTGCCCAGTTGCTGGGCGAACAAAGACACGCGGTATTCCTCGATCAACCAGCGATATTCATCGAGCGCCGGGTCGTCTTCGTTCTGAGTCGCCAGCTCCTGGGCACGCTGGCGGAAGCGATCCAAATGCACGCGCAGCTCGGCCAGCGCCTGGGCATCACGAGCTTGTCCGCCACTTCGCAATCGGTCGATCCGAATCAAGATCGCTTGCAGATATCGCGGCACGTGGACGAGCCATTGCCACGGCGTTTCGGCCAAGAATCCCTCGGCCAACAATTCGCCCAGTTGACGTTCGATGTCGTCCGTCGCCGACTTGAGCTTCTCGACGCCGCGCAGCTCGTCCAACGCCAGCCGCACGGCTTGATACGTCTCGAAAATCTTCGGCAGCACGCCGGCCGCTTCTTGCACGGCATACGAAAGCTGTCGGCGAGCCTGCTTGCACGCGGCGGCAAACTGGTCGGCGTCGCGCGGCAACGGCACTTGGCGAAGCGCCAAATCGGCCAGCAGATCCATCACCTGTTCGGCCAGCGTTCGCTGGTGAGGCAGCGTCATCGCGAACCGCTGCATCTCGTCCCAGCGCGGCAGCCAGACGACATGCGCCCGCAGCTCGCGATGCTCGGCAATCGCGAACAGCCGTCGAACGCCCGCTCGCGCCCGCCGCTCGGCCAGCGACAAACTATCGACCAGCCGCAACGACACACTCCGACCGCGATCGATCAGCGTCGGAAACGCCGGCAACGCAAACGCGCCGCGCTTCACCGGCACGCGCTGCGGCAGCTCGCCGAAGTCCCACGCGACAATCTCATCACGCTCCCAGCGAGCGTCGGCGATCACGCCTTCGTCCGACTGTTCCGCTTCGATATGCAGCTCGGCTCGCAGCGAATTCAAATCGCGGCCGCGAGCCAGCAGTTTGCCGTTCGCGTCGATCACTCGCACGTTGAAACGCAAATGCGCGGGCAGCTTGTCCAGCTCGAACGCCTCGACCCCGATCGGCTCTTCCGCCAAACGGCTCAGCGTCTGCGCCACCGTCTGCAAAAACGGTCCTTGCCCGAAATGCAACATGCCGGCGGCTTGACGAGCCGTATCGGGCGCGGGGACCAGCGAACGCCGGATCGACTTGGGCAGCGTGCGAATCAACGCCGTGATCTTCTCCTCCAACATGCCCGGCACGAGCCAATCCAGCCGGTCCGCATCCAAGCGACTGACCGCTTCGCGCGGGATCGTCAGCGTCAAGCCATCGTCGGTCTCGCCCGGTTGAAAACGATACTCGACCTGCACCGACAGATCGCCCAAATCGTATCGGTCGGGGAACTCGAGCTCGTCTTCGTCGTCGGCCTGAGGCAACACGTCCGACCGCCGCATCGCCAGCCGCTCGATCTCGTCGGGCGCGGCCGTGTCGAGCCACCGTCGCAACGTGGCCCAATCGTAAATGTTGTCCGGCAACCGCTCGTGATAGAACTCGTACAACGCTTGATCCGACACAAACAGATCGGCCCGTCGAGCGCGGTTGCCTTCCTCTCGCAGGCGTTTCAGCAATGCTCGATTCTGCTCGTAAAAGGCCGCTTTCGCGTCGAACAAGCCTTCGACCAACGCGTTCTGAATGAAAATTCGCCGAGCTTCGACCGGATCGTGCGGACCGTAGCGAACTTGCCGCTGAGCCACGATTGGCAATCCGAACAGCGTCACGCGCTCGTAGGCCATCACGCTGCGCCGCCGCTTCGACCAATGCGGTTGGCTGTACGAGCGTTTAACCAAATGCCCAGCCAGCGGCTCGATCCAATCGGGATTAATGCGAGCCGCCGTGCGTAAGTATCGTCGCGAAGTTTCCAGCAATTCGGCGGCGATCAGCCACGAAGGTTTGTTTTTGAACAGCGACGAGCCGGGCCACAACTGGAAACGTTGGCTGCCGGCGCCTTGATACTCGAAGCGATCCACCCGCATCGCGATGTTCGACAACAAACCGGCCAGCAGCGATCGATGAATCGCGTCGTAGTCGTCGCGCCGCGGCGGTATCTTCAGGTTGGCTTGCGTGACCAGCCGCACCAGTTGCCGATGCACGTCCAGCCACTCGCATCCGATTCGACGAGAGAAAATTCTGCCGACAAGCCTTCTGCAATTGGTTGCGTGACAGCTCGTCTTTCAACTTGTGATAGAAGTCCCACAGGTTCAGCAGCGACAGGAAATCGGAATCGGGATGAGCCCACTGCCCGTGTTTCTCGTCCGCCGCGGCTTGCTTGTCGACCGGCCGTTCGCGCGGGTCTTGCGTCGCCGACGCGCGCGGCGTGATTAGCACCTCATACAGGCACTGCTCCCCTCCGCCGCCAAAATCATCCGGCCGATACGCGGATCGACCGGCAATTGGCTCAGCCGTCGGCCGACGTCCGTCAGCCGCCGGTGTTCGTCGATCGCCCCCAGTTCGTACAGCGTTTTGAAGCCGTCCCGCCGACTCGTGCCGCGGCGGGTCGAGAAACAGGAACTCGTCGATCGAACCCAACCGCAACGCCAGCATCTGCAAATCACGGCCGCCAGATTCGTGCGGCGAATTTCGGGCGTGGGATAACGATCGCGCGCCGATAGTCGTCCTCGGCGAACAACCGCGCGCAGATGCCTGGCCCGACACGTCCGCAACGGCCCATGCGTTGATCGGCCGAAGCCTGGGAAATCGGCTCGATCGGCAATCGCTGCACCTTCGATCGCGGCGAGTAACGGCTGATGCGAGCCAAGCCGCTGTCGATCACGTAGCGAATGTTCGGCACCGTCAACGACGACTCGGCCACGTTCGTCGCCAACACGTTCGCCGGCCTTTGTGCGGCGGAAAACCTTGTTCTGTTCCTGCGCGTGGAAAGTCGCGCGTACAGCGGCACGATCTCGGCGCCGCCGCCCAGCGTCCGACCACGCAACACTTTCGACGTCGCGGATGTCTCGCTCCGTCGGCAGAAACACCAACATGTCGCCGGGCCTTCGGCCACCAATTCGCTGGCGGCGTCGGCGATCCCGCGCGGCAAATCGACGTCGTCGCCGTCCTCGTTCTGCTCCAGCGGCCGATAACGAACGTCGACCGGATAGCCGCGTCCTGAGACTTCGACGATCGGCGCCGGATTGTCCGTCGAACGCGAAGTGCCGCGAAAACCGCTCGGCGTCCAACGTGGCGGCTGGTCACGATCACCCGCAGATCGCGTCGCCGCCGCAACAAGCGATGCAGAAAGCCCAGCAGAAAGTCGATGTTCAGCGTCCGTTCGTGGGCTTCGTCGACGATGATCGTGTCGTATTGATCCAAGAACCGATCGTTCTGGGTTTCGGCCAGTAGAATGCCGTCCGTCATCAGCTTGACGTATGCGTCGGCTTGCGTCGTATCGGTGAAACGCACTTTGTAGCCGACGAACTTACTGGCGTCGGTCGCGACGCCCGCTCACGGCAAGCCGACTGCAGATTCGTCCGTCAGACGAGCCGCGATGCTGCGAGCGGCGATGCAGCGCGGCTGAGTATGGCCGATCAAGCCGTCGACGCCGCGGCCGGCATCCAGGCAGATTTTCGGCAACTGAGTGGACTTGCCCGAACCCGTTTCGCCGCAAACCACGATCGCGCGATGCCGCTGAATCGCTTCCGAGATCTGCTCGACCGCCGCGTGATCGGCAAAGCCGGATCGTAGATTCGCGGAGGCAACCGGGTCTGCCGCTTCTCGCGGCGAGCGATCGACTGCTCCAGCCGCTCCGTGAACTTGGCCAATTCACGATCGAACGGCCGCTGGGCTTGCATCGCGCCGCGAATCGACCGAGCCTGTCGCCCCAAGCGATGCCGATCGATCTGCATCGCCGAGGCGATCCGAGCTTCCAATTCGTCCAACGTGGTCATTGCGTGCCACCGTAGCTCGGTTTCGAGGCGGAGCGCTTCCGGAGCCTAAATGGCCACGAATCGGCGGCCGCGCAGCTTAGTCCCGAGCCGTGTCAAGTTGTTGCTTGTCCGTTTGCGTTCGTCGCAATTGCCGCAATCGCCACGAGGCCGCGGCCAACCACGAGCCAGCCACACCGCTGACGACGCCCAGAAAATACATTCCGGTCAGAATCCAACCTTCGCCGTTGGTCATATGGGCCAGGACAATTTGAGTCATGGAAGAGCTCCGATGGATGGGTGGCAGTGTCATTGCGGTCGGCACCGCGGTACCGCAGTTTCGCGCGGCGCGGCAGTATACAGCACATTCCATGCGAAGCACGAGACCGACCCGCGCGAGGCCGCCGATTTTCCGAACGCAGCACCTCGAACGCCTCGCGAACCAGCCATGAGTGTCGAATCCGGTATTCGCGGTTCGATGGGCTGTGATATCATGCGGCCCGCCAATGTCCGCCGGCGTGAGTTTGGCGGTCGTTCTGGGCGAAACGAACTCTTCAATCGAACGTGAGTCGACGACGTGTCAACTGTGCAACGCATTCTAGTAACTGGCGGCGCGGGGTTTCTCGGTTCTCACCTGTGCGAACGGCTTGTCGCGGCCGGGCAAGATGTGATCTGCCTCGACAACTTCTTTACCAGCCAAAAGGAGAACGTCGCCCATCTGTTGTCGCGTCCGAACTTTGAACTGATTCGGCACGACATCACCTCGCCGATTTGGTTGGAAGTGGATCAGATTTACAACTTGGCTTGTCCGGCCGCGCCAGGTCACTATCAATACAACCCGATCAAGACAATGAAGACCTCGGTGCAAGGCGCGATTAACGTGCTAGGCATGGCACGGCGCTGCCACGCTAAGGTGTTGCAGGCTTCGACCAGCGAAGTGTACGGCGATCCCGAAGTGCATCCGCAGCCGGAGTCGTATCGCGGCAACGTGAATCCGATCGGCCCGCGAGCTTGTTACGACGAGGGCAAACGAGCGGCCGAAACGTTGTTCATGGATTACCACCGAATGAACCGCGTGAATATTCGAATCGTGCGGATCTTCAACACGTATGGCCCGCGCATGCATCCGTTCGATGGCCGAGTGGTGTCGAATTTCATCCGCCAAGCGTTGTCGGGCGACGACATTACGATCTTTGGCGACGGCCAGCAGACTCGGTCGTTCTGTTATCGCGATGATCTGATCGACGCGATGATCCAGGTGATGAACGCCCCAGACGATTTCATTGGCCCGGTCAACATCGGAAATCCCGGCGAGTTCACGATTCGCGAACTGGCCGAGCAAGTGATCGAACTAACCGGTTCCTCGTCGAAGCTAGTCCATAAACCGCTGCCGGCCGACGACCCGACTCGCCGCCAACCGAACATTTCGCTGATCCAGAGTCGGCTGGGCTGGGAGCCGAAAGTGCCGCTCCGCGAGGGACTCGAGCAGACGATCGCCTGGTTCAAGTCGATCGAAGTCGACCGTTACCGACCGCCGACTCCCAACTTCTGATCGACGTCGCGCGTTAGCGCCGGCGCGACGTGAACTTCACGCCCGCGATCACAGCAGTCCTGGAATCGGTTCCGCGCCGTCAGCCACTTGGATCACTTCCCGCGGCAGTCCGCGCGTGATGCGAACTTGCCCGACGTCCAGCATCGTGTGCATGATCGTCGAAACGAGGTTCTCGATCCGCTGCGGTTCGGATTGAGGCTGACCGGCGTCGCTGGTCGACTGGCCGATCACTTGGCCCATCTGCAAACCGCCGCCCGCCAACAGCAGCGGCGCCAAGCCGCCCCAATGGTCGCGACCGCCGCGAGCGTTGACCTTGGGCGTGCGGCCCATCTCACCCGTGGCGACCAGCAAAATCTTGTCGCTCAGCCCCCGCGCTTCAACGTCTTCCAAAAATGCCGAGACGGCGTGGTCAAACGGCAATCCCATGTACTGCATGCCTTCGTCAATCGTCGCGTTGTTCACGTCGGCGTGCATGTCCCAAACAAAGTTGGTCGTAACCGTGACGAATCCGCATCCGGCTTCGCACAACCGCCGAGCCAGCAACAGCAGCTTGCCCAGCGTCTTGGCATTGTCGACATAGTTGTTGTAGTTGTTCCACTTGCGGCTAATCTGATCCGGCCGCACAAGTGGCGCCGTATCGTAGCGAGCCAGCGTCGCCGGATTTTCTCGCGACAAATCAAACGCGTCGGCCACGCCTCCCAGAATCGTGCTGAACGCTTGCTCCTGAAACCGATCCACGCCTTCCAATAGACCTTCGCTGTCTGCCGCGCGTTTGATCCGATCCAGCCCGGCCAGCAAACTGCGGCGGTCGTCCAAACGCTGCGGTGGGACGTTCAACTGCATGTCTTGCTGTAAAGTTCCACCGGCTCCTGGAACGAATGGCGTATAGGCCGATCCGAGCGATCCGACGTCGTTGAACTTGCCAAAGCTCATGTTGCCCGCTTGACGATCAGGATCGACGGCGCGGGGAAACAGCACCACGTTCGTGGGCATGCCGGTTCGTTCATCGTTCGCGCCCGCCACGCGCGAATAGATCGATCCCAAGTTGGCGCCCGCCGTCTGCGGACAAACAATCGGCTTGATATCGTGATTGCCATTGCCCGTCGTGAACGAACGCACAACGGCGGTGCGATGCGCGAGCGCGGCCAGTTTCTGCAGCGTTCCGCCGTAGGTGATGCCAGGCAACGACGTGGCCACTTCGCCCGTGACGCTATGCACTCCGGACGGCGCCGTCATCTTCGGATCAAAAGTTTCCGTCTGCGGTGGGCCGCCGTGCATGAACAGAAAGATGACGGACTTGTCGTGAACCGGTCGCCCTTGAGCCGCCGCCTCCGCCTTAGCCGCCAACAACTGTGGCAAAGCCAGACCGCCCAACCCCAACGAGCCGATACGCAAAAAATCTCGTCGATGTGGCCGCAAGCCGGCATGAGTAAATGACAACACGGTTGAATCCTCCGCGGTAACTGAACAACAGCTTCGCGTTCAGTCATATCAAAACGAGTGGATGGATTCAAGCTTACCGCCTGGCTACGGCTTGTCATCGCGCCCCAAACCAAGGCGGGTCAACCAACGTCCGCGGCTCGCTTTTCCCCCGTCTTCGCCCGAGGCGCGAGAGATCGAATTCTCTTGTTGTTGCTGCTTGCGCAGTTCGAACAACTGTTGCTCCATGTCGGCGCGTTCGCGAGCCAACTTGGCTCGCTCGAGCGAGATGTCGATTTCCGCCTGCCGCAGCCGGTCGTGCCATTCGTCCTTCAATCGCTGAAGCTCCTCGTGGTCGGCATGTAGTTCGGGATTCGACTCGCGCGAGACGGCGGCCGCCTGCCGTTCCCGTTTTGCCATTTCCGCAATGCGGTGTCGCAACTCCTGAATCTCCTTGTCCTTCTCCGCGACCACTCCGTCCGTAATCCGAATCGCGCCCTCAATGCTCAACCGCTGCTTCGACTGTGCAGCGTGCGGGTTGGCTTCGTCCTCCATTTCGGCAATCATCCGGCGCTTCTGAGCTTCCCAGTCGAACACATCGGAACCGTCGTCCGAGCCGCCGTGCATGCCTCGAAGCTGGTCGGTCAACTCCGTATTCCGTTGCTTCAACTCGCGCAGCTCTTCGACCGCCATCTCGAACCGCCGTTGCATTTCCGCCCATTCGTTACTCTCGACGGCCGAACTGACGATTTCACCGTCCCGCGACTCCAATAGATCGATGCGATCCAACAATCGGCGGCGTTCCGCCATCAGCTCGGTTACTTCGCGAGCCAACTCGGATTCACTTCCGTTCTCCACTGCCAGCGCCGTCATCTGATCCCGCAGCAGTCCGAGCGCTTCGGCTCGCGAGTCGGCCAGCCGTTGAATTTCGGCCAATTCACTCCGCAATTCTCGTTCGGATTCACGCGCGGCGGCCAATTCCTGTTGGAGCTCCTCGCGCCAATCGTCGGCTGGATCGCCGAGCGAATGGCCATCGGCGTCGCAATCGGAAGAGCCTATGAGCCCGCTCTCAACGTGGGATGATTGCCGCTGTTGGCATTCAAGCAGCCGTTGCTCCATTTGCTCGGCCTGCTCGCAAAGCTCCTCGGCGCGGCGGTCGAGTTCGGCCGCTCGCTGCTCCGCCTGGGCGTCGATCGTGGTGATCTCGACCGTGAGCGCCTCTAGCTTTTCCAGCAGCGTCGACTCGGCGGATTTCAAACGATGGCGATGACGCTCGAGCGCTCGGCGCGCGCGGCCGCGTTGCGAGTCGATCGTGGCTCGCATTTGCTCCTTCCAGCCATCCGTACTGTGGTCCGACGACATCGCTTTCCTGACAAAGATGCGGAGTCTCCGCTCCGGTCGAGGCGAGATAAACCTATCCAATGAATAGGTTACGACGAGTCCGTCGTCAAAACCTTGGGATCGGTTGTGCGGACGGCCCGCATTGTGAGATGCGAAAAGCGAATTCAGACCAGTCGGGTTGAATTACATCATCCACAAGTGTCGGAGAAAGATGATGCCCCCAGTGATGGCGGCTCCCGCGGCCACGGTCAACACGGCGCCGCTGGCGATATCCAAAGAATCCCGCAGCCGAGCGTTCTCACACTCATCCACGGCCCGAGCCAATTGTTCGATCGCTCCATTCAGCAGTTCAGCCCCCAAAACCATCACAATGCATACAACTAGCACACACCATTCGAGATAAGAGACTTTTAGCGCGGCGGCCAGCGCAACCACGGCCAAGCCTGCCGCCAAATGCACATAACAACTTGGCTGTCCCTGAACGCCGACCACGATTCCCCGCATCGCGTCGGCGAATCTCCGAGCCCAGCTCCGCCGTGGACGCAAGAATGGTTTGGCGGACCGTTCCGATTCAGCCATGGTCAGCAAACTCAGGCATGGTGCTATTCCAATCCAAAAGCTCCGGCCGGCGGGATTCGCACGCCGCCGATGTTGCCGAGTCTTCCCCGTGGCAAAAATCGTGGTTCAATTGCCACGATGGCGCCAATGTTGTCGCGACCTTCGTCCACGTTCACGCCGGCGCGAATGAGAAACGATTCGCCGATTCGAGTGACTGAAACTGTTTGGCCAATATTGCCCGTCGGACCGAAGTCAACCGCCGTCGAACCGGTGAAGACCCATTTTTCGCTCAACCGATAGCTGAGCGCGGCCGTAAGCACGCTGCTGTTGATCGGGCCTTCAATCGAACGCATGCCGACATACAAACTGCTCCGCTCGGGTTGTGTAATAACACCTCCCACGGAGAACGTGCGGAGACCTTCGGGAAAGAAATCCACCAAGCCATCCGAGAGGACCGTGAACCGATCCCCAATGTGCCAACGAAAATCGTAATTTGCCAAGCCCACGTACTCGCCAAAGTTATCCCGATCCGCTTCGGGAAAGATGGAAGCTTCCAAATCAAGCGACACGACATCCACCACGCGTTGCGCGCCCGGTAATCCACGCTTCGTTTGCCAACGCTGCTCGATTCCCAGACGAGCGATCGTCAAGTCATCCGCGATCTCGGTGCTGGGGGCCGTCACCCAGCTTTGCATTCCCGATCGCAACGCGTAAGTCCGCGGGTCGAATCGCAGCGGTACCACATCGTTGACGAACAACGCGCCTCCGAAGGTTGTGTCGGGGATTCTGCGTCGAAAATGCTCTTGGGCGTCGTCGTCCAAAGTCTCATAGAGCGGAAATTGGTCGAAGTTTTGATCGGCGTCCGCGTAGAAGACTTCCGACGTCAAAGCGATCTTATGGGCTAAACCATTAAGATTTAACAACGTGCTTTGGACGGTGGGATACACCGTCCAGAATGGTAGATTGGTTCGGATGCCCACTTGACCATATAACCGGGTTAGATCGTCGCCGTTAAGATCCTCGCCCACATAGAAAGCTTCACCCAAAGCGTAGGGAACGATCTTGATTGGCCCCAAGTTTACGGGCAAATCGATCTCCTGCCGCGTCGCCGCATGCAAGCCTTCGCGATCGGCTTCATACGGCAATGGATTGAACTTAGCCTGATTTGCTGGCTGTGTGGGCGTACTGGCTGTCTTCATGTTCGCATAGCCAACATGGGTATGCGCATTAAAGGTGAGATAGTCGGCCAGGAATGAATAGCCCAACGCCGTGTGGTCCAGTCGCGGCAGCCACTCGGTTTGCGTAAAGAAGTCGTTCACACGCACGTCGGCGGTAATCGACCAGGTTTGCGAACCCAAATACTGCTTCAGTTGAATTCCGGTGTTTTGATCTTTGTACTGATCCCATTCTCGCTCGAAATACTGCTCTAAAAAGTCGCGGTCGCTTATCAGCCCAGCTTCGGCCGTGAACTGGAACCCATTCGGAAGATCATGCCGGTGTTGGAAACGGACGCGTCCCCGCCATTCTTCTTCGGGGATCAAGTCACGTCGATCCGCGCCAAGCGTATCCAATCCGGTGTCCTTAATCCCCCAGGCATCCAGTAATCCGTGATAGGGTCCGGGAAACTGCAGCAGTCCTTCACCGGCGTAAACGAACTCCGTTCCGAGCCCGAATCCTCGATCGCTCAAATAGTCGGTCGACAGAGACCAGTCGGTTCCGGGCGAGACATCCCGAATTCCCAGGACTTGAAACAGATCGAAGTCAATTCGAGCTTGCGTGCCAAAGATATTGTCGCTGCCACCAGAGATGTCATTGATATAAAACGAAGGCCGTTCTAAATCTGTGGCCAACGTGGGCCAGTATAAGACCGGCAAGCCGCCGAGATAAACGAAATTGTTGCGGCTGGTCGCGAGATAATTATGTCGAACGGCTGGTTCGCCAGTCACGGGATCCACGGCAACGGCCCCGGTGATGGGATCAATTTGCGGCGTGGGCTGATCGTCCAAGGTGACTTGTTGGGATTGGACCCAATAGCGAGGCACGCCAATGCGGCTGGAAGTTGCCGCCGCGCCGAAAGCAACGAATTGTTGGCGACTTACCATCTGCAGTACATCGGCCTTCAGACGGAGCAGACCTTCGTAATTAGGAACCGGCGTCAACACTTCGGATTCCAACACGACGCCGTTCTCGCGCGTCACGTCATAGTACATCCGGTCGGCGTAGATGACTCGATCGCCTTGGCGAAAGACGATATTGCCTTCCAGATAGATTTCGACCGGCACGTCGGTTTGGGGATCGCCTCCCCCGAAGTTGAATGCTTTGGGTGTGGAAGTCCAGATGACGGCTCGGTCGGTCTCAATGTCAATCGTTCCCAAATCGCCCAGGGATTGGGTCTGTATGCCCTGAATAAGGATGTTCACTCCCGACGAGACAACGCCAATTGATTCGCCGGCATTGTTGGGGTTGGGAAAGAATTTCAGTTGGGGACGCACGCTGCTGCGTCCTCGGAGAATGATATTGTGACTGCCGAGGGACAACGTGGAGCCCGTGGGAGTTTCGATCTCTTCGGTGGTGAACTGCGCCGGTTGCACGCCGAGGCCGACGGTGCGGTGTGCTTCGGCGTACTGCTGAGTGCGAGCATCCATGCCGCGATCGAAGGCCGCTGGTTTCGCGGCTGGTTCACCGCCAGCCAACGGCACGTCAAAATTGAGTGACCGAAGCGTGTAGAAGCGGCCCAGCCAAGTGCGGCCGGTTAGCTTCGCGGCGTTGGTTGGTTCGCGGACAGTCGACGATGCGCTGCCATGTTCGACGGTGACTTCGCCATCCAAATACACAATGGCTTTCGTTGGCTGTCCGCTATGCGGCGAGGCTCGATCAACCCACAGCACGGCTTCCGTCGCTCGACCGACCACCTGATCTTGCCGGATCTCACAATTGCCCTGCAAGTGCCACACATCGTATTCGCCCTGCTTCCACCGCCGTCCGCCGTCCGCTCGCACGTGAATCGAAGATTGCGGCGACGCCACCGGCAGCTCGATTTCAGCCCGCGCGGGTGATGCCAATACTGTGAACAAAAGGCCCACGGCGACGCTTATCCGATGCAGGCGCAGCACGGACGCAGTCGCGCGGCCAATGGCTCGCGCAGCCAAATCTTGGATCGTTCGTGGCAATTGCGAAGAACGAATCGTAACGGCGTCCTTGCCTAAGGATTCAGTAAACATGGATTCGGCCGGAATCGGCCCATGCCGAGACGCGCCAAACCACGTCGCGGCTCATTCAGACGAGAACGATTGTTTGCCCCGGTTCTCCGTGAGCGCGAAGATTCACGCCGCGGCCCGCGAAGACACAAGGGCGGCGGATTGTATGAGGAACGCGCGTCTCTCTCAAGTCACGTTTTTCGGACGCTAGCAGCGGCGGCGACAAACGGTTCGTGGCGAGTGAACCAAGTGAGTCCGCCGAGCGGCCGCGGAGTACCGCGCTGAAACAAGCTGAACAGCAATCCGCCGACAATCGTGGCGGTTAGCGCGCTCGGCATGACCCAAGTGAAGCTGATCGAGCCAGGCGCTTCGGACAGCAGGCCCCAAGCGACCAGCAGACCACCCAGCTTGCTGAAGTAACCGAGAATCAAGCTCGTCGCCAACCCCAAAATCGTGCCCGCCACGGCCGCACGTCCGCCCACACGCGGGAAGAACATGCCGAGTAGGAAAAGCCCGCCAAGCGGCGCGGTGACGGCGTTAAATGTCCGCGGCATGGCGTCGACGATGCCCCAGTCGTTGGGCAGAAAATTCAGTCCGTAGGCGGCAAACGTAATGAATGTTCCGGCGGCCAAGGTGAACACGCGTGCGAAGTGGACATGGTTCGACTGCGGCGAGGTTGTCGGGGAAACGGCGCTGCTGGCTGCTTGCGCCGAGGCGCCCTTCGTTTGACGCGTTCGATCGAGCTCGACCGAAATCACGGTGGCAATCGAGTTGATTCCCGAGTCGATGCTGGACATCGCCGCGGCCAACAGGGCAGCCAGAACGCCACCGCCTAAACCGACCGGTAAACGGCTGACGGCGAACGTCGGAAAGATCAAATCGCGATCGTGCCGATCCACGGCGTTCAGACCATCCATTTGCAGGAGCGATGCGGTATCGACGCCGGCCGACGCATGTTGACCGTAGTAGAAATACAGCACCGCTAAACCCACCACGACCAGCATCAGATTCAGCCCCACGCCGAACAGCGAGCCGGTCACGAAGCTGCGTCGCGCGGCTCGCATGTCGCTGGTGCTGTAGTAGCGTTGCACGGTCATTTGATTGGCGACATGCGTGCAAACATGCCACACGAACATGTTGATCGCGACGGTCAAGATCGTGACTCGCGTGTGCGGATCCCAACTGAAAAACTGATACGGTGCCGGCGGTGACTGCCCGGCGTCGATCGACGCTTGGCGCACGACCGGGTCAGTCAAGAGCCTTTCCGATGCACTCAGCCAATCGCCCAAACCGCTGTCGGTGACGTAAGCCACATACAAGATGGCGAACAGACCACCGCCTACGAGTAAGGCGACTTGAACCACGTCGGTCCAAATCACCGCTCGCAAGCCGCCCAACATCGTGTACAACGTGGCGACGATTCCGACGGAGGCGATGATCAACCACAGTGGCATGCCACTCACTTGCGCCAATGCCTTGGCCGAAGCCAGCACGACGAAGCCCATCCACAACACGACCATCACGACGAACAGCACGCAGCCCAAGCGTCGCGAACCGTCGCCGAAACGATGCTCCAAATACTCATACGCCGACGTAAACTTGAACCTCATCATGAACGGGATGCACAGCAACCAGACAAAGGCCATCTCGAACGGGATCGCCAACATTTTGCCGAACACGTGCGTGACGCCCGAATTCCAAACTTCGCCCGGCTCGGACAGATAAGTCAAGCTGGACAGCAATGACGCAATCACGCTCATGCCGACCGCGAACCAAGGCATTCGTCGGCCAGCCAAAAAGTATTCGTCGTCGCTGGTTTGCCGTCGAGAAAGATAGGCCCCGAGCGTTAGCATCCCGGCCAAATAGACAACGATGACGGTATGATCGATCCAGGTGAGCGCGGCGAGCACGTCGAGCGGCTCCGTTACGAAAGTGCGACGGTTAAGATATTACGGTCGCACATCGTAGCAGAGCAGCACTTCCTGGTCGCGCAGATACAACCGCCCGTCGGCGATCACTGGATGAGGCCAACTGGGGCCGTTGCCCGACGGGATCTTGAACGTGCTTTTCAACCGGTATTCGTCGGGTGTCGCTTCGATCAACGCCATCACGCCGTTCTCGTAGCGGAAATACAAGTGACCGTCGGCACACAGAATCGCGGCCGAGCCGCTTCCCGGCCCACGCCCCGGACGCCAAACGTCGCGGCCCGATTTCCATTCAACACACAATGGAAAGCCGTTGTTATGTCCGTGACCCATGTAGACGTAGTCGCCGACGCGGATCATGCCGCCGTGATGGTTCTGTGTTTCGTTCGACGATTTGTAGTACACCTCGCGCATATTCACACCGCGCGGGCCGCCCGATAGTTCCAATAAAGCCGTCCCGCCATCGCCGTATCCGGTCGAGCAAAACACGAAGTTATCGACGACGATGGGCGTCGGGATATTGGCCGTGCCGTTCGCGATGGCTTCGTATCGCCACAACAACCGGCCGTCATTCGCCGCGACGCCGATTACGCCGCGCCCGACAAGCTGCACGTATTGCTTTACGCCGGCCGCATTGCTGATCACGATCGACGAGTAACCCGCGCCGTCTCCGCCGCGCGAGCCGCCGTTGGGCATCGGCGTGGTCCAGATCACTCGGCCCGTGGCCTTGTCCAGCGCGGCCATCATCGCTTGCTGGCCGCCAGGCGTGCAAATCAGCCGATCGCCATCAACCAACGGCGACTCGCTGAAGCCCCAACCCGACATCATGCGTCCGCCGAAGTCGTTAGCGAAGCTTTTCCGCCATAGCTCGCGGCCCGTCTTGGCATCGGCACAGAGCAAATCGCCCTCGAACGACAGGGCGTAGACGCGACCATCGCTGACGGTCGGCGAACAGTTCGGGCCTTTCTCGCGGTTCGCGCGGCCGACCTCCGTTCGCCACAGCTCCGAACCGTCCTCGGTCTTTAGCGCGATCAAAGATTCGACGCCGTCTTGGCGACCCATCGTATAAATCACGCCATCGGCGATCGCGACGCTGCTATATCCGGTGCCGAGCCCGCTGACCTGCCAAACTTGGCGCGGGCCGTTCTCGGGCCATTCGCTCAGCAGACCGGTCTCCTGACAGACGCCGTCGCGATTCGCGCCGCGCCATGTCGGCCAGTCGCCGGTCGACTTCGACTTGCTTGTCGCGTCCGCACTCGGCTGATTCTCGCTCGCCCGCCGCCGTTGCTGGATCAGTTGCCTCAGCACCATCTGGTCAGCTCGGCTCAGTTTCGACAGCGGCACGGTGACTTCGCTATTGTCCTCGCGCCGCAGCAACACGCCGGCGTCTGTCATCCGCACGAACTCGGCGACCATCTTGTACTTGCCGGTCGAATCGGTCCAGGTCCGCGGGCCGTCCTCCGCTTCCTGCCCCACGCTGGCCGATGCTACCAGCAACGCCGCCAACATGATTATCGGGAACGCCGCAAGGCGGACGAAATATCGAATGCTGACCGAAAGTCTCACGTCTCTGTACTCCTGAAAATCCATACGGAACTTGCATCGCCGCTGGGGGCTTCGCTGCGCTACGACAACAGGCACCCAAATTCCAACCTAATTCCGACCTCAAGCAAACTAACTGAAATCTTGGTCGTCCAAACCACTATATTAACCGCACAGCGTCTCCGACCTCGCACACTTTTGAACTCGACTGGGCGCAGGTCTCCCGACCTCGCACACAGGCAGCTGGTCTCGCTACCTCGCACAATTGACCGCAGGTCTCCCGGCGGTCTGGGGAGACCTGCGGTCGGCGGTCACGGCGAGGTCGGGGAGACCTGCGGCCGACGCGGCGGTCTGGGGAGACCGCGGTCGGCGGTGGCGAGTCCGGAGACCTGCGTCGAGCCGCGGTCTTGGCGAGGTCGACCGCCGGCTGCGTGACCCGCGCCGACGCCCGCCAAATCTTTCACGTCCGCCCGACTTTAACGCCACATTATGTCACTGCTCGAATCGACCGATCATTCGCGGACCGAAGCTTCGCCTTATCAACCGTCGCCGTTACCCATGTGGTGAATGGCCATGTTCGTTACGGGCGTGTTGTTTCCCGCGGGAGCTACTGGACTGGTCGCCAGCGGAACACGGCCGACGATCGATTCGCCTTGGCAGTCAGGCGAAGTGAAAGACTACGCAGTGCTGTTGATGCAGTTCCCGGCCATCGCTAGTTTCCTACCGCTATTTTTATTCAGCATGGCAAGTCTTACCGCATGGACTTTCCGACCTCGATCGGTCAAGTTTCTATGGGTTCGAGCGGGCATCTATGCCGGCGTTCCGCTGGCCGTCCAGTTCCTCGTGCTGACCACGTTGACAACGGGCCTCGTCACTTATGCCGCTGCCCCCTTCGTCGCGATGCCGTGTGCGGTCTTGTTTTTTGGCGGCCGGTGGCTCATCCGCCGGATGCGACGATTCACGCTCTGGCATCTAATGCTCGGAATGACCGCTGCGCCGTTCTCGCCGGTGGTATCGCGTTGGCGGGGGCCGAACGGATCGCGCAGTACCTACCGTTGCCGATCATTGCCATCGCACCGGCGACGCCTTGCCTGAACGCGATCACTTATATCTTGGCTGCTGTATTGGTGCTGCGTCAGGCGAGCTGGCTGCCGTACGCAGCGCGTTGAAAACGATCGCGGCGATCATCTCGCTCGCGGCGGCTTGGATCGCGGGCTGGAAAGTGGCCGTCGATCTGATGTTGGTGGAGTACTCGAAGCTGCCCACGACCGACCCGAACTGTTACGTCAGCAGGCGCGGCTCGCGCATGGGCATCGGCGGTTGGTCCGCTCCCGATCCATTGACGAACCTGCGGCCGGACCGATCCTGGTGAACGACCAGATGCGGCGATTGAAGTTTCTGGAGTTTGCCCTGCAAGCCGCGCATCCGCGAATCCATGGAAAAGTTCGTGGGGTTTACGATCGCCGGCCCGCGGTTGCCGCTGGCTGCCGAGCATCCGCGTACCTAGCTGATGGCGCCTGCCTGTTGCTCAAGCCGCTGGAGTGGGTTGCCGAAATGCTTCGCATGGCGGCCAGCATTCCCGGTCTGAAGGTGGCGAAGCTTTACAGCGGTCCGCAGCGGTTTTCGTAGAACTCGCGTCCACTCGGGGGCGTGGTTACGATGGGGCGGAAGCTTCGTTACTCCTGCCTGAGCCGAAAAAAACATGATGTTGTCGCGCTGGATGATGCTGATCTTGTTGTTCGTTGCGAGCTCGTTGCCACTGGCCGCGAGCGGACAAGACGACGATGACGAACCCGAATTGAACAGCGGTTTGCTTGCGCAGTACAGCAATCAAAGCGGGCAATCGGCGGAGCGAATCGATTCGCAAATTGCCTTCGATTGGGACAAGTCCGCGCCGGACGAACGAATCGCGGCCGGACCGTTCACGGCCCGGTGCGGGATGCTAATGTCCCAGGCCCGTGGCGAGTACCGGTTGTTCGCCCACGCGTCGGGAACCGTGCGGATCGAGCTGGCCGGGCAAGCGATTCTGAACTCCCGCAGCGACGAGCCGGCTTGGCATGCGTCCGAGCCGATTCAGATTCCTTTCGACTGGCATCCGATCGAAATCGAATACCTCAGCGGCGGCGAGTCGGCGCAGTTGGCTCTGTTCTGGTCCGGGCCGAATTTTGCATTGGAACCGATCAGCGACCGAAACTGGTTCCACGAACCGGCCGAGTCGAACCGAGCGGAATTTGAACGCGGCCGACAGTTGGCTGGAGCGCTTCGCTGCGAAGCGTGTCATCAGGCCGCGACGAAAGCCCAGCCAGGGCCGTCGCTGGAACGTTTGACCGGGCGCCGTCCGTCGCGAGTGGCTAATGGATTGGCTGACATCCATGCCCGAATCGGAAACTCAGTTGGCCACTCCCGCCGGATGCCACACTTCGCATTCACGGCGGACGAAGCCAACGACGTGGCCAACTATTTGCTGTCCGCCGAGCCGGTCGATCTTCGTATGCCCGCGGCGGAGGATGCGAACGCGAAGCCGTCGCCCAAAGCGAACAACAAGAATCAGCCGGCTGACGAGCCGCCGTCGGGCGAGCGGATTGTTCTTGACGCTCGGCTGCCTTGCCTGTCATCCGCACGGCCAAGAGGTTCCGCCAGCTTGTTCGGCGGGAACAGCTTGACTCACGCTGGCGACAAGCGGCCGGCGGATTACTTCGCCAAATGGTTGGCGGAGCCAGCGTCGTTGAACGCACAACACCGCATGCCCGTATTCGATTTGTCGGCCGCCGAGCGAACGGCGCTGGCCGAGTGGCTGGCCAAACAAACACGGGGCCGTGTGGATCAGTCGGGAGAACCTTCGAATGCGGACGCTCCGCCAGCGAACCGGGACGCTTCGGTCGAGGCCAGCATCGAACGCGGCCGCAAATTGACGCTAGACTCCGGCTGCCAAGCGTGTCACCAAATGCCGACCGGCGAGAAAGACAACGTCGCTCCTAGCACGCCGCGCCTTGGCAAACTTTCAACGGACAGTCGCTGGGAGCGAGCTTGCAGTGCGGCGGACTTCGACGCGGCCCGTCCGGCGGCGCGTCGTCAGCCGATCTATCAACTGGCCGACGCGGATCGAGCGGCGCTGCAACACTACTTTGCCCAACGGCTCGATACGACGCCTGAGCCTTCGCAATCGCAAGCGGGACGGCAGTTGTTCGTCGAGCTGAACTGTGTGCAATGTCACGCTCGGGGCGCCGATCCGGGACTCGCCGAATCACTGCCGGAGCTCGTCAAGCTGCATGGCGAATTGGAATCGTGGCTGCCGGCCATGACACCGCCTTCGTTGAACAGCGTGGGCGACAAGCTGCGGGACGAAGCGTTGATCGCCGCCGTTCGCCGTGAGAAGAACCATCGGCCATATCTGCTGGCCCGCATGCCGCGTTTTCCGTTGAACGAGTCACAACTCGCCCAGTTGGTCGACTACTTCGTCGCCGAAGATCGCATTCCCGACACGGGAGACCTGCCGCCGAACGTCGTCGTTCGATCGAATCCCGCTGCCGAATTGGACGACGCCGTCACGCGCGTTGCTGGGGCTCGGCTGGTCACGCCCGATGGTTTCGGCTGTACGAGCTGTCATCGAGTCGGCACGGTCGAACCGCCGCCCGGTCCGCTGGCCGCGCGTGGCCCCACGTTGTCGATGCTCGGCCAGCGAATTCGGCGGCCCTGGTACGACCGCTGGGTTCGCAACCCAGCTCGCATCGTGCCGCGAATGGAAATGCCTTCGGTTCAGTTGCCGGTGCACGGCGTGTTGAATGATGATCTGCCGACTCAGTTGGCCGCGGTTTGGCAAGTGCTGAATCAACCGGGTTTCGAGCCACCCGCGCCGAACGCTCTGCGTGTCGCTCGGCGCAGTGGCGTGCGCGACCGCGGCGAGCCGGCTTTGCTGTTGACCGATGTGCTGCGAGTCGGTGAAGCGCGGCAACTCAAGCCGGCGCTCGTCGGTTTGCCGAATCGACATAACGTGCTGATCGACCTGGAGTCGGGCCGGATGGTCGATTGGTGGATTGGCGACGCCGCTCGTCAGCGGACTGAAGGCAAGACGTGGTTTTGGGAAGTCGGCGGCACGTCGATCGGAGCACTGCAGCCAGCCGAACATGAATTGTCGTTGCGCGACGCGGCAGGCCGACGTTGGCAGCCGATCCAAGTCGGTCAGTTCGTAACCGAACTCGACGATTGGCAGCATCAGCCCGATGGCGGAATTGCGTTTTCGCATCGGATGACGTTTTCGCCCGAACCTGACTCGGAGTCGACCGTGACGCTGCTGGTTCGGCAAACGATTTCGCCGATTTGGAGTGACTCAGCAGGAGCTTCGGGCTCCCTTTCGGGATGGCGGCGGGAGGTGCGCGTGGAGCGGCTGCCGGGCGGGTTCACCGTGATGTTCGATGCGATCACGGCGAAAGACGCGGACAGCGCGGCGAGCCCCGAATCACGGGCGGCCTCGAATTCGATTGGCGACGACGGCCGCCGTGTAGTGTTATTCGTTGATCAACGGGCGACTATGCGATTGACCGAGCCCGCCAACGCCGCTTGGCGCGCCGACGGCGACCGAGTGTTTGCGGAGTTCGCCAAGTCGGATGCCTCGACTGGCACGGCGACGAATGATTCCGAGTCGCCGCGGTTGGTCGTCGAGTACCTTACGCGACTGCCGGTCGATCAATTTCTCCTCGAAACGCCCTCGTTCCCGCCGCCGCCAGTCGCGGAGTTGAACGTCGTGCCGGGCTACGAAGCGGTTCGGTTGCCGCTGGCCGAGGAGCTGATGCCGACCGCGTTGGCTTGGCGGCCAAACGGAGATATCGCGATTGCGTCGCTGAAAGGCCGAGCTTGGATTGCCCGCGACTCCGATGGCGACGGGTTAGAAGACACGGCCACGCCGGTCGGTGATGAGTTGGCGGCTCCGTATGGCATCGCGGCTGGCGACAACTACATCGACGTGCTGAACAAATACGCTTTGTTGCGGCTGCACGACGCGGATGGCGATGGGCGGTACGAGCGAACGGAAACGCTGGCTTCCGGCTGGGGCCACACGACCGACTATCACGACTGGGCGGTTGGTTTATCGAGCGACGGGGCGGGCGGCTATTTCGCGGCATTCCCTTGTCAGCAAGACAAACGCAGCGAAGCGGCCGCGCGGCTGCGTGGCACGGTCGTGCGGATGTCGCCTCGCACTCCGTCGCTAGACAATCCGCATCGGTTCGGCGTCGAACCGGTCAGCGCCGGGCATCGTTTTCCGATGGGATTGGCTCGCAATCGAGCGGGCGATTTGTTCGTGACCGATAACCAAGGCAACTACAACCCGTTCAACGAGCTGAACCACGTGCGGCCCGGCGCTCGCTACGGTTTCATCAACGCCCTGGAACGTCGCCCCGACTTCCGCCCGCCGTTGACGCCGCCGGCCGTGAACATTCCGCATCCTTGGACACGCAGCGTGAACGGCATCTGTTTTCTGGAGACGCCCGAGACGATTCGCCAGCGTGAACGACGCGATCTGTTTGGTCCGTTTGAAGGGCACTTGATCGGCTGCGAGTACGATACTCGGCGACTAATTCGGATCAGTTTGCAGCAAGTCGGCGATCAGATTCAGGGGGCCGCCTATCCGTTTAGCTACGATCAACCGCGAGACGGCGAGCCGCTGCTCGGGCCGCTTTGTTGTGCCGTCGCGCCGGACGGCGATTTATACATCGGCAACATTCGCGACAGCGGCTGGGGCGGCGCGAACAACATCGGCACGCTAACTCGGCTGCGTCCGCGAGCCGACGAACTGCCGCCGGGCATTGCGGAAGTGAGGGCCCGGCCAGACGGATTCGAAGTCCGTTTCACTCGCCCGGTCGATGCGGCGCGAGCTGCTGACGCGGCGAACTATACGCTGTCGTCGTACACGCGTGTTTCCACGCCGGCGTATGGAGGACCGGACGTCGACGGGCGAAAGGAAACGATCACGGCGATCGAGGTGGCGGACGACGGTCGATCAGCGCGGCTGCGGCTGAAGGAGTTGCGCTCGGGCTTCGTCTACGAACTACACGTGAAGCCGCTTGTTGACTCCGCCGAGTTCTTCCCGGACGAGGCGCACTATTCGCTGAACGTCATTCCGCAGTAGGTTGTTCCGAACGCACGGCCGGCGCCAGACGCCCCGAATGCGTGTAAGCCGCGCCGACGCACGTTGTTAGACGACTTATCCACGATCGACGGTTAGTCGGAGAAAATGCGTCGCGCAGCTAATGCATGGATCGTAGTTGCGGATCAGATGCTCGCAGCGACGCGTGGCTTCGTCGTCCTCGAAATGCAGCACGCTGGGGACGAAGTGCAACAAGTCGTCCTCGATTTGACCTTGGTTCTGCGAGGTCGGCGGCACGATCTTCGATTCGGCGATCAGTCCGTCGTCGCCGATGCGATAGCGGTGATAGATCAGGCCGCGCGGAGCTTCCGTCGCATGACAGCCTTCACCGGCCCGCGGCGTGAACTCGATGCGGCTGACGGCCGGTTCGGCCGAATAATCTCGGACGATCTGGATCGCCTCTTCGAACGCCGCAACCACTTCGATGCCACGCGCCACGATGCTGTGGAAATTGTTGCCCGAAGGCCAATTGATGCCGCACGACTCGGCGGCCTGGCGAGCTTGCGGCGGCAATTGCTCCAGACACAAAGCGATCCGAGCGAGCGGACCAACTAGATAATTCGCTCCGCAGTTTTCGTTCGACGTGTCTGGCTCATTCGGCGACGCGAGCAACACGCTATGCAACGCCGTGCTTTGCGGCCGATGGCGTTCGGCAAAATGTTGTTCGTATTGCTCGACCGGAATGTCCAATCCGTTGGAGGCCACGACGTGACCGTCGTTCATCGGATATTCGTCGGCGTGGCGGAGCGAAACGAACGTATACGGTTGCTCGAACGGCGGGAAGTCGAAACTGGCAACCAGCCGCACGGTCTCCAGCGCCGCCCCCAGCCCCCATTCCAAATCGGGCAGCAGAGCTTTCAACGCTTTCAGCCGCGGCGCTCGATAGAAACCGCCGACCGTCACATTGATCGGATGGATCGCGCGGCCGCCCAGAATTTCCAGCAACTCGTTGCCGATCTTTTTCATTCGCAAGCCGCGTTCGACCACTTCGCGGTGATCGGCCACCATGCTGAGGCCGCTTTCGTAGCCAAGAAAATCGGGCGCGTGCAGCAAGTGCATGTGCAACGCGTGGCTTTCGATCCACTCGCCGCAATACAACAGTCGCCTCAGCCGACGGATTTCGGGAGTGACCGTCAGGCCCAATGCTTTCTCCAACGCGTGGCAGGAACTCATCTGATAAGCGACCGGGCAGATGCCGCAAATGCGAGCCGTGATGTCCGGCACTTCGCGGATCTCGCGGCCGCGCAGAAAGCTCTCGAAAAACCGGGGCGGTTCGTAAATGTTCAGCTCGACGTGGCTGACGCGATCGCCCTCGATTCGCACATACAGCCGGCCTTCGCCTTCCACACGCGTGAGCGCCTTGACTTCCAACTGCCGCGTTTGAGTCATCGCTGGGTTCCTTGATCGGCAAGGGTTGCGTCGCCGGTCGATTCGAGCGCATCGCTGGCGTCGCGAAACGCCGGCGCGTAGCCGTTGAAGTTACGAAGCAACCGCACCAAATGAGCCGGCTCGGCACCCTGTTCGCGATAATGGTCGCAAAGGCTCGCGGGGTTTGGTTGCTGTTGAGGGCCGAAGCAACCGAAGCATTCGCGTTGGAATGCCGGGCAGATCGCACCGCAGCCAGCTTGTGTCAACGGACCGACGCAGGCGATCCCTTGAGCCACGGCCACGCAAACCGTGCCGCGCCGTTTGCATTCCACGCACACACTGTATCCCGGCACGCGCGGCACGCGGCCGACGACTAGCGCCGTCACGAGCTCGACCAACTGCTGCTTGTTGATCGGACAGCCTCGCAGCTCGAAGTCAACCGGCACGTGATAACCGATCGGCGTGCTGGTGGCGAGCGTGCGGATGTAGTCGGGCCGGGCGTAAACTTGGGCGATGAACTCGTTCACGTCGGCCCAATTTCGCAACGCTTGAATCCCGCCGGCCGTGGCACACGCGCCGATCGTCACTAGAAACTTGCATTGACGACGAATCTCGCGAATCCGTTCCGCGTCGTGCGCGGTCGTGACCGAGCCTTCGACCAGCCCGACGTCGTAGGGGCCGTCGAGCGTTTGCGTGCGAGCTTCCAAAAAGTAGGCGATCTCGACACGGTCGGCGATCAGCAGCAGTTCGTCCTCGGCGTCCAACAACGACAGTTGACAGCCGTCGCACGAAGCAAACTTGAACACAGCCAACCGCGGCTTCGCTCGTTCAGAAGTCTTCGACATCGAGGTAAGGCTCCATCTTCTCGTAGCTGAACACCGGCCCGTCCTTGCAGACGAACGTCGGACCGAGTTGGCAATGGCCGCAGAAGCCGACGGCGCAGTTCATGTTGCGTTCCATCGACAGGTGGATTTGAGACGGACGTAGCTTTCGCGCAAGGCATTCAAAGATCACGAACCGCATCATCACTTCGGGACCACACGTCAGGACGCGGGTTTTCGGCGCGTCGAGCCGCAGGTGATAAAACAGCATCGGCACGACGCCGATTTGCCCGGTCCATTCTTCGTCGCCAAGGTCGACCGTCACACGGACATCGATGTCGGCGTCGCGCCACGCTTCGTATTGATCGGCATACAGCAGGTCCTTCGGCGTGCGACTGCCGTACAACAACCAGACATGGCCGTAACGATCGCGATGATTGATGACATGATGAATCACCGGCCGCAGCGGCGCGAGCCCGACTCCGCCCGTGGCAATCACGAGATCGGAGCCTTCGCAAGCCGCGACGGGCCACGCGCTGCCGAACGGCCCGCGCACCAAGACTTGATCGCCCGGCCGTTTTCGAGCGAGTGCCTTCGTGACGTTGCCGACGACGCGGATTGTGTGAAGCAGTTGATCGGGACGCTCCGGGTCCGAGCTGATCGAGATTGCCGATTCGCCGATGCCCGGCAAGTACAGCATGTTGAATTGGCCCGGAAGAAAACGAAATCGCTCGGCGACGGCCGGGTCGTCGAACGCCAGCTCGTAAGTCGCGATGCCGGGCACTTCCGGCCGGATGCTGACGATTCGCGCCGCATGCGTCGCCCACGGGTTGGTGCGATCCACGGTCGGCGCGACAATGCCCGAGGCCATGTCGGTGTGCTCCATCATTTCCGTGTCTCCCGAATGGCGGCCACTTCTTCAGTCAAGTCGATGCCGACCGGGCACCAGGTGATGCAGCGACCGCAGCCCACGCAGCCCGACACGTCGTATTGGTCGATCCAAGACGCCAGTTTGTGCGTCAGCCATTGGCGATAGCGAGCGGCCGTCGATTGACGCACGACGCCAGAACTCATCGCCGAATGTTCGCCCATGAAGCACGAAGCCCACGACCGTTCGCGACGCACGCTGTCGCCGGTCAACTCGGCCACTTCCGTGACGCTGCTGCAAAAACAGGTCGGGCAGACGAGCGTACAGTTGGCACAAGCCAAACATCGCTCGGCAACCTGATTCCAGCGTGGATGATCCAAGTTGCCCAGCAGCAGGTCATGAACGTCGTCGGTCGACATCGAACGAGGACGAGGGATTTCGCTCTCAACCGATGCTTTCTCCGAATCGATCGCGGCGGGGCGATCGCGCATCGCTTGTTCAAGCCGCCGGGACTGTTCGCGAGCTTGTTCGAGCAACTCCGGTGAACAAGGCTGGGATGCATCGAGTCCCGCGACAACGGCCGCGCCGCGTTCGCTGCCGACTTCGATTACGAATACGTCGTCCAATTCCGTCAAAGCCAAATCGAAACCGGTGGTCGCTCGCGGACCGGTGTTCATCGAGTGGCAAAAGCAAGTGGCGGCAGCTCGGCGGCATTGGACGGCGACCAACAGCAGTTGCTCGCGGCGAGCTTTGTACGCGGGATCGACATACTCGCCGTGAAGAAACACGCGATCTTGCACCGCGACCGCCTGCACATCGCAACTGCGAACGCCAAGGATCGCGGTCGGGCCGGCGGTCGGCGGCGAGTTGTTCACTTGCCAATCGCTGCTGGCCCCGTCGCGGCGAAACTCTTGAATCGTCTCGACCGGTGGAAACAGAAACTGCTTGACCGACTGCGGGCCGACCACGTAATCAAACCAACCGGCCGTGTCCGACGAATGCAGCCGATAACGGCCGCCGTCCTGTTCGTCGATTAGACCCCGCGGGATCGAATCGGCCGATTCGACTTCGTCGAACACGATCGCTCCGTCGGTGGCTCGCGGACCGATCACGCGATAACCCACCTCGCGCAATCGATCGACGAGCGCGGTGAGTTGCGACGTGGGGAGGCAGACGGGTTCGGTGGGCGAATCGGTGCGATCGGACATGGCGGGCGACTGTTCCTGGGAGAAAGGGAGAGCTCGCGACGGGAGGCGACGTCATTCGGTCGTTCGTCGGCTAACCTCCCATCGTCCGCGGATCGCCAACGGCCGGCATTTGCGAACCATAGACATCGACCAACTGGAGCCGCGTGGCACTCAGCCGTTTGGCCAATGCCAACGCGACTCGACGCATAAACTCGTAGCCAAGCTGCGGATTCCGCTCGCAAACTTCCAACAGTTTGGCGCCGTCAAATTCGATTGCTTTCACGGCACGCAGTGCGCGGGCCGTAGCGGTCAGCCGCCCTTGCTCCAGCACCGGCGACCACCCCAACAGCTCGCCGGCGCCGACCGTCAACACCCGCTTGCACCCAACCGCCGCGGCACAAATCTCCAACGCGACTTGGCCGTCGACTACCAAGTAGAGCTGCGTGGCCGGGTCGCCTTGGCGAAAGATGATCGCTCCGTCGGGAAACACGCGGGCTTGGCCGATTCCAGCCAACGCGTCCAATAATTCGTCGGGCAAGTCGCCAAGAAATCCGCTGTTGCGCAGTTGGCTTGCCAAACTGGTCATGATCGACGTCCCTGTGTAGCCGAAGGAGAGAGGGAGCTTCCGAGCCTGTGACTCGGCATCTTGGAAATCGGAAGTCACGAGTCGGAATTCTGATTCAACCGCGCCAAACCGGTTCGGATTGATTCCAGGAAGACCGACGCATTAGCAACGTTCGTACCGGCCGGGGCGAACTGTCATGAATGCGTCGAAAGCCGCGATTCATCGCGAGATTGTGGGCGATCCGTGCCAACCGGTTCAACGGCAATTCCCGCATAAAGTGCAAATACGCCCACCGGCATGGCGGTTACGCACACCCAAAAGCCGCACAATCGGTCCCTCTCCGATGAATCCAACTCCGTTCTGCTTGACGTTGCCCCCACGCAACGTAGGGTTCTGTGCTTGGAACTACGCGAACGTGGAGACAATGCATCTGGGGCAACCGGATACTGGCAAGCGACCTTCAACGGCCTGCCAGGGACACCCAAACCGCGAACTTGTCGATTGAGGAGACGGACCACCGTCATGAGCAAGCGATCCCTTCCCGATGTTCGATCGTTTCTGTTTCCCGGTCGAGACAATGGCAATGGAGGCGACCGCCGTCCGACGGTGGAACCGAATCGTCGCGGGGATAAGTCAACCGCCGATCCCCGCGCCGAGCAAGGAAACGCACCTGCCTCGCGCGGACCGAATACGGCCGGAAATGGCTCGGCCGGAGCTAACGTCCCCGAGGCGTCGAACTCTCCCGCCTCGACCAGCACCAACGCAGCTCAACCAAACGAAGAGAAATTGAATCAGTTGCTGGCCCGAATCAACAGCCTGTCCAGCAATCCGGCCAAAGGTGAAGCGCCGGCAGGAATCATGGCGAGCGGCTCGTCGGCAGTTTCGCCGTCAGCAACTCCAACGGGCAATCGACAAGCGATCAACGCGGCCCAGACTCAGCAACCGTCCGGCAACGCGCAGGCTCTGTCGGAGCCGGCCAAGCCCTCGGCGACCGGCGGAGTTCACTCATCCTCGAATCCAGCAACCTCGGCCGCTGCCATTCCAACCGCCGAAGAATGGGCGGAGACGACATTCGTGCCCCGCGAACCGCAGTCGTTTGCCGAAGCCGGATTGACGGAAAGCGCTGTCGAGGAACTGCTAGTCAAATTCCTCATGGCCCGTGGCGACGCCTCGGGGCGCGACGCGGCAATGCAAGTCAAGCTGCCGTTCGCCTTGATCAACGATTTGCTGCAGCGCATGAAGCGGGAACAGTTGGTCTATTTCCGCGGCGCCAGCGAGATGAACGACTATGTCTATCAATTGACGGAGTTCGGCCGCGAACGAGCCAAACGGTTGATCGACCACTGTACCTATTTCGGCGCGGCGCCGGTTCCGCTGAACCAATACATCGCCAGCGTCAAAGCTCAGACGATTCAGAACCAACATCCGACGCGCGAGGATCTGGAGTTTGCATTCTCCGATCTGCTAATCAATACGCACATGTTCGATCGCTTGGGACCGGCGATCAACTCGGGACGCGGCTTGTTCCTCTACGGATTTCCTGGCAATGGCAAGACCAGCATTGCCGAACGTGTGACCGCGGCCTTCGGCAAGTACATCTGGATTCCGCGTGCGATCTCGCTGGACGGCCATGTGATGCGGTTGTTCGACCCGATGAATCACGTCGAAGCGCCGTTGGAAAGCGGCGGCGGTCTGATCGATCAATACAAGGTCGACAAGCGTTGGATTCGCGTGAATCGGCCGACGATCGTGGCTGGCGGTGAATTGACGATGGAGAACCTGGAAGTCACCTACAACGCCGTCACGGGAATTAGCGAAGCGCCGCTGCAACTCAAAAGCAATTGTGGCACGCTCGTGATCGACGACTTTGGCCGCCAACGGATGCGAACCGACGAGTTGCTAAACCGCTGGATCGTGCCGTTGGAAAAGCGTTACGACTTTTTGAACATGAGCAACGGCAAGAAGATTCAAGTGCCGTTCGATCAGTTGATTGTCTTCTCGACCAATTTGGAACCGAAGGATTTGGTCGACGACGCGTTTCTTCGCCGCATTCCCTACAAGATTGAAGTGCCAAACCCGACGGAACCGGAGTTCCGCGAGCTGTTCAAGATTATGTGTACCGTGCTGTCGATCGCTCACGACGAGCAGGCGATCACCTACTTGATCGAGACACATTACAAGCCCGTGGAGCGGCCGTTTCGTTGTTGCCAACCACGCGACCTATTGTTGCAAGTCCGCAACTTCTGCAAGTACAAGAAGCTGAAGGTCGAATTGAAGCCCGAGTATTTCGACTACGCTGTCGAAAACTACTTCGCCGTCATGGGTTGATCCCAAGTGAATGCCAGCCCCATTGGAAGTTAAACTTCCGCTGGTATTCGCGTTCGTCGTTCAACCGCGTGGGCATCGCCCCGCACGCTTATTGGACGAGGCCTCCGTCGACGCTCCCAAGCCCGACGCTTCCGAACCAATTATGTTCATGCGATTAGGCGATCGGCAGCGAAATTCGTACCTACCGATGCTGGCAGCATCGGCCACGTGGTGGACGCTGCCAGCGTCCCAATGGGTACATTCTCATCTGCCGCTCGCCTTCGGGGGCGCTACGAGCCGAGACGCCGCATTCCACAATCGAAGCACTAGCGAGTGCATTGCGTGCGGGCGGCGGCCAATGTGTTGTATAGCAACATCGTCACCGTCAAAGGACCGACGCCGCCTGGCACGGGTGTGATCGCGCCGGCAACTTCCCGCGCACTCGCGAAGTCGACGTCGCCGCACAAGCCGTCGTCGGTGCGGTTGATTCCCACGTCGATAACCGCCGCGCCGGGCCGAATCATTTCGCCGGTGATAAAACGCGGTTTGCCGATCGCCGCGATCAGAACTTCCGCCTGCCGGGTCCAAGCTGCTAAATCGGGCGTGCGGCTGTGGCAAACCGTGACCGTGGCGTTCGCCGCCTCGGGGCCACAAGTGGAATCGCGCTGAGCCAACATCATCGCCAGCGGCTTGCCCACGATATCGCTGCGTCCGACAACGACCACATGTTTGCCGGCCACTTCGATTCCGCCGCGATGCAGGATTTGCACGACTCCGTGCGGAGTACATGGCAGATACCGTGGTCGTCCCTGCGAGACCAAGCCCACATTCTCGGGATGAAACGCGTCGACGTCCTTCAACGGATGCACGGCGTCCAGCACTCGCGACTCGCGAATGTGTTTCGGCAGCGGCAATTGGATCAAGATTCCGTGGACCGCGTCGTCCTTGTTCAGCCGATGGATCAGGGCCAACAGTTCGTCTTCGCTGGTCTCCGCCGGCAGCCGATGCAACTGGCTTTCCATGCCGACTTGCTCGCACCCGCGGCGCTTGCTGCGAACATAAACGTCGCTGGCCGGATCTTCGCCGACCAAGACAGCCGCCAAGCACGGCACAACGCCGTTGTTTTGAATGAACTCCGCCACTTCCTCCGTCAGCTCCAAGCGAATATCGGCGGCGATTTGCTTTCCATCAAGAATGGTTGCGGTCAACGTGGAACCTTCCCTTCATGGGATTGGGGGCGGGATGCGACGGACTAGCCGCCACCGGAGAGCACTTCCTCAAGCACATCTTCGGCGACATAAATCGGCAGATGCGGATCGCAGGTCACGGCGACGGCTATCGCGTCGGAAGGACGCGAATCAATTTCGACAATCTCGCCGTCCTTCTTCACACGCAGTTTGGCGAAGTAGGTATGCTCGCGCAAATCGCTGATGATGACACTGTCCAACTCGGCGCCCAGCTCCTCGACCACGCTGACCAACAGATCGTGAGTTAGCGGTCGCGGCGGCGGTTGCAGCTTTTTTCGCACGCGGCGGTCGATGCTGGTCGCTTCGAAGATGCCGATCAAAATCGGAAATTGGCGATCGCCGTCGACTTCCTTCAGGTAGATAACTTGCTGTTCATTGATCTCGCTGATGATGATCCGGGACAATTGCATTTGGACCGGCATATCGCGTCCTTTGATTGACTTGTTGAGACGAGGGCCGCTCGTGGCGAGCGACTGACTCGATTATAGCGCTGCCGCAAACGAATTCGCCAGCGGCGGGGGCAACGTCGCTCAATCAAAGAATCCGGCCGCGGCAACCGAGAAATCGCCAAAGAACCGCGACAGGGAAAACTCGTCATCCTCCCCTAAGCAATCCACTGCGCTGTCCGCGTGGAAAACGTGGATCGTCCGCTCGCGCGGGTTCAACACGCACACGACTTCGACGCCGGCCTTCAGATACTCGCCCGTTTTCTCCAGCAAATCGCCCCAGCGGTCGTGTTGCGACAGCACCTCGAACACGACTTCCGGCACGACCGACAAGTAGCCCTCAGGCATCGGCCCACGCGGCACTCGCGCAAAGCTGTAGAAGGAAACGTCCGGCCCCCGCACCGTGTCGGGATCTCGCGACGTAATGAGTCCACTGTCGTTGGAAATAATCCGACCCCGGCCAGCTTCGCGAAGCGACCTCCGCAACAGTTCGACAATCGTGGCACAGACTTCGCCATGACGGGGCGTCGGCACGTTCATCTCGACGATTCTCCCTCGCACCAATTCGCGCGGCACGCCATCGTCCGGCAACCCGGCGAACTCCTCCAGCGTCAGCGGCGTTTCGACCGTCGCCATCGTTTACTTGCCCTTCGCTCCAAAGCAATAGACAACACCATCGTCACTGGCGATCACTAACCGCCCGTCAGCCACCGCTGGCGAGCCAACAAACCCGCCACGCACTTCGTACTGCCAACGCTCGCGACCGTCTTTCAGATCCAAGGCATACAACCGGCCATCCGTCGCGCCGACGAACACGCGGTCGCCGACAATCACCGGCGACGAATCAATTCGCTGTTTCGTCGCGAATGACCATTGGACGTCGCCCGTCGCCGGATCGAATGCCATTACACGACGATTGCGTCCGCCGACGATCACATGTTGATCATTTGCGGCCGCCGAGCTGCGATACGAACTGCTGCTGCCTTGTTCTTCATGCGTCCAGTCGGTTGCGGCCTTACGCCAATTCACGCCGAAGAACGCCGCTCCTTCGGTACCGAAAAACGTCCGATCCCCGACCACGGCCGGCGTCACTCCGGTCGGAGCGTGGATGTCGACCTCGCCAGTCGGTTCGCCTTTGTCCAAGTCGATGATGTGCAATTTGCCATCGCAACCGGCCACGAATCCCCGGTTCTCGACCACGGTTGGCGTACAACGAATCTGGTCGGCGATCGAGTGTTTCCAGATCAGTTTGCCGTCCGCCGAGTTCAAGTAGTACAGCGTCGCGTCCTGCGATCCGACCAGCACATTGCCCTTGTAGAAATTCGCGCTCGAGTCGATTTCGGCCATCGTCTCGAAAGACCAAAGCTGCTTGCCGGTCTTCGCATCGAAGCAACGAAACAATCCGTCGAAGTCACCGACGAACAACTTGCCATCACGATAGGCCGGCGCGGCGATGAAGCCGCTGTCGGTTTCCGTCTTCCAAAGCTGCTTGCCGTCCGCCAATTTCAACGCGTACAACTCGCCGTCCAAATCGCCGATATAGACCACGCCATCGACGATAATCGGCGTGGCTTCAAACGCGCCTTTCTCGACTTTAAATGTCCACGCCACGTCCAACTCGGCCGGAAGCGTGCCACTGGCCACGCCGCTGCTGCGAGCGTCGCCGCGATACAGCGGCCAATCGTCGGCCGACAGCCGACCGGCCAACGCTGCCGTCAGAACACACAGCGTCAGGACACTCGTCGAGCAAAACATTCGCATCGTCATATCCACCTCGATGGGATTGTTGTTATAGGCCGCGAGAGCGCCAAACTATGGCGACGCTCGTCATCGCATCGGCCCATTCTATTCGGCAAATCCAGGTCGGATCAAAAGGCCCGCTCATAGATCGACAACAATTCGGCCGGCCCCACCTCGCGCGGATTGAACGTGCCGGTCCATTGCGTGGCGGCTTCGTCGGCCATTTGAGGCAGCTTCTCGCGCTGAACTCCGCATGCTTCCAGTCGTGTCGGCAGCCCGGCTCGCTCGACCAGCGCCGCCACGAATTGTGCGAGCCCCTCGACACCTTCGCGCGGATCGGGATAGCCGCGTTCATGGGCCGACACGTCCAGCAACTCTTGATACCAATGCGAAAACTCTTCGCCATTGAATCGCACCACGTGCGGCAACATAACGCCGATCGCCTGACCGTGCGGAATGCCATAGTTGGCGGTTAGCGGATTGGCCAAGGCATGCGTGGCGCCCAACATCGAATTTTCAATCGCGAGGCCGGCAAAACTGGAACCGAGCAGCATGCCGCCGCGGGCTTCCAAACTTTGTGGTTCATCCATCACGCGTCGGAAATTTCCGGCCAACAACAGCCACGCCTCGCGGCTGAAAGCCAACGAAATCGGATTGCGGCGTTTGGTGACGAAGGTTTCCAAGGCATGAGCCAGCGCGTCGATCCCGGTAAGCGCCGTCACGCGCGGCGGCTGAGTTACCGTCAATTCGGGGTCGAGCAGCGCGACTCGGCACGAAGCCTTCTTATCGCCGCAAGCCATTTTGGCTTTCGTCTTCGAATCAGAAATCAAAGCGAACGACTGCGTCTCGCTGCCGGTCCCCGCGGTCGTCGGAACCGCAATCATCGGCAACATTGGTTTGAGCGCCTTGCCCACGCCCCAATAGTCGCGCATCTCGCCGCCATTGGAATACAGAAAATTGATCCCCTTGGCGCAGTCCATCGCACTGCCGCCGCCCAAGCCAACCAGCAGTTCGGGATCGTATCGACGAGCCAAACGCAGGCCCGCCGCCACCTCGTCCGTCGACGGATTCTCGTGCACATCGCCAAACAGATGCGTTTCAATGCCGGCTCGTTGCAGCGCCTCGATACCTCGCTGGGCGTGGCCGGCCGAGATCACGCCCGGGTCGCTGACAACCAAAGCTCGGCGAGCGCCCAATTCGCCGGCCAACTCGCCCAGCGTATCAAGCTTGCCCGGTCCAAACACGATCCGAGTGCGCGGCTGAAAATCAAAAGGCGTCATGCAGAGCGAGCGTCTCAAAGGCGGGGAACGCAACGTCAGCTACGGCGGGCAGGGCAAACAGTAGCGACACGGCAGGCGATGCCCAGTGTAGTTGAAAGGCCCCGTCGCATGAAGTCGAACGGGCCAGCGTCCAGGGGCAGCGTCCCGTCTCGGCGGGAGCTCGCCGATAAACGGCCCGTTCTTCCCTAGCAGCGGAACTCATGGCTTGGCTTGCTGGACTTTGGGTCACACTTGATTCAAATCTGTGCGACCAGCCATTCGCGTACTTCGGCCGCCGTTGGCCGAGCGCTCGGATCAAGTTGCAGCATTCGGAATAGCAGCGGTTGGTACGAAGCGTCGATCTGCTCCGTGAGGTCACTTGCCAATTGCGGCTGTTGCAGGCGACTAAGCACGCGGATTACCGACGAATCGTCGATGGCTCGGCGGCCGGTCAGCATCTCGAAGAACACGAGTCCCAACGAAAACACGTCGCTGGCCGATGTCGGAGCAAAGCCGCGAGACTGCTCGGGGGACATGTAAGCTGGCGTTCCGGAGATGGTTCCTGGCTCTGGCGAGTCCGTCAAATCCGTGGGAGTTCCCGCGCCGGCGCTGAACGATGCTGGCTCTTCCGAGCGTTCCGCGTCGGCTTGCACATCCATAGTCGCGTCGATGGGCGAAGCGATCGGATGATCCGCACTCGATTCGCCAACGAAGCTCGGCTGCGGCGATTGCGGCTGAAAAACTCGCGCTGAACTCGGTCGCAGACGCGTGGCGTTCAAGCCGAAGTCGATGATGCTGGGATTGCCGTCCGCGCTGACCAAGATGTTGGCAGGCTTAAGGTCGCCGTGAACCACGCCCACTCGATGAGCGGCAGCCAAACCATCGGCGATTCGCGTCGCTAGTTCGGCGAAGTTCAACGCGGAGCCACGCTTGGCGATCAAATCGCGGAGCGGCGGTCCGTCGACGCATTGCATGGCGATGACCGACAGACCATCGTGCTCTTCCACGGCGTAGATCGTACACACATTGGGATGCGTGACTCCGGCTGCGGCGCGGGCCTCGATCAGCAGCGACTGGCGCGAATGATCCGCCAGACGATGCAATACTTTCAAGGCGACCAAACGTTCCAACCGCAAGTCCGTGGCCGCGAATACCGTCGCAAACGAGCCTTGCCCTAGCAGACGCTCCACGCGGTAATGACCGACGACGCGACCCGATTGAAGCATCCGCTCGGGATCAATCGTGCCGTCCGCCGAAGTCCAGTTCGCCGGACAAAGCCCGCCCGTCTGTAAGGCCGTCAGCACGCGATGAACCTCTTCGGCATTGCGGCCCACGCTCAAATTATGCACGACGGCATATTGAACGATCCCGCGCGGATCGACGATGAACAGCCCGCGCTGAGGCAACTTTTGCGGCTCGCTCCAAACTCCGAACGCCTTCGCGCATGCACCGTCCGAATCCGACGCCAGCGGAAATCGCAACTCGCCCACGCCGCCCGCGTCTGCCGCCGTCGCTAGCCACCGCCGATGGGATTCGATCGAGTCGATGCTGACCGCCAGCAACTCGCAATTCCGCTCGCGAAACTCGTCGCAACGAGCGCTAAAGGCTGTCAACTCGGTCGGACAAACGAAGGAGAAATCCCGCGGGTAGAACAGCATCACTAGCCAGCGGCCCGCATAGCAGTCGCGACTCACGCGCCGCGGTTCCAACGCGCCGAACTCGACACACGGCAGATCGAACGTTGGCAGAGGCAAACCGACTTGAAGCATCGCCACCGTGGCCATTTGTGAGACAACTGTTTCCAAGTCCGACAGACACATCAACTTAGCGTAGGGCCGATTGATTGTCAGCCTCAGCGCCAGTGCCAGGATGCCCGTGCCTGCCTCGGCGCCGACTGCTTACTGGCGGTTGCTTTCGTTGTCGAGCCGATAGTCGGTACGGGGTGGCGCAGTCCGACAAACAAGTTTTCCACCGTGTTTCATGTTCGACATTTCGTGTTCTTGCGGGGAACTTCAAACGTTTCTCGCGAGATTTGCCGAGGGGGTTGTGATCGCATGGCGGTGCGTTAGGTTGGTTGGATAGATGGCGTCGCCGAGAGACACGATCGGCGTCTGTTTTGGAAACGGGCTCGGCTCGCTGCCAGTTTGCGGCGTAGGCTGGGACAGAGGCGACCATCTCACCGACTGCTTCGTCCAGATTCAACAAAGGACACAGCAATGACCAGCGCCAATCTCTATGCGGACCAAGCTCACGAGCGTCTGCGCAGTGAACGACGGCGGTATCTGCGATCGCATCCAAATAGCCGTTTCGTGGCGGCCGAGGTATTTTGCGATCTGGCTGTTTCCGCTCGACAATTGGAACGAATGGACGACCATGCGGCCGGACTGCGCGGATTGTTCGATCCGGCGACTGGCGAGCATTATCTGACGGAAGATGTCGAGCTGTTCGACCATCAGGCGTTTGCTTAGCGCCGCAACATTTGTTTCGAGCCGAAACAACGGCTTCTTGCGACGGATGCTCGCGTTGCCTTCGAACGTGAATTGCTCTGTCGTTTTCTCGGTGCGGCGACCCGCGAGCTGTTCGACGCCGTTTGTTCGGCGCTCCGAAGCCGCTCGCTCCCGCAATACGACGCGTAGCGATTTCTCGTGCTGGCGCGGCCACGCAACCGCTACGACGCTCGCATCGCGCTAGGCCGACGAATGCTTGTGACGCCCACGCCGCAAGCGCGCGATGTGCCGGTTCTTGCAGATTCAAGTCGTGCGCCGACCGCCGAAAAATGCTTCCGCGTTCGCCCGGAGCTTGTCCGATACATTCACAGCGTTGGCAAGACAATGGAGTGTCGCCTGCGGTGGATTTGGAACACCAACACCTCCCGGCGGAGAGACACTATGAGTAAAGATACGTTTCGAGTTGTCACGCGTGCGGCCGATGGAACATTGCGGATTAAGGATTATCCCAATGAGGCCGCCCTGATGGAAACACACACCCAGATCGGAATTGACGATTGCAGCACCGATCTTTCGTTGCGAGGAATGCCCGTCTTTCGCGGATTGGTCGGTCCGATTCCGGAAGGCAAAGGGATCGTTCGCTACGAATCGCCGGAAGTGTTCGAGACGCTGACGAAACAATGGAGCGCCGCGAAACCTACTCGTCGAACTCGCCGCCGTGCCAGCGAAGTCGCTTCCGAGTCGTCTTCCACGATGATGTCATAACAGTGCTTGACTGAGAAGCATTTCGCTCACGGCCCTCGGTTAAGGCCCTTCGTTCATCACGGGACGAAGGGCCTTTTTTTTGCGCTGACGTGAACCGACTCACGATGGAATCCCTGCCGCCAGGCAAGTTGCCTGCTACGAGGTCGCAATCGCCATCACCATGATGAACAAGAACACCAGCAGGCCCAACACGGCCAGCACCGTATGAATCGCGCCGAGGACGTAACCGGCCTGCGTCAGGCCCAAACCGCTGTTGTCCATGCGCCCCAGCTTCATCTCGCGCACATCGGCCGCACCCATGATCCAGGCGATCGTGCCAAAGACAAAGCACCCCGAAACCCAACCGATGATCGCCAAGACCAACACGATTACGCCGCGATGGGGTTTGGCGTACATCGACGGATTGCCGTAAGCCGCGCCGGCCGGGGCGAAGGCTGGTGACGCGTTCGGCGAGAACGAATTTGATTCGGCGTAGGGATTCGCGCCGCGATGCCCCGAAAAATCCGCCGGGCTCGTCGTCGGTGACACCGCGAATGTTCGATTCGGTTTCAACGACGGGAAGACCACCTCCGCCGATTGCCACGCGGCCGAGCCGTTTCGCAGGTCGCAATCATGCGAAACGCGACCCTCGCCCAGCCACCGATCCAATTCCGCTTTGGTGACCGGTCCGTATGTCTGGCCTTCCGGCGTCCGCATGTACCAATCGTCCGCCGGTCTTGGCTCGACGTAGGTGCTGGCCGGCGCGGCGACCGGCTTGTTCGTTCCTACTTGATCTTGCGACGAGGGCGCTGGGGCGACTCGGTCCGCGGAAGCCGGAGTTTCGCTCGCACTGACGGCTCCGACGCTGTAAATCGTCCCGCACACCGGGCAGCGCGCTTGTTTTCCCGCGTGTTCCTCGGCCACACGCAATTTGCGGCCGCAACCTGGGCAGAGTGTCTCGATGGGCATGACATATTCCGAACGGAAACAGGGGCGACGAGCGAACACGATCGAGGCAAGACGATCGCGTGGGGCAGTCTAATTGAACCGTTATTCGCGAACAACGACCGAAGCTTGCCGACTGCGGACGCTGGCCTGTCTGGCGGCGCGAATTACACTGTGGCATTCGCGAGCATCGGGCGTTTCCGCCAACGATGCTCTATTCTCGTTTCCAGAAAGGCTGCTTTCATGCTAGATACGTTTCTCTCCCGTCCTCGTTGGATCGCACTCGCCGTTGTTTCCTTGCTGGCTTCCGCCTCACTGCACGCAGCGTTTGTCAGCGAGTACAAGAGCGGCATTGTGTGGCCCGAGCCGCCGATCGTCTCGCCCGGCGAAACCGCCGCCGATCCGCCAAGCGACGCGATCGTGTTGTTCGACGGCGGCGACTTGGACGAGTTCCACGGCGGCGATAAATGGGTCGTGCAAGACGGCTATGCGATCGCTCGCGGCGGCGGACTTACGTCGAAACGCGAGTTCGGCGATTGCCAAATCCATCTGGAATTCGCCACGCCCGAAGAAGTCAAAGGCAAAGGGCAAGGCCGGGGCAACAGCGGTTTGTACTTGATGGGCCGCTACGAGGTGCAAATTCTCGACTCATTCGAGAACACGACCTACTTCGATGGCCAGTGCGGCGCGATCTACAAGCAACAACCGCCAACCGTGAATGCTTCGCGCGGTCCCGGCGAATGGCAGACGTACGACGTCATTTTCACCGCCCCGCGATTTCGCGAAGACGGCTCGGTCGAGCAACCAGCGTTCGTCACCGTGCTGCATAACGGCGTGTTGATCCACAACCACTTCGAACTGCAAGGCTCGACCTCCTACGTCGAAGCCCCCAAGTATTCAAAGCACCCGGAACGCCTGCCGCTGAACATCCAATTCCACGGCAACCCGGTTCGCTTCCGCAACATCTGGGTCCGCGAAAACATCCAACCACTCGTTGGCGAACCGCCTGCGGAAGAAACCGAGAACCAACCCCAGTTGCAAAAGCCATCCGCCGAATCCACTCCGGGCGAAAAGCCGGAGCCAAACGCGGCTGATAAGGACAAGTCGGACGACAGCGACTCGGCCTAAGCAGAGTTAGAGAGAGTAAACCGCCCGAAGGCGGAAGTCTTCTTAAACGCCATCGAAGTCCGCTTCTTCGTTCGGCGTTTCGGCATCTTGCCGCGCGAGCTGGATACTATTGGCGGCGCTTAGCGGGTGACATGCTCCAAGAGCGACTCCTTTTCCCGCTCGTCGATTGGTTTAAGACCCAGGTCAACGTAGTCGTCGCCAGTTCGCACGAGTATTCTGCTCACGGGAGCCAGCCGTAACCAAGCTGGTTGCGTTTGACATCCGCCACTAACGGCAAAGTAGGCAGATTTGAATGAACAAACCGGTCGAAGTCGGGAAGAAGACGACGAAATCGAGTTAAAGGTAGCGATCGGCTTCTCTGTGGCCTTCACTTGAACCGCGTACGAATTGACTCCGCCTTGCTGGTTAGCGAATCCGGCAAACGGATCGTCCTCCCCAAGGTATCCGTTGTGGTTGAACGAACTGTCAGAACCCGTGAATTCTTGCAAAAGTAACTCAGCAGTAATTCCATATCGACGATCGACCACGTTGGAGTTGATGTCATGAAAACACCGACTCGGTTGGCTTGTGGCGGATTGTACTCCGCGTCGAACGCATCTTGATGTAACTTGCCAAGGTTCTCAATTCAGATTGTCGTCTCAGTTCTGTGTCTCATCGTGCAACTGATCGATCAAACTGCAACCACTGGTTCGCAGACCATGCTTCGATCGTCAGGATGGGATCGCGTGGAGTTGGGGCCGTGCCGCCAGCGAAATCGGTCCAGCCCAGGAGCGCACAATCGAAGGAATCGCTGGGGTTTTCTCAAGTTTTCGCGCGCCTTGTCCGGGGCTGCCGGATCGGTTGCTAGCACAGCAGGTATTGTGGTTAGCACTAGCTGAGTGTGGATAGCCGCTATCCGTGAGCTTTGGCATCGCAGTTGCCGAAGAGACTCCGCACTTACCGACTGGCTGCCTTGTCTGGCCGCTGTCGAAACTGTCAATCAAGGAGGAGATTAAGATGTTGGTTCTTACTCGCAAGGCTGGCGAACGACTCGTTATCAACGACAACATCACCGTCATCGTCCATCGGATTGCTGGAAATCGCGTGACGATCGGCGTCGAAGCGCCCAACGATGTTCGCATCGTCCGAGGCGAACTGAATCAAGCGGTTAATGAGTTCCGCGATTCTTCCGAGCCGCAAAAACCCGGCACGCGTAAGCCAGGGAATGACGTCGCCGATGTCGTTCCCTTTCCGTCGAAGGCCCAACAGCCTCGTGCTCCCAAGCGACCGCTCGTCCGGGCCGCACGCTAGATCTCCAGCCGGGTAATGGCGATGTCGCCTCCAAAGCAGACATCCACGTCCTTTCCCGGCGAACGAGGTCGAGCGTGGTAGTTTGAGCGGTAGCGAAAGCGACCATCGGCACACTCGAACTCGACGGCCAATGCCAAGCGATCCGTCTCGCAAAAGATTGTTTTGGGAGATTGATCCAGCTCGGATTCGGCCGGAAAGTTGATGTTCCAAAAGCAGCGGGCCGGTAACTCCTGTTCGAATAATTGCCGCAACACCGCGACCAACAAGTCGTGACGTTGTGGCCAGCGGATGGGTTGATCCGAGCGGCGGTAATGGGACAGCGCCATGGCACGCCGGCCCAGCAAGGTGGCTTCGCGAGCGGCCGCGACGGTTCCCGACATGAAAATGTCGACTCCCAGATTGCCACCGTCGTTGACTCCCGACAGCAACCAATCCGCGTCCGGTGCAAAATGCAACAGCCCGAGGCGAGCGCAATCGGCCGGAGTTCCATCAACCGCGAAGTGGCCGGGCCGCAATTCAATCGCGGTCAATGATCGGTCCGTTGTCGTCTGATGACTGCATCCCGACAGATGTCGATCCGGCGCCACGATAACGCACGTCCCGAATTCGCCGAGCGCGTCTTCTAACGCCAAGATTCCCGGCGCGTCGATCCCATCGTCGTTCGTCAACAAGAATTTCACGGCGCGAAAAACCTCTCTGTCACGCGTTGTAACGCATTCGCCAACCGTCCGATCACCGCTGGCGATTCCAACAAGACCGGATGGTGAAGGATAAGTGTTTGTTCGGCGGCTTGGCTGGCATGCTTCAACGAACCGGACTGCCGACACCGCTTGCCGCTACGACGCACGAATCCGCGAAAGCCGGTGTCGATCGCGATGCCTTCCGCTTGAATGGCTCGCACGAACGAGTCGCGATCGATCGCACACTGGGCACGCTCTGCCTCCAGTCGCCAAGCCAACTTGTAAAAAGCCGATCGCCACGACGCATCGGTGTGCGACGCGGTGTTTGGTCGATCAACGCGAATCGGCGCTAGAATGTTTACTGGCTCCAGCAACGTCTGCAACCGCCGCACGTTTTGCGAACGGACTGCGTTGCGATCGGCCAGCTTCTGGATCTGCGGTACGAGCACGGCCGCCTGCAATTCACTCAGCGGAAAAGCAAGATTGCCGCGTTCGCAGAATATCTTCGCTCGCTGGAACACCCGTGGATCGCCCGTCAGCAGAGCTCCGCCGCGCCCCGCCGTCAACAGTTTGCTGCCGCCGAAGCTGAGCACTCCGACGTCGCCCCAAGTGCCCGCCGGCTTTCCCGCCACGATGGCGCCGGGCGACTGACAGGCGTCCTCGACAATCGACAGCCCGTGGCGATCGGCAACCGCTCGAAGCGCCGGCATGTCGGCCAGCCCTCCATGCAGGTGCGAAACCACGATCGCTCGCGTGCTGGACGAGACCGCCGAGTCCGCCGCGTCGGCCGCCATCGTCCAGGTGTGCGGCTCGATATCCACCAGCACGGGCCGAGCTCCGATGGCTTCGATCGCTCGGAAGTTGCCAGCGAAATCATACGCCGCCAGCAATACTTCCTCGTCGCTCTGGATGCCCAGGCCCCGCAGCGCCAGTTCGACGGCGATCGTGCCCGAGCATAACGGCATCACGTGCTCGACTTGATGCATCGCCGCCAATTCCGCCACCAGCCGTTCGCTGGCCGGCCCGTCGTAACGCCCCCAATCGCCGGCGGCATACGCCTGCTGCAATGCCTGTTGAACATCCTCGTCCTGGATCGGCCAACCCGGTGGACCGGACGGAAACGTCGGTTCGCCGCCGTCAATCGCTAATCGGTTCGGCATGAGGTCGTCGGTCCCGTCGTTGCTCGTCGTAGCCAGTATCCAGGTCGGCACCTATAATCGCGTCCGCTGGCCAGACTCGCCACCACCCGTCGAGCCGAGATGTGGCGGCGTTCGTGCCGCGAATCCGCTATTTCCGAGATGAAACTGACGTGAGCTGGCCTTCTCGCCAAAACGTATTGGTGCCGATCGACTTTTCCGACGAGAGTTTTCGCGCGGTCGACACGGCTTTGGAGATGGTGCCCAGTCCCGAACGGTTGCTGGTGCTGCATGTCTTGGCCGAGCTTTCCCCGGTCGAGCCCGGCGAGCTGTGGCAGGCGTTGAACGATGATACGCGACGGCAACACGTCGCCGACTCACTGGCCCAACGGTTTTCGACACCGCCTTATGCTGGTTGCCGAATTGAGGTTCGATTTGGCGATCCGGGACACGAAATCACGGAGTGCGCTCGGCAACAGCAATGCGACTTGATCGTGATTTCGTCTCATGGTCGACGCGGGATTCGCCGCCTGTTGATCGGTTCGGTCGCCGAACGCGTCGTGCGTTTGGCCGAGTGCCCGGTGCTGGTACTGCGCGACTGAGACCGAATCGCAATCACCCAGTAATCCACGGGCTCGGTCGACACAGCTCGAATAACGCCATAGATCTGAATGACGGCAAGCGACACGCCTGGGCTCGGCGCCCCCTGTTTCCGACACCTTAATCTCTCAAAAGAAGCCTGCGATGAGTTTGTTTTTTGCTGAAGGCTCGCCCACGACCCAGCTAACCGTGGACCAGGTGCGCGAAGCTTTGCACGGCGTTTATCGCCAATTGGGTGCGCGCGAGCGAGTGATTGCCCTGCCGCCCGACTTTACGCGGTACAACAGCCAAGCCGGTCTGCTGACTTGCCTAACTTACGATTACTACGGCGACCGTTTGGTCGATGTGATGCCGGCTTTGGGAACGCACGTGCCGATGCCCGATTGGCAGTTGGAGAAGATGTTCCCCGGTTTGCCGAAGTCATTGGTCCGGCCGCACCGTTGGCGCGAGGATGTGGTGACCATTGGCGACGTTCCCGCCAGCTTCGTCAGCCAAGCGACCGACGGCGTCTGGCAGCGGCCCTGGCCGGCTCAGCTCAATCGCCTGGTGTGGGAAGGCGGCCACGACTTGATCGTGTCCATTGGCCAAGTTGTGCCGCACGAAGTGATTGGTATGGCCAACTACAATAAGAATCTGTTCGTCGGCACGGGCGGCTCGCTGGGCATCAATGAAAGCCACTTCATCGGCGCGGCTTATGGTATGGAGCGTATGATGGGCCGCGCGGATACTCCCCTACGGCGCATCCTCAATTACGCTCAAGACAACTTCTGCCAACATCTACCACTGTTGTTCGTACAAACCGTGATTGGCCCCGCCGACAACGGACGGTTGGCGATTCGCGGGCTCTACATCGGTGACGATGTGGAATGCTTTGAACGGGCCAGCGAACTTTCCTTGAAGGTGAACTTTACGGTGGTCGACCAGCCTTTGGATAAGGTGGTTGTCTATCTCGACCCAGAAGAGTTCCATAGTACTTGGCTCGGGAACAAGTCGATTTACCGCACCAGGATGGCGATCGCGGATCGAGGTGAATTGATCGTGTTGGCGCCCGGCGTGAAGACGTTTGGCGAGGACGGCGAGATTGACCGGCTGATTCGCAAATATGGATATCGGACCACACCCGAAATCATGCAATTCATGCAAGAGAATGAGGACTTGCAAGGCAACTTGTCAGCGGCCGCCCATTTGATTCATGGATCGTCCGAAGGTCGCTTCCGAGTCACCTACTGCCCCGGCGGTTTGACGCGCGAAGAGATCGTCGGAGTCGGATATGAGTTTGCCGAGCTCGATGAGATGACTCGGCGCTATGATCCCACCGCACTCCAAGAAGGCTGGAACACGTTGGCCGACGGCGAACGTATCTACTGGATCGGCAATCCGGCTCTCGGTTTGTGGGCACACGAAGGGCGACTGGCGGGATGACGGATTGGATGACCGTCGTCGTGTGCGGCGTTGTATTTTTGGCGACGCTGGTACGTTCGAGTTTCGGATTCGGCGATGCGCTGGTCGCGATGCCGTTGCTGTCCCTGGCAATCGGCGTCCGAACCGCCGCGCCGCTGATGGCGATCATCTCGGTCACCACCGCCACCACGATCCTGGTTCGTGATTGGCGCCGCGTGCACCTGTCCGAAGTGTGGCGATTGGTGCTTTCCGCGTGGTGTGGCATCCCATTGGGAGTTTGGGTGCTGACGCAAGTCGACGAACATTGGCTGAAACGATTGCTGGGAGTCGCCGTCACGGGCTTTGCCGTTTACAACCTTCGTCACCCCGAGTTGCCGGAACTCAAGTCGGACCGCAGCTCGTTGCTGTTCGGCTTTCTGGCCGGATTCTTCGGCGGCGCCTGCAATGTTCAAGGCCCGCCGTTGGTCATCTATGGATCGCTGCGCCGATGGTCCGCACAACATTTCCGCGCGACCACTCAAGCGTTCGCTCTCCCATCCGCGACGTTTCTACTCGTGATGCACGGAATGGCCGGTCTGTGGAAGCCCGCCGTGTTCCGCTTCTATGCGTTTTGCGTGCCGGCGGTCATCGTGGCTGTGCTGCTTGGCCGAGTTGTGAATCGTAAAGTGGCCAATCGCGACTTCGTGCGGTGGATCTACGCCATGCTGGTCTTCTTGGGACTTGCACTGGTTGTGGAATCGTTCTGGCAGGTTTAGAGGCTTTCTAATCAACTCGATACTCTTGAAATCCACAACCGTCTTCTCGGGCACGTCAACTAATTCCAGCTTGATCTGCTGGCGACCTTCGCCGAGCGAAAGGTTGCCGAGCGACTGGCGACTCCATTCGCGATTGCGATACCGTTGCTTACCGCGTTCGTCGCGATGTGGCAAGGGAATCAGCGGTGCGGGGACAACTTTCAACGGGAACGCATCCCCCTGCGTCTCGCCCACGCTTACACGAACGTTTGGGCCCGATGTCTCGGAGCTCACCGCATACTTCAGCGCGAGTTCGTATTCTCCGGCCTTCACCACATC
>JAWKTM010000007.1:0-217772 GCA_041399085.1 Pirellulaceae bacterium
AACACGTGGCCGACAACCAACAAGTGCGGCGGTTGTTGGTGGACCAGCAGCGGCGATGGGGAGAGACCGGTGATGTGGTCGCCGAAGGCCGCGATCAAGGCACGGTGGCTTTTCCCCAAGCCGAATGCAAAATCTTCCTGACCGCGTCGGCCGCCGAACGAGCTCGCCGCCGGCAGCAGGATTTGGCTTCGCGCGGCGAGCAAGTCGAGTTCGCCACCTTGTTAGCTCAGCAGAATCGCCGCGACGCCGAGGACGCTTCGCGCCCGGTCGGGGCGCTGCAACAAGCGTCCGATGCCAAGGTGCTCGATACCGACGGACTCACGCCGGAACAAGTGGTCGAGCGGTTGGTGGATTTGGTCCGCACGGCACAAGCAGGCTCGACGCGGGTTTGATGGTGCGGTCGACTCAGCAGGAGCTTCGGACTCCCGGGTGGGTTCGTTACTGATAGCGCGGCACGTCGGTGTCGATTTCTTGCGACCAAGCGTCTATGCCGCCGGCCATGTTTTGCACTTGGTTAAAGCCCTGGCCGCGAAGCCACTGAGTGACTTGCATGCTGCGGCCGCCGTGATGGCAATGGATCACCAAATGTTGTTCGCTTAGCGGTTCCAGCTCTCCGAACCGACTTTGAATCTCGCTCATCGGCAGCAGCCGGGCCCCTTCGATCCGAGCGAAGTCGTACTCGACCTGCTCGCGGCAATCGATCAGCACGAACTCATGTTGTTCGTCCAACCATTGTTTCACGGTTTGGACATCGACGTTCAGCGGCAGGGAATCACTCATGGCTTTTCGTTGGGCTCGGGCGGAGGGAAATCGAAATGCGGGCAGGGCGAAATTGCGCGTCGGACGGTTCGGCCGCAGCGTCATGTCGCCGAGCTATGATACGGCATTGTCTCGGCGACTGTATCCCGCTTCACGGTCGCGAAGCGGGCCTTATGTCGCTGCCTCGCCGGTTGGCGGCAAGTGGTCTAAAATCCGACGCGATGTCCGCCGGATGATTCGCCGAGCGGGCGGGGTTTGACCAACGATGTTGTTTCCTTGTTGATGTCTCCTAGAAGAAGAGGCCGAAGATGTTTCGCTTTCCCAAGTTTTGGATGTTGGCGGTCGGATGTTGTTTGGCGATGCCGTTTGTCGGCTGCAATTCGGCGACGCAAGACGCGCCCCAAGCTGAATCCGAGACCGATCACGATCATGCCGGACACGACCACGGTCATGACGAGGGTCACGATCACGGACACAGCCACGAGGCTTTGGGACCGCACGGCGGCCACTTGTTGGAGCTGGGCCAAGAGCAATATCACGCTGAATGGACTCACGACGAAAACGCCAAATCGGTCACGGTTTACTTTTTGGACGGCGAGGCGAAGGAGTCCGTTGCCGTTGAACCGGAATCGGCCAAAATCGAAGTGGTCATCGAAGGCAAGGAGCCGACGACTTACAACCTGAAACCGGTCGGCGAGGGTGCCGATGCCGGTTACGAACACCAGGACGGAGCGTTGCTGACCGGCTTGAACATGGTCGGCCACGGCGTGCAAGCGAAGTTGATGGTCACAATCGAAGGCCAGCCGTTCGAGGCCGAGTTCCAGCACCTAGAGCACGATCACGGCCACGACCACGGCCACGCTCACTAGAGCCGCATAACGTGTTTGAGGCATACCGTCCCTGGGGCATGCCGTGCCTGGGGTCGTAGCGAAGCGAAGCCCCCAGACGCAACGGACTGGGCTCGTTGATCGACACCGAGCACGTTGAGCTTTGCTCAGCCCCGGGCAAACGTGGGACTATCGTCTCGTCTTCGCCGTTCAGGCTGCGGACGACGGACTGCTGCCAAGCTTCCAGCGCGCGACTCATGGTGGCAACTCGCTCTGGCTGATCGGCCGCTAAGTCGCGCGACTCCTCGCGGTCGGCTACTAGATCGTAAAGTTCAAACCGAGGCTGCTGGCCTTTGTTGCCGGCGATGCGATGCAGCTTGAAGCGGCCGTCGCGCCAAGCGGCATGGCCCGGAAACGAATCCAACGGATACTGCTTCTCGTACTTGGCCGATTCCGGCAGCGTCGCTTCGCTTTCCGCGTCGGACGCTTGTTCCTTCGCCAGCTCGGCCAGCAGTTGCGAGCTGCGCACCGGTTGGCCCGGCGCCGGATAGTCCCAGAATCCCAGCGGCTTCGTTCGCTCGGACAACGAGCCTTCGATCAACGGCACGAGGCTCATTCCATCCAGCGGTTCCGGCTGCCCTTCCACCTTGGCTCCAGCTAAAGCGACCAGCGTCGGATAAATGTCGACAGTCGAAGCCGGCAGATCGCTCACTCGATGCTCGCGAATCTTCGCCGGCCATTCCAAAATCGCCGGTACGCGAAGGCCGCCTTCCCAGACGCTTCCCTTCTTACCGCGCAGGCCGCCGGTCGATCCGACGCCTTGAGCTCCGTTGTCGCTGGTGTACCAGACCAGCGTGTTGTCGGCCAAACCGAGTTGGCGAAGCTCGTCGCGCAACTGGCCCATTGCCAAATCGATCCCCGTGATCTCGCCCAGATAGTTTTGCAGCGCCGGGCGTTCGTTCGGGTAGCGTTTGCGGATCTCTTCGCTGGCGATGTGAGGCAGGTGCGGCGAGCCGAACCAGACAACCGCGAGAAACGGTTGCTCGCGCCGTGCCGCGTCGCGAATGAATTCGATCGCCGCGTCCATCGCCACGCGGCTGCTTTCGCCTTGCGTCTGCACGGCCTTGCCGTTTCGCGACATCATCGCGTCGTTCTCGTAGAAATTCGGACTCGACAGCCACTGGTCGAAGCCGGATTGACCTGGGCTGACGGGGCTGCTGGCTCGCACGCTTCCCAAATGCCACTTGCCGAAATGCCCGGTCGTGTAGCCCGCCTCGCGCAGCGCCTCGGCGATCGTCACCTCTTCCGGCCGTAACGTGTATCCCCACTTGAAACAGCCAAAACGATTCGGATGGCGTCCGGTCATCACACTTCCCCGCGTGGGCGAACAGACCGGCGCGGCGGCATAGAAGTGATCCATTCGCAACGCCCCTCCGGCCATCGCGTCCAGATTCGGCGTCTGAATCGTCGGGTGACCGTTGTAAGCCACATCGCCCCAACCTTGATCGTCGGCCATGCAGAGCACGAAATTGGGCCGCGTTTCGGCTGCGATGAGCAAGCGGGTGCAGCCAACCGCCATGAGAGACAGAACCAGCCAACGGCATGCGAGCGAACGTATCATCGAAATCAAACTCCCGGATGGGGGCACAACCCAAGTCGGCACGCGCCAACTTGCCGCTCCCCATTGCAGTCAATCGAGTCGCCACAATCAACCGCCGCGGGAAACTATCACGAGCCGCGACGATGGTAGCTCGGCCGTAACAAGCGTGAGAACCGCTACTTCTGCTTGCGAATCCACGGGATGAACTTCGCCAGTTCAGGATGCTCGCGCAGCAGATCAATCGAATGGAAGTGCCGCCCCAACTCTTTCTCGTCGGGTATAAACCGGTGAATCGCCAAGTGGCAGTCGCGGCACACGGAGATGGTTGTTTGCATCTGCTCGCGCGTGAATCGTTTCTTGAACCACTTGTTGCTGTGCAGCGTGCGAGGAATCAAATGGTGCTCGGTTGTTCCCCGCTTCGTAACGCGACCGCACAGCCGACACGGTTGAACTTCAGACGACGTGGTAGCCATGCGAACAAACACTGCGCACGAGAACAAGAAACGAAAAAACCAGCGACGGCAAATTATAGCGGCCGTCGCTGGTTTTGAAGTTCTCGAATGTGAGCCGCGAGCATTAGGCCGCGTTGTCGTCGCCGGGCAATCGCAGCGGAGGTAGCACGGGCTTCAACGAAGGCCGTCCCGTGGGCTGACGATCTTCCGCCGCGCCGCTCTCTTGACCCGCGCCAGCATTGCCCGACCAACCTTGTCCACCGGCGGGAGTTGGCTCCTGAGCCGGCCGAGTCATCACACCGCCCGAAGATGGCGCGGATTGGATAATGGAAGAGCCGCTCGATAGCACCGAGCCAGCACAAGGGACATCGCCACAGGGGCTCGTGGGCACTCGCATGGTAACGGTGCGAGGCACCAGCCGAGTCGTCACGTGCGGAACCCACTTGGCCACGGTGTGAGGCTCTTGAACCGATCGAGTTTCGGTCACCATGCGGCAAACCTTGACCGGGATCTGCTCGACGCGTTCCTCATACTCATAACGATAAGAGGTCACAGGAATCTTTTGAACAATCTCCTGCTCCACCCAACGGCAAGTCTGTACGGGCACCTTATAGTTCACCCGTTCCACAACGGGCCGACGCACTTCATAAGGAACCTTACGTACCTGTTCTTCTTGTTGGATGCGGCACACTTGCACCGGCACTTGAGTCGTCACGACTTCGTCCACATAACGTGTTACCTGTACCGGCACCTCGGTGTTTACCAGTTTCTGCACATACTGAGTCTGCGGCACTTGTCGAGCGACCACGTTCGGCACATAAACCCGCTGTGTGACTAACTGCGACGGCGCTTGGGTTGGCGTCCAGTGTAGGCCGCCTCGCTGCCATACAACCGCGCCGGTGACCGGATCGGTGTAATACTGGCCCGACAGCCATTGCAAACGGTTTCGAGTCGGCCCGGTTTGACAAACTTGTTGGTCGACGAAATAGCCTTGATCCACCATTTCGGTGCGCATCGTCGTGACCGGCTCGACCACGCATTGCTGTTGAGTCTGCATCACGGTCTCTTGAACCGGGCGTCGAACCACATGCTGTTGTTCGCGCATCTCGGTTTCCGTGACGGGCCTTTGCACCAAGTACCGTTCCTCGCGCTCGGCCGTTTCGGTCACATAGCTGACACGATCGTAGCTGCGATCTTCATAAGTCGTCTCAGTCACCGGTCGGCGGACCGTGTAACGTTGTTCGCGCGTGCTGGTCTCCATCACCGGCTTGGCGACACGATATCGTCGCTCGCGCATCTCTGTCTCCCACACAGGACGTTGTGTGGTGACTTGACGTTCTTGCAAGACCGTTTCGTACTGTAATCGGTACGAAGTGACTTGCTGTTGGTCGTACACCGTTTGATAGACCATTCGGTACGACTGGCAACTTCCGCATGACTGGCCATACGCCGCCACTGGCGCCAATGCCATACAGAGGATGCCTCCTAATTGCCACCAGGTATTCATGTGCGTCTCACCTCACCGAAACAACCGAGAAGAACCTCGAATGGTCCGCGACGAGCCTCCCGCCGTTCCGCGCAACCGGATATCCGTGTAACCGGATAGACGTGTGTTGCGAAGTCATATTCGCAAACGACATGCCTGCCCCCGCGCATGCCTTGATACATTTGAGTGTGGCGGACAATCGCTCGGCTGGCAAATGGCTAAATCATGGGAAAAATCATCATCCAAGCGGCAAGCATCGTGGCGGCAACAGCTTACGGCGGGAAAAATTGTTTGAAGATTTTTCAACCGCTTGCCGACTTAAAGAGTCCGCATATTTTCACTGATTCTTCAGGCTTACTCAGTGTGAAGTGCTAGCTGATATAACCGTTATAACCGACAGGGTAACGGCCGTGTGCGTTCATACCATGAATCGTGAAGCAGCAGCGACGTGCACCGACGATGAAGCTCCCGTCGCTCGCACTTTAATCGAAGGAACGGGGTGGTCCTCGCCTACGGCTGCGGGTTAAACGACGGAGTAGATTGGTCCTCGCCTTCGGCTGCGGGTTAAACGACGGAGTAGATTGGTCCTCGCCTACGGCTGCGGGTTAAACGAAGTTTCGTTGAGGATCGTCGCCGGGATTCCGACCGTGTGGCGGGGCTGTGTTCGGCCGGCGTGTTGCCGTTGATCGTGGCTTGATGGGCGAGTAATAATGTTTGTGCGGGTTTGCGGCCGTTGTTGCGCTCGCCGCGGACTCGCCCACCTTCCCGCCCATTTCGGCGCGACGCATCCCGCGTCGCGCTCCCGCCTACCCGAGACGCCGCTGATGTTGCGACTTCGATTTTTTGTCAGCCCGCTACTGGTTGTCGCCTTTTGGTCGCTTGCCGCCAACGCAGCGGCGGCCGAACCGGCTCCGCAATTCGTTGGCATGGCCAGCGAGTTCGTCAAGCGGCACTGCTTGGATTGTCACAGCGGCAGCGAACCGGCGGCCGGCGTGCCGCTGGACATCTATCGCGACAACGATTCGCTGGTGAAGGACCGCAAGGTCTGGGACCGCGTGTTGGAAATGGTCGAGTTCGGCCAGATGCCGCCCGAGGATGCCGAACAGCCGAAGGACGAGGACGTGGCTCAATTCGTGCAACTCGTCAAATCGGTGTTTGACTATCACGATCTGCACGCCAAGCCCGATCCGGGGCGAGTCACCATGCGGCGGCTGAACCGCAACGAATACAACAACACGATTCGCGACCTGGTGGGCGTCGACTTCAATCCGGCCGAAGACTTCCCGCAGGACGACATCGGTCACGGATTCGACAACATCGGCGATGTCCTGACGCTCTCGCCCGTGCTGATGGAACGCTACTTGGCGGCGGCCGAGAGCATCGTGCGGCGAGCCATCGTGCCGAATCCGCCCGCGCCGCCGAAGCGAGCCATATCGGGCCGATATACCGAACCGGCTGGCGGCGACGTTTCGACCGGCCGTTTTCGCCCGATATCGAATCGTCCCAGTGAAAAGCCGACCGAGACGGGCCCGGTGTTCACTCGCTACAAAATCCCCGATGGCGAATACATCTTTCGCACGCGAATCTACGCGACTCGCGAAGGTGACGACCAGCGGCCGGTTCGTTTCGCCGTATTGGCTTGCAGCCCAACGCTGACCGACGGCGCGGCGACGGACGCCGAAGCCGACTCGCTATTCGGTTTGGCGGTCAACGGTCTGCGGCCGTTTCGCATTGTCCATTCGGGCGAAGTGACGGCGAGCAACGACGAGAAGGACGCTCAGACGATCGAAATCAAGTTGCCGATCGTGCCCGGTTTGGATCGCACGGCGATTGCCTTGTACAAGCCGGCCGAAGGCGAGAGCCACGCGACCTTGCATATCGAGCACCTGTCGCTCGAAGGTCCGTTGGACACGCGGCCCGAATCGCATCGGCGGCTGTTGGCTTGCGACCCCAATGCCGATCGAGCGACGCAGACTCGCGAAGTCCTGCGGCGGTTCATGACGCGAGCCTATCGGCGGCCGGCGACGGATGCGGAAGTCGAGAGGCTGGCGGAGTTCGTGGCCGCGGCGGAAGCGGACGGAGCCAAGTGGGAAGCCGCGATGCAGTTGGCGATCCAAGCCGTGTTGGTCTCGCCGAAGTTTCTGTTCCGAGTCGAGCTGGAAGCGGACGCGGCTGGCGACGAAGTGATCCCGCTGAACGAATTCCAAATCGCGTCGCGGTTGAGTTATTTTCTGTGGAGCACCATGCCGGACGACGAGCTGTTGGAGTTGGCCCAGCGCGGCGAATTAAGTAAGCAGATCGACGCTCAAGTGCGGCGGATGTTGGCCGATCCGCGAGCCGATCAGTTGGTCGAGCATTTCGCGCTACAGTGGCTGCAAATCAAGCGGCTGGAGACGTTCGCGCCGGACAAGGAATTGTTTCCGATGTTCGACGACGATCTTCGCGGCGCGATGCTCGACGAAACGCGGCTATTCTTCGCCGCCGTGATGCGCGAGGATCGCAGCATCCTCGAACTGCTGCATTCGGACTTCACCTATTTGAACGAACCGCTGGCTCGGCACTACGGCCTGACGGACGCGTTCCGGGCGGCCGGCGGCAGCGTCGGGCGAGGTCGTTCGCGGCGCAATGGTGGCGGCGATGAATTTGTGCGAGTCAGCTTGCCGGACGCCAGCCGCGGCGGACTGTTGACCCAAGCCAGCGTGCTCACGGTCACGTCCAACCCGACGCGCACTTCGCCTGTGAAACGCGGTCGCTGGGTGCTCGAGCAACTGCTCGGTTCGCCGCCGCCTCCACCGCCGCCCAACGTGCCGGAATTGGAAGCCCAGAAGGAAAAGCTCACCGGTTCGTTGCGGGAACGGATGGAACAGCATCGCCAAAATCCGGCGTGTGCCAGTTGCCACGCCCGCATGGACCCGCTCGGATTCGCCTTCGAGAATTTCGACGCCGTAGGCCGGTTCCGCGTAAAGGACGGCGAATACGACATCGATCCGTCGGGCGAGTTGCCGGGCGGCCAAACGTTTGCCGGGCCGGGCGAGCTGAAGCAAATCTTGCAAGGCCGCAAGCAGATGTTCGCCCGCTGCCTGACTGAGAAGATGATGACTTACGCCCTCGGCCGCGGTTTGGAGTATTACGACCGACCGGCCGTGAATCGCATCGTCCGGCAGTTGGAGGCAAACGACTTCAAATTCTCGACGCTGGTCGTGGAGATCGTCAGCAGCGATCCGTTCCGTCTGCGACGATCCTAAGCCTTATGAATTCGGTCGCGGCCGTCCGTCACGTGCCGAGTTGCGTTGCGGGTGTCGATGACCAGCCGAGAATGGCGAACGATGTAATCCCAATCGTAGGCCGAATGATCGGTGGCGATCAGCACGCAATCCTGCTCGGCCAACCATTCGGCCGAGAGCGGTTGGCTTTCCAGGTGCGGCACGTGATGATGGCGCATCGAAGGCAAGACCGGGATGTGCGGATCGTTGTAGCTCACGACCGCACCTCGCGCCAGCAGCATTTCGATCAACGTAAACGATGGACTCTCGCGTGGGTCGTCGATGTCCTTCTTGTAAGCGACGCCCAGCACGCCGACACGGCTGCCTCGCACCGGACGGCCCACGTCGTTCAACGCGTGCATCAAGCGGTCGATTACATACCGCGGCATCGACGTGTTCACTTCGCCCGCCAATTCGATGAACCGCGTCGACATCTCGTGTTTACGAGCCAGCCAGCTCAAATAGAACGGATCGATCGGAAAGCAGTGGCCGCCCAAGCCGGGCCCTGGATAAAACGCTTGAAAACCGAACGGCTTAGTCTTCGCCGCGTCGATCACTTCCCACACGTCGATCCCCAGTCGCTCGAACAACTGCTTGAGCTCGTTCACGAGCGCGATGTTCACGCTGCGATATGTGTTCTCCAGAATCTTGCACGCCTCGGCCACTTCGCAATTGCTCACGCGCACCACTTCCACGACCGCTTGGCCGTACAGCGCTGCGGCTAGATCGCCGCTGGTCGCATCCATTCCGCCGACCACCTTGGGAATCGTGTTGGCCGTAAAACTCGGATTGCCGGGGTCTTCGCGCTCGGGGCTGTAGGCCAGAAAGAAGTCGGCGCCCACGTCGAGATTTCGTTCGGCCAAGATCGGCAGCACAACGTCTCGCGTCGTGCCGGGATAGGTGGTGCTCTCCAGTACGATCAACTGCCCCGGTCGCAGCGCCGCGGCGATATGCCGAGCGGTCGCTTCGACGAACGACAGGTCCGGATCGCGCGAATCGTTTAGCGGCGTCGGAACGCAAATCAACACCACGTCGGCTTCCGACAATCGCCGCATATCCGAGGTCGGAACGAACGAACCGCCTTGCACAAGCTGCTCGATCCATGACGAGGGATGTGCCGGATGTAGCTTTGACCGGCAGTTAGTTTGGCGATCTTCGCGTCATCGACGTCGAATCCCATCGTCGCGAATCCGGCTTGCGAAAACGCCCGGATCAACGGCAGCCCCACGTAGCCCAAGCCGATCACGCCCACGCGACACGACTTGTCGCGAATCGCCGTCGCCAGTTGTTCCGCATGGGGTTGCGAAGGGCCGGTTTCCGATTGCGAGCTCATAGCGGGGACTCGGTTGAAGCGAATGCGTGGGTGAGTGGAAGAGCGGCCAAGTGCGGCGGTTCCGCGCGTTGCAATCTGACGAAGACAGCTCCGCTCGCGGGCGATACTATATTTTAGAAGTTCGCTTGCCGAGAGCCGCGACCGACGCGGTTGCGCCGGCGAGTGACGTTCGGCGACAATTTCACAGGCTTTCCGCGTGACAGAAATCGAAACCGCGACCGACGAATGGCCCGGTCTGCAAACGATTGCGGACCGCGAGCAGTTGCTGCTGGCGCCCTATGCCATGCACAGCGTCGATTCGCGCGGACGCCGTCACGCCGAACCGCCACACGCGTATCGCGGGCCCTTTCAACGCGACCGCGATCGCGTGGTTCACAGCGCGGCATATCGCCGGCTAAGCGGCAAGATGCAAGTCTTCACCGGCGACATGGGCGACTACCATCGCACGCGGCTGACGCACACGCAGGAAGTCGCTTCGATCGCCCGCACGATGGCGAGGGCGCTGCGGCTGAACGAGGACTTGGTCGAAGCTTTGGCTTTGTTCCACGACATCGGCCACCCGCCGTTCGGCCACTGCGGCGAAGATGCGTTAAACGAATGCTTGGCGAACGCGGGCGGCTTCTCGCACAATCAATTCGCTTTGACGTTGGCCGAGGAGCTGGAGATTCGGTACCAACGTTTTCCAGGCTTAAACCTCAGCTTTGAAGTCTTGGAGGGCCAAGCGACGCGGGTTGATAAACGTGCCGGCCGGCAGTCGCCGCTGTTGGAAGTGCAGGTGGTCGACGCGGCCGATAGCATCACCTACGACGCCCACGACACGGACGATGCGGTCAAGCTAGGACTCGTGACGCTGGACGAATTGTGCGAGACGGCGATGATTCGGGAATCGGTCGAGCGAGTTCGCCGCAGTCACGCTGGATTGAGCAGCGAGATGATGCGCGTGGCCGTCGTGCATGATCTGATCGACCATCAGGTGAGCGACGTGTTGCGACGTTGCGGAGCGTACTTGGCCGAGCAACCGCCGGAGTCGGCCGAGGACGCTCGCCGCCGCCCGTTTCGCATCGGACCGACCGCCGAGTTGAACGAAAAGAAACAGGCTCTCGAACGCCTGCTCTTTCAGCGCGTCTATCGTCATCCGCGTTTGACCAGCGTGCGGTCGGAGGCTCAGTCGCGGCTGCGTGCCATGTTCGACGCCTACTGCCAGCATCCCGAATGGTTGTCGAAGCGATTCGACGGCCGCGTCGAGCGAGTTGGCGTCGAGCGGGCCGTGGGTGAGTATTTGGCGGGAATGACCGATCGCTATTTTGAACAACAATTCCAGCGACGCTTGGCGGCAGGCCATGGGGGGTAGTGACACGCGCCCATCTCGGTAGAATATTGCCCGACATATCCGCTGTCTCGGCAACCGGAATGTCGCCAGCATACCCGCCTACTAGGCTCCCGCCTCTCATTCTTACCTGGACTTCCGGGAATCGTTATGGCTCTTTGGATTCTACGTACCGCGTTCGTCATCATCGCGGCGGGAGTCGGCATTGGCCTGATCAATTCCGGAGCCTTGCAGGGAATGCACGGCTACTGGACGTGGATTGCCTTTGTGCTGATCGTCACCGCCTCGATCGGCATTATCGCCGTCGATGTGCTGGTGCCTCGTAAGCGGATTGACACGATTTCCGCCGTCTATTTCGGCATTATCGTCGGCTTGGTGCTCACCAACATGGTGATGGTGGCCATCGAACCCATGTTGCAAAACGCCGTGCCGTCCAAGGCCAGCCTGCAATTGGGATTGGCCGTGGCGCTGTGTTACATCTGTATTAGTCTGTTGCTGCAAACCAAGAATGATTTTCGCTTTGTGATTCCGTATGTGGAATTTTCGAAGGAGGTCAAAGGGCTGAAGCCATACATTCTGGATACCAGCGTTGTGATCGACGGCCGCATTGCGGACGTGGTTGAGACCAACGTGCTGGACAACCAGATTCTGATGCCGCGGTTTGTGCTGTCCGAGCTGCAGGGCATCGCCGACAGCAGCGACAAGATGCGTCGCAGCCGCGGTCGACGCGGTTTGGATATCTTGAATCGGCTGCGCACTCACAATGCGATTGACTTCAAGATCTACGACCGCGACTTGCCGGAACTGGCAGGCCAGCCGGTAGACATGAAGCTGGTGTTGCTGGCCAAACATCTGGGCGGCAAAGTGGTGACGAACGATTACAACCTGAATAAAGTCGCTCGCTTGCACAACGTGCCGGTGATCAATCTGAACGACATCGCCAATGCGTTGAAGCCCGTGTTCTTGCCGGGCGAACAGTTGAATGTTCGCGTCGTCAAACCGGGCGAAGGCGTGATGCAAGGCGTCGGATATCTGGACGACGGGACGATGGTCGTCATCGAAGGCGGCCGCGACCACCTCCAGCAAAATGTGTTGGCTGCGGTGACGAGCGTGCTGCAAACGAGCGCCGGCCGGATGATTTTCGCCAAATACGAATCGACGTTGGACGGCGAGGACCGTTCTGACAGCCGCGAGCAACGTCCGAATCGTCGCTAGTGGGAGCCATCGATGGCCTTTAGGGAGCGTGTACCGCAACAGGGTTGTCCTGCCTATATTCCACGCAAAGACTGCTTGCTTTCTCAGCAGACGGGGCTCGGTGATGGCGGGGCAGGTAATTCTGGGCGAGGCCGCTAAACCATTGTATCCACTGGACTTAAAACCCACTGAGCATTATCTTCTTCGCGTCCGAACATGGCACGATGCCAGCACGGCACGCTGGTTGCCTAAGTGCGGCCGCAACTTGTTAACGGAGCCGGATGCTCCGTCTTCGCCCGCACGGATCTCGCGGGCAATCACCCTCTCGTATTGGTCGAAGCTTGTCCAGGCAGAGTCTTCGGTCCGCTCATTCAAAAGGAGAACTTCGTGAGCACAACTGTCTATCGGGAAGCCGTCTCGGGTCTCAATGGTTCGGCGGCGGCAACAGGCGGGTCTCGTGGGACAAGCGGCGGCGCTTCGGCACGAGCGGCGGCTATCTCGGCCGTCACGAATTGGCACCCCATCTCCCCGCCGTTGAACTTTGCGGAAACTCCGACCCAAGAGCTGTTCGGCTGTAACGTGTTTAGCCGTTCCGTGATGAAGGCCCGCTTACCTAAGCCGGTCTTCAAATCGGTCATGAAGACCATTCAGTCAGGCGAGAAGCTCGACCCCTCGGTCGCCGACATCGTGGCTTCGGCCATGAAGGACTGGGCGATTGAAAAGGGCGCCACGCACTACGCTCACGTGTTTTACCCGCTGACTGGCGCCACGGCCGAGAAGCACGACAGCTTTCTCGCCCCGGACGGCGATGGCGGCGCGATCGCTGAATTTAGTGGCGCGCAGTTGATCCAGGGCGAACCGGACGGTTCCAGCTTTCCGAGCGGCGGTATTCGCGCCACGTTCGAAGCTCGTGGATATACGATCTGGGACGTGACGAGCCCGGCCTATATCCTCGAAAACCCGAACGGAACGACGCTGTGCATTCCCACGGCGTTTGTTTCTTGGACCGGCGAAGCGCTCGACAAGAAGACGCCGGTTCTGCGTTCGATGCAAGTGCTGAATCAACAGGCTCAGCGAATTTTGCGGTTGTTCGGCAAGTCGGACGGCGCATTTGTCTCGTCGACCGCCGGACCCGAACAGGAATACTTCCTGGTCGACCGTCACTTCTTCTTCGCTCGCCCCGACCTGCTCACCGCCGGTCGCACGCTGTTCGGCGCCAAGCCGCCGAAGGGCCAAGAGTTTGAAGATCATTATTTCGGAGCGATTCCGGAACGCGTTCTGGCGTTCATGTTGGAAGTGGAGCGCGAGCTGTTCAAGCTCGGAATTCCGGTCAAGACACGTCACAACGAAGTGGCGCCCGGCCAATATGAAATCGCGCCGGTCTTTGAATCGGCGAACATGGCGACCGACCATCAGCAGTTGATCATGATCACGCTGCGTCGCGTGGCCGAGAAATACGGCATGTCGTGCCTCACGCACGAAAAACCGTTCGCTGGCGTCAACGGTTCGGGCAAGCACGTGAACTGGTCGCTGGGTAGCTCCTCGCAAGGCAACTTGCTAGACCCAGGCGACACGCCGCACGAGAACGCTCAGTTCCTGGTCTTCTGTGCGGCCGTAATCCGGGCCGTATTCCAATACCAAGGTTTGCTCCGCGCCGTCGTTGCCTCGGCCTCGAACGACCACCGGTTGGGTGCCAACGAAGCTCCGCCGGCGATCATCTCGATCTTCCTCGGCGATCAGTTGACCGACGTGTTCGAGCAGATCAAGACCGGTGGCGCCAAGCAGTCGCTGTCCAAGGGGACGCTGACGGTTGGCGTCGACGTGCTGCCACCGTTGCCCAAGGACGCTGGCGATCGTAACCGCACCAGCCCGTTTGCCTTCACCGGCAATCGGTTCGAGTTCCGAGCCGTTGGCGCGAATCAGTCGATCGCCGGTCCGTTGGTGGCGATGAACACGATCGTGGCCGAATCGCTGGACTTCTGTGCGTCGAAGCTGGAACAAGCGACCGGCGGCGACGACAGCAAGTTGCACGGCGCCGTGCAAAGCTTGCTGACCGAGATCATCAACGAATGCGAAGCGGTGATCTTCAACGGTGACGGCTACTCGGAAGCTTGGCATGCCGAAGCCGCGAAGCGTGGTCTGCTGAATCTGAAGACGGCCGCCGACGCATTGCCGGCTTTGGGCGACGCGAAGGTCAACGAGCTGTTCAGCAAGTACGGTGTGCTCACCGAACGCGAATTGCAGAGCCGCTTGGACATCTATCTCGAGCAGTACATCAAGAGCATTCGGGTCGAAGCGAACCTGATGATCGAAATGTCCCGCACCATGATTTTCCCGGCGGCCGTTCGTTATCAAAACGAGTTGGCTTCGACTTGTGCCAACCTGAAGTTGGTCGGATACGAGTTCGATACGGACACGCTCGACAAGGTCACCAATTTGGTCAAAGGCTTGCAAGACAGCACGGCCACGTTGGACAAGGTGATGTCAGAGGCCCACGCGGAATCGGCCGAAGCCGAAGCTCGCTACTTCTGCGACTCGGTTTTGCCGGCGATGGGCAAGGTGCGTGAGTACGCCGACGAACTGGAAGGTTGGGTCGCCGACGACATTTGGCCGTTGCCGACCTACCAAGAAATGTTGTTCATCAAGTAAGCGACTCGTATTTCGTCGCTTGGATTGAGCAACACATCCATCGAATGTCATACGCGAAGGCCGCCGCAAAGCGGCCTTCGCCTTTTGGAGTGCGGGGCCTTGTCCCCGCTTTTCTTTTCAATCCATTCACGCGCCGCCTCGCCTGCTCGGCATCATCCGCCGCTGGCTTCGCACGGTTCGGTCGAACTGGTAAGATCGGCCCTTTCACGCCACGCGTCCTCATCTCCGCCGCGATCGTGCCCGTGTTGGAAACCAGTCCGGAAACCGCTCCGCCGCCAGCTTCGTTGTTGGACTACTTGAGGCTGTTTCGCGCGCCGAATGTCTTCACGGCGATTGCCGATGTGCTGATGGGCTTTGCATTCGTGCAGCAAAGTTTCCAGCCTTACGGCCCGCTGTTGCTGCTGGTCGTCGCATCTTGCTTTCTTTACACGGCTGGCATGGTGCTGAATGATGTTTTCGATTTCGAGATCGATCTTGCCGAACGTCCTCAACGACCACTTCCGTCGGGCCGGATTGCGTTGGCGAAGGCTCGTGCGATTGGTTTCGGCATGTTGGCCAGCGGCGTGGCTTGTGCATGGGTGGCCGGATTCTTGCCCGAGGTTGATCGGTCGGTGGCTTGGCGCAGCGGAGTCGTCGCCACGCTGTTGGCTGGCGCGGTCCTGGCCTATGACGGATTTCTCAAACGAACGCCACTCGGACCGATTGGCATGGGCGCTTGTCGTTTTCTCAACGTGCTGCTCGGGATGAGTTTGGGCGGCGCGACGCTCGGTGGCGTGAGCCTCCTCGGCTACGGACCGCATCATCTCGCGGCCGCTGGCGGGATCGGCGTCTACATTGTTGGTGTCACGTGGTTTGCCCGCAACGAAGCGGCGGAAAGCAGCCGAGCGACGTTGTTGGTCAGCGTGGCCGTGATGTTGGCGGGGATCGGCTTATTGGCTTCGTTCTGTTGGTGGTGGCCGGAACCGCGGGCGTTCTATCTGGATCGCGATGGCGCCTGGTTGTTGCTAATCGGGCTGTTCACGCTACCGATTCTGCGGCGAACGCTGACCGCCGTTTTTAGTCCGACGCCGGCGAACGTGCAGGCGGCGGTCAAGCACTGTATCTTCTCGCTGATTTTTCTGGACGCGGCGGCCGCTTTGCAAGCCAGCCAACCGATATTTGCCGTCATCATTATCTTGCTATTGCTGCCGACGATGACGCTCGGCCGCTGGGTCTATTCCACCTGAGCCGCGGATGTTGCTGGGATATAACACGAACGGTCTCGCGCATCACAGCCCGCTCGATGCGATCGCGGTGCTGGCGGATATCGGCTACCGCAGCGTCGCGTTGACCATCGACCACTCGACATTGAACCCATTCAGTCCGCGTCAGGCATTCGAGCGACAACTGTGCGACATACGAACTTTGCTCGAATCGCACGGGATGCGCAGCGTCATCGAAACAGGTGCTCGCTTTCTGTTAGACCCGTGGGTCAAGCACGAGCCGACGTTGGTTTCTTCCACCGCGGATGATCGGCGACGCCGAATCGACTTTCTCCGAGAGGCCATTGATATCGCGGCCGAACTCGGTGCCGACTGCGTCTCTTTTTGGTCGGGGATCGCCCGTGACGATGCCAGCGAACAAGAACTGCTCGATCGGCTGGCGGCCGGTTTGCACGACGTGATTGCTTACGCCGATCAGCGCAAGATAACACTTGGCTTCGAGCCCGAACCCGGAATGTTCATCGACACGATGGCTCATTTCGACCGGCTGCTTCAGTGGGTCGACGCCCCACATTTTCGTCTCACCTTGGATGTGGGACACCTTTATTGCCAAGGCGAAGTGCCCATCGCCGACTATATCCACCGCTGGGGCTCGCGGATTGTCAATGTGCATTTGGAAGATATGCGAGCCGGAGTTCACGAACATCTCATGTTTGGCGAAGGCGAGATGGATTTCCCGCCCATTCTGAAAGCCATTCGAGAGGTTGGGTATGAGGGAGGCGTCCATGTGGAACTGAGCCGACATAGCCACGACGGCCCCAACGCCGCCCGCCGTGCTTATGAGTTTCTTAGTCCCTACTTTAACGACACGGAGCGGGAGCAATGAGCGATGAAACATTGTGCCGTTCGGTTAACATTCGTATTCGGGAGTGTGTGAAATGCTAAATTCGCTGTTTGATCTCACAGGTCGAGTCGCTCTCATTACCGGCGGCAGCAAGGGACTTGGCAAGGCGATTGCCCGCGGCTTCGCCGAAGCCGGCGCGAACGTGGTGATTGCCGCGCGTAGCGGCGACGAGCTCAACGCCGCGGCCGCTGAAATCGGCGAGGGACTGTCCGTCGAAGTCGCCGCCAAGACGGTCGATATGAGCGATCGCCAGAGCGTGGCGGAATTGGCCAAGTGGTCGTTGGATCGGTTTGGACGCGTCGACATTTTGATCAACAACGCCGGCAGCAATCAGCCGCAGGCGTTGACGGATACCACGGACGAGAGCTGGGATTATATTTTGGAGTTGAACTTCACAAGCTGCATGCAACTGGGCCGAGCTCTAGCGCCTCAAATGATCGAGCGAGGTTGGGGGCGCATAATCCACACTTCGTCCGTGATGGCGCTGGCATCCAATCCGGGACGCGGTCTTTATTCCGCGACCAAGGCAGCGCTGATTGGCATGACCCGAGCTCATGCGTTGGAATTGGGACCGCATGGCATCACAGTCAACTGCCTAGCCCCCGGCCCGATCGCGACCGACCTGCCGATGAGCATTCTGTCGCCCGAGCAGAAACAGAAATTCGCCGAGCGGACGGCGGTCAAGCGGTGGGGCGAGCCGGTTGATTTGGTTGGCCCCGCGTTGCTGCTCGCCACGGAAGCTGGCCGCAACATCACCGGCACGGTGTTATTGGTCGACGGAGGCATGATCTGCCGCACGTTCGATTAAAGCCCGATACGTTACCCGCTCGACTTCAACCGACGTCCCTCGGAACGGCGACGCGTTCGCTCGCCGAATGCCCGAAATGCCGGGGTCCGGCTGCGGTTGTCGCATGTTTTGGGCTTTGCTAGAGTTACGCAATTCGTTCCGGGGGATAGTGCGCACTCAACGCGAGTCGGTCTCTCGGAAAGGCGTCTTGGAACCTTTATTAGCCCCTGGTTACCGTCGGCTCGTGGCCTGGCCGATCCGTACCAACCTTCGCCGAACTGGGCCGGCGACTTGAGAGCATTATGGTTAATCGCAATCTGATTCGGAACTTGGAAGACGATTTTCTGGCGAGCGAATTCGCGAACATCTTTCCCGACGACAATGTGATCGACGAGCTGGATGAGACGATCGCGCAAGAGACGACGTATGACGTGAACAAGATCGTCAGCGGACGGGTGCTCCGCGTGGAAGACGATTTCGTGTTGGTCGACGTTGGGTTCAAGAGCGAGGGCTTGATTCCTCGCAATGAATGGGAAGAGGACGAAGAGGCTCCGCAAGTTGGACAGGAAATCCAGGTTCTGATCGAAGAGCTGGAGGACGAGAGCGGCCGCGGCGACGAGATGACCCAGATGATCACGCTGAGCAAGCGAAAGGCTCAGAAGATCCTGGACTGGCAAGAGATGATGGACAATGTCCAGGAAGGCCAGGTTGTCACGGGCACCGTCACTCGCAAAATCAAAGGCGGTTTGTTGGTCGATATCGGCGTGAATGTGTTTCTGCCGGCCAGCCAAGTGGACATTCGCCGCCCGCACGACATCGGCGACTACATCGGTCGTGTGGTGCAGTGCGAAGTGCTGAAGATCGACGAAGCTCGTCGCAACATCGTCGTCAGCCGTCGTTCGTTGATCGAAAAGCAGCGCGAGGAAGACCGCGAGCACTTGCTGAGCGAGTTGGAAGAAGGTCAAGTCCGCAAGGGTATTGTCAAGAACATCGCCGACTTCGGTGCGTTCGTCGACTTGGGCGGCATCGATGGCCTGTTGCACATCACCGACATGAGCTGGGAACGAATCGGACATCCGAGCGAAATGGTCGCCATCGACCAAGAGCTCGAAGTGATGATCCTGAATATCGACCGCGAACGGCAAAAAATTGCTTTGGGCCTGAAGCAAAAGCACTCGAACCCGTGGGACAATGTGGTCGAGAAGTATCCGGTGGGCAACAAGTTCCAAGGCGAAGTCGTCAATGTGATGAGCTACGGCGCGTTCGTCAAACTGGAGCCCGGCATCGAAGGCTTGGTCCACATCAGCGAGATGTCTTGGACCAAGCGGATCAATCATCCCAGCGAATTGGTCAACATCGGCGACCAAATCGAAGTGGTGATTCTGGGCGTCGACAAGCAAGGCCAGCAGTTGTCGCTGGGCATGAAGCAGACGCAAAACAACCCGTGGGACAACGTGATCGACCGTTATCCAGAAGGCGAGACCGTCACCGGCAAGGTTCGCAATCTCACCAATTACGGTGCGTTTGTCGAATTGGAAGAAGGCATCGACGGCTTGTTGCACGTCTCGGATATGTCCTGGACTCGCAAGATCAGCCACCCCAGCGAAATGCTGGAAAAGGGCCAGCAAGTGACCTGCAAGGTGTTGTCGGTCGATCAGGAACGGCGGCGTATCGCGTTGGGCCTGAAGCAATTGGACAACGACCCGTGGGCTCACGACATTCCCAGCAAGTATCAACCGGGCCAAGTTGTTCGCGGCGCGGTGACGAAGATCACGAACTTCGGAGTGTTTGTCGGCTTGGAGGACGGGCTGGAAGGTTTGCTGCACATCAGCGAGCTGTCGGACCAGAAGGTCGAGAACCCGGAAGACGTGGTCAAGGTCGGCGAAGAGATCGAAGTCAAGATTCTTCGCGTCGATACCGAGGATCGTAAGATCGGCTTGTCGCGTAAGCGGGTTGAATGGAAAGAAGAGGACGAGTTGGCGGAACAGCAACAAGAGGCTGCTCGCCAACAGCAACGTCCGCAAGTCGAATTGAAGGGCGGTCTCAGCGGCGGCGAAGGGCCGCTGATCGCTCCGCAGTCCGACAACTAAGAGTAACCGCTATTCGTCGAGCCGCGACATGCATCATGCGTGGCCTCACGGAAACAAACTTAAAAGGCGAGTCCCGCACGGGGCTCGCCTTTTTCTATTGTCCCGCTCTGCGTCGATGCATCGAAGCATTCGTCGGGACGGCACCGCCTTGTCGTCGTTTTCTTTTTTCCCTTTAGGACCGCGACACCCGGCGCGGCTGGATTCGCTCGGGTGGATTTGAGCTCTCCTCCACTCGCGGCTTATCCTCGTGGTCTACTTGCGATGTCGACTCACACGAATCCACATTCCCAACCTCTTCGCGACGCGCCGTGATCAACCGCAAGATCGCCGGCAGTACAACCAGCGATGTGACCAAGCAGCAGAATACGCCCAGCGTTAGCACTTGTCCCAAACTGCGAATTCCCCGGTGTTCGGCGAACATCATGCAGCCAAATCCGATCATTGTGGTCGCGGAAGTGATCACAATCGCGGTTGCCGTGGCATTACCCAACCGATAGCGTCCCTTTTGATTGCGAAACTCATGTACCACATGCACGCCATCGTCGATTCCAATTCCTAGAATCAGTGGCAACACAATGAGATTGGCGGGATTCAGCGGCATTCCCATAATTCCCAGCAGCCCGAACAACTGAATCATGCCCAGGCCCACGGGAATCATCGCCAGCAGCGACGACCGAATGCTGCGGAAATCCAGCATCAACGTAATGGCGACGGCCAACAATGCATAAATCGCCGCGTGTACATAGCTGCGCTGCATTTGGCGAGAAGCATAAAACGTCTGTACCGGATGCCCCGTCACGCGTGGATCCACGGATTCGATATCCCGTACGAATTCGGTCAGCCGATCCATATCCCACACATTCCCAGCGGCGTAGATCCTCAATAGATGTGTTCCACGCTTTCCGACAAAGCGATGCGCTATGGATTCGGGCAAGTCCGTAAGCGCCGGCGGTTCGGGATTGGCTGCCGCTCGCAATTGGCGAAGCCGATCCAACAGTTCGTTCGCCGCGCACTGTTGGAACTCCCCAATTCGCAACTCAACCTGCTCGTCCGGCATCGAGTGCAGGCGAGCGACCAACGCGTCCGCCGCTTCTCCGGCCGTTCGCAGTCCCTTCATTTCAGAACTGGTAGACTCGGTTGGTTCCGCCCCGGATAGAGCAGCTCCGTCACGAGACGCTTGATTCAATTGGCCAACGATGCGCTTCAATCGCTCTCGCAGTTCTTCGGCCACGGCACGTAATCGAGCGGCCGAAGGTTCGGCGATTGCCGGCGACTCGACGGGCAAGAATGCCAGTCGTTTGCTAATTCTTTCGATGGCGGCCGTCTCCGCGGGATCACTCGCTGCTGCCAGACTGGCAACTTCCTCCACGCGATCCACTGTGGGCAGCTTGGCGAACGCTGCCTTCCGCCGCTGCACTTCTTCCACGTCGCGGGCCATCGACAAAGCGAACCACACACTTTGATCCGCCCGCTCGATCAGTTCGTGTTCCAATCTCACACTTTCCAGACGCGGAGATTGAAGGTTCAACAGATTGTGATCGAACTCCAGCCAGAAGATTCCGCCGGCCAAGAAGACAACGGGCGCCATGCCAATTATCAGGGAAAGGACCGGATGTCTCTGCAAAGGTTGAAACAAATCTCCGAGCGGCAGAATCGTGGGCAAACGACTTGCCTCGCGGCCGCGATCCATCCATTGCATCATGCTTGGCAATACGACGACAGCGGCCAATACACATAAGAGAATCCCACCGCCAGCAATCACCCCCAACTCGGCGACGCCGGTAAATTGTGTGAGGGCCGCGGTGAAAAAGGCAATCGCCGTGGTGACGCCGCCCGTGATGATTCCCGGACCAACACCGCCGGCCGTGTCGATCAATGCGTCGCGACTATCGGTGGCGTCCGGGCGTCGTTGCAAATAGCCGGCGACGAAGTGGATTCCGAAATCAATGCCCAACCCGATAAGAATCACGCCAAACGAGACGCTAAGAATGTTGAGATGCCCCACGGCCAAGGTTACATACGCGAACGACCATGCCATTCCAACTAGCAGTGTTAGCACACATAGCGCGGGATAACGCCAGCCACCAAAACCAGCCATGAACAACGCAGCCACGCCGAACAAGCTCAACACGCTGGCTCGCATCATATCCTTCTGACTGGATTGCATCTCATCGTTTTCGAGCACCGGCATGCCCGTGAGCCCAATTCGCACTCGGCCATGCAGCCGGGATGCCTCGGCGACAATCGCGCGTAGTCTCCCGAGCGCCGGCGCATTGCCGGTGAACTGAGACTCATCTTTACGCAGTTTCACCAGCAGAAACCCGAGTCGCCCGTCGTCGGCGAGCATCCGTTCGTCCTCGAATTTTGGCAACTCGCTGGGCGATACGAGCGTTGGCCAAGGCGACTCGTATCTCGCGTCGTCGTCAAGTGACGCGGTCATACCCCGCAGCAACAAAGTCAGTTCATCGAGGGAAGTGTCGTCGAACGCAGCGACTTCGAGCGACGCGCGCGGGTCGCTGGACGCAAGCGGCGGCGCGGCGGACTGCGTTCGTTCGACTGCGGCTTGCAACAAGGCCGTGGCCCCAGACCTTGCCGCTGCCCGGTCAACACCGGCTCGATTTCGGCCAGTCGCCGCTCAATACGAACTAACGTTTTAAGTGGCAGATAATGCAGACCTTTGGACCGCGCTTCCGCAAAGTCGGGTCGATACAACAAGTCGAAAAATAAGTTCGATTCGCGAGCCAAGCGATCGCCCAAGTCGTCGATGGCCGCCGTGACTTCCGTCGCCGAAGGACCATCGACCACGACCAGGACATCGTCATCTTCGCCGAACTCGTCGAGATAGGCCAACCACCGTTGGTTGTAGGCGCTACGCGGATTCAACAAATCGAGCCGACTGGTCTTGAATCCCAACTGGAAAGTTGTGACCAACACGGCCAAAACCGCCAGCGTCACGGCACAGCCGACCACCGCGCGAGGCCACCGTGTCACGCCAGCCGCCATCCAACGCAGCACGGCCTCCAGCGGCGAACCACCCTCGTGCGGCCTCCGATCCGCCCCCATATCCACTTACCTCCGCCCGTCGTCTGGGCGTGCTCCGATTCATCGTCAATGGCTAAGCGCGGTCCAACAGCGGTTCCGCGCAGCTCCGTATCGTAGGCGGATCGCCATGCGGCTCCAAGGCGGATTCGGTCTTGCCCGCAACGCGACGACGAACGCGCCTCGGATCGCGAGATTCGCGAGTTTTCGTCGCGAATTCAACCTCCCGCGGCTTGTGCCGCAAAAAAACTCGCGGGCTGCTGTCACATCCCGTCGTTCTTACTTTATCGCCGGAGTTGTTCGGCGACTCGCCGATCGCAACGCATTTTCGTCCATGACAAGGAACCTCCGTATGACTCTCCCGCAAATCGCTGGCGAAACTGCCCTGGCGGCTGGCAAGCTCCTCCGAGCCTCGAAAATAGCCATGAGCGTCACGAACCCCAATCAGGGACGGGCTGCCCTGCGTGAGATTGCCACGATCCTGCAAGGCATTCCCGGACAGGAGTCGCTGACATCGCAGTTGAGCGCCGGCGCGGACATTTTGGACGACAACCAAGTGCTTCAGCTATGCAGCCAGATGGCGAGCACGTTCGCCTCGCAAGCAAGGATGCTGAGCGAAACGGCCGTCGCCGTTTTGGATGTCAACCGAGCTCCCCAAAAGAAATGGTGGCAGTTTTGGAAGTGATTCTCTGCTGCTCGACCTAATCGAGCCCGCTGGTGACTAAACGGAAAACGCCACGACAAACACTTCGTTACGCTTGAGGCAACATCGTGTACGCATACGCATGCGGGCATTGCAAGAAAACAACAACGATTCCAGGCGGAGCCATTCACACGCTTTCGGGAGTCGACAAGGCACTTCTTGTTAAGGTCGGTCTACCGCTGGACCACATGGTGCGTGTGAAGTGTCCGAAATGCGCAAACACGGCTTTGGTGAGCCGGAAAAGCAACTTACGGCCGGTGGCATCGACCACGCGTTATCCGCGCTTCTGGGGCTAGTCGTAGCTCTGTCCCTGGTTGCCATTGGATTCGCGCTTTACATGAATGCGGGTCAACACCACGACACCGCATCCTTGGCAACCAACATTCCCATGATTGCCGAAGTGAATACCCACACCCATGCCGGCGTTGCCATGCTGGTCGCGGCGTTGACTTTCCTGTTTTGGATTTGGAGGCGAATCATCCAGTTTATCAGTGAATGGGTGATTATCAACGACTACTATCTCATACGTTGGCTGGTCACGTCGAATATGGCAAAACGATCGCCGGCCGCTCGATTTCGCACGGCTTGGTTTTGGACGGGCGTGGCGGCAATCTTGCCCAGTCTTTCGATCGCTTATGGATTGGCGGTAGCCCGCGAGACACTCGCCCGTAGCCACTTATCAACGACCAACTATTGGATATTCGTTGCACTCTCCGTAGTTGGCCTGCTCATGGGGTCGCGCATGCGACTTCGGTGGTGGAACCAGTTTCGACAACAGGTCCAAGGCGCCGTCAAAGAGCTCGTTTCGCTGAAGATTGTGATATTTCGTCTGCTCTACGCGTTTCTATTAATCGCCATGATGGTCAGCGCGGTAGTGGTTGCTTCCATGCGATTCAAAGGCGCGACTCGGTTAGAAGTTGCCGTTCGCGTTCCCGCCACGACAATCGTCGATCAAATCGGGCGTGTGATCGAATTGCCGCGACCCGATAGCTCACTCGCCAAACAGAATACTAGCTCAAGTGATAACGTGGCCACTGCTGGCGAGAATGAGATGCAAGGAAAAGCGACGCTGGTAATCGTTCGCCCCAAAGCTTGGCAGGGTTCATTCTGGGACTATAGCGTGTTTGTGAATGATGAAACCCTGGGCACGGTTGCCAATGGAACTTCGGGTGAGTTTGAGTTTCAGCCGCTGGCCACTGGTAATACTCTTACGTTGACAATGGGGATCGGCGAGTCGGAACCCTACGAACTGCGGATCTCCCCTGGCGAACGACTGACAATGTTCGCGAGCGTGGAGGTGGGAATGCTTAGCTCTACCATTTCATTGCGTGAGATCTCACGATCCTCTTCGAGCCCGACAGAAAATTCATCCACGGTCGCGACAATGGATGAATCGGAAGCGCCGCACGCCGAATCGCATTCTACTGACAGCGCGGCGGCGACTGCCGAGGTAACCGCCGAATCAGAATCCAGCTTACCGGATGACCTCACACCGGATAGCGATGCGACGCCAGTTGCCTCACAGGAGCACGTCGTCGTCGAAACGAAGAGCGGCGTTTCCGAGTCCCCGCCTCCCACAAATTGGATCGGTTCCGCGCGCGATGACTTCGAGCAGGGGCGAATTACGGCAGGCACTCATTTTTTGGCGGCCGCTAATCTTTTGGAAGAGAACGGGGCGCGGATGGACTGGTATAAGTGTCTCGGGCGTCCATGCGTGGCCGTTCGTTGGGGCGTTGCTACACTTTCTCAGAGCTCGATTGAACCGGCTCCCACAGTGCCCGCATTCGAGGACGAAGAATTCGCGGCGTGGCTGGACGAATTGACGAAGGGGTTGTTGGAAAGTGTCGCGAACCAGGAATCTGTTAGCTCGCCGAATTCAGTCACGCCGCCGCCAGCGATCATTGCCCCTCAATCATCGCCGAAACGTTTGTTGGCAAGGGCACGAGCGATGCGCGTTGATTTGCTGGCAATTGTGGAACGGCGAAGGAAGCCGGACGAACTGGGAAACGAAACCGTTCGGCTTCACATCGCGGATGTCCATCATGGCAAGACGCTATGGTCTTCGGCGGCGGTCGCGGCGGATGGGGACGACGCGGCTCGGAACCTACTGAGCGGCTTCGAGCAGTTTCTTGGCGATCAATGCACTCCGGGTCTGCTTCCCGACGACGGCGCTAGCGAGATCGCCGCCCAGCGGTGCGAGACTTTGCTGACGGACGACCGCTACATCGCCGACCCGCTGCTCGCCATTGCCGAGTGCGTCTACTTTCTCCGTGCCGGTTCGATGACGCGGGAACAGTGCCGACGCTATTCGAAGGAACTCGTGGGGGAGGTATCGGCAGACCTGTTCGACGCGGATCCGCGCGTCCGGCAGCGGGCGGTCGAGACGCTTCTGGCTCGCGAATTCGGGGATGAGTTTCTATCGGGTAAACAAGAGCCGCGATGATCGTGTGCTTGCCCGGCACAGCGCGATTGTCGTCACAATCAAGGAATCGAAGTATGGGAATTTTTGAACGGCTGTTCGGTCGCCAGTCCGCGGCAAGGAACGACGACGGGAGCTGCGACACTTGCGGCGACAAACTGGGGCCGTTACCTTCATTGGGTGGCATGAATGGCGGTTATCGTTGTGCTGCATGCGGAGCGTTGTCGTGCGGGCCTTGCAGCAAGAGCAAGGGCTTGCAGATGAATCGCATGACGATGTTGTGTGCCCGATGTGGCTCGGACGCGACACACGTCACGCGCGGTTGAAGGGCTGCCAACGCGGCAACTGGGAAGGTCGACGGCCGATTGATCCAGGTGTCTCGCAACGGCAACGGGATGAACGACGCGGGAGTACGCCAGCAAGTCGAATCGCCAGTTATTCGAGCCAATCAGGCGGCGTCTCTCGACGGAGTTTTTGCCCATGCAAAAACAGCTAGTGAGGCAAAAGCAATTTGATCTAGGCGGGCACGCGTGGAGCGAGCAGACGATCCACGCGGCGGCCCGGCATTTTCATTGTTCGCAATGTTCTGGCGAATTGACATTAGTGGACATTGACGGCTGGGATCGCGAGCTGCCAAGTTCCACTACGCGCTGTCAGGACTGTGGTGAACCGGGCCCGCAGCTTGACTTCGTTGCTAATTGCAGCGTGCGGGCGTGGTTGTCCGACCCCAGCGATTCGCCAAACGACACGTTTGATGGCGCGTTGGAACAAGAGACGCTTCAAGCCAACTTGCCAGCAGGCCAATTTCCCGGCAGCGCATCGGAGGCGCCGCGTCGTTTCGCGCGGCCGCTGCTTGACGACTCCGACTTGCCCGCGGATTCGCCGGCCGCGGCCTCCTGGAGTATGTTTGTCGTCGGCGGAGCCATTACTCTGGCGGCCGTTATCATTATGGTGCCTATGATCCTGTTCTCTTATGGAAAGCAACCGGAAACACCAACAGGCATCGTCGCGAATCCCACTATCGACATCCCGGCTCCCGGCCAACCGACCGTGGCGCGATTTCTCGTTCCCGATTCTTTATTAGGCGAGTTTTACGTCGAGCTGAATGCAAAATACCCAGACGGCGGCATCAAACAACATCGCGCCGTCACCGCCAGCCCCGTGATGGTAGCGAAGCGTTTGTCCGCAGACCAATTTAGTGTGCGTTTCGTGGACACGGCTTGGGAGGGAAATGGAGATGAGTTGGCAGCGATCGAGCTGTCCGTGCCCGTTAGTTATGTCGAGGAGCTGTTTCAGGGGCAGGAACGTTTTATTTCCCCCGCGGCCGAACTTACCCTAACGATCGACCCAACCTCGCGCCGCTGGCTCGTTACCGCCACGGGAATCGCCCAAGAGCAACCGGCGCGATCGGTTATCGAGACGTTCTCTACCGACCAACCACAAATTACGAAAGGAGTTCCACCGGATACCCAGATCGTTCGTGGTGTCATATCGCATGGGCCCGATGGAGACGTCACACACCGAGTGGTTTTGCCGCGCGCGACATTTGCTCAAGAAGTGACATACGATCCACTTGATGAGGAGGAGCTTGATGAACAGATCAAGAGGCCCCCTAATTCCAAGTATGGAGATCAGTTCATCGAATTTCATCTTCCCGCGACAACGGGCTATACCGAACTGACCGTGCGAGTGGTAAACAGTTCGGAGGCGTCGAGAATCCCGGTCGTTGGTTTTAATATGTCCCAGCAACCAAGTGACGTCACTCAAGACAATGAGACTGTCGAGGAACTCGTGCCCGCTCGCATCGTTTCGGCGGCCGATTCCGCGGTATTGGAAATGGTAGAGCTTTCGGGAAACCGACTCGCACTACGTACGGCGTCCGAAGTGATCCTCTGGGACTTAAAGCGTAATCGTCCCTTAGCGCGACTCGATTCACAATCACGAGGCAATTTTGGCGAACGGTTCGTAGTTCCTAGCGATATGCAATGGCTGGCGGCCGCCAATGTGCTGGCTTTATTTAATCGCGCCAGTGGCTCTAGCATTGACTTATGGGAGCTATCTACCTATCGCTGGCAGCGGCGCTCGCTTCCCACAGTGGGGCGGAGCGAACGCGTGCTTACCGTCGTACCGTCCACAAGGCTTTCGCGCGTGCTGGTGGGAACTGGGACGCTGCAGACTCGTGGAAGCGCTCGCATCGTGGATGTCAGCGCGAGTCGCCCGCCCGACTCGCCCGTGGTTCCGTGGGATGTCCTGGCTACGAGTTGGGATCGGAGTCATGCGGTGATTCGCACTCCCGCGGGTATGTTAGCCGTTTTGGATCTCGTGACAGGTAGCGAGTCGGTTCCGTTGGCGGTTTTGGATCCTAATGTGACGATCGGGCTCTCCGCGGCCGTGTTGAACGGACGAAATCAAATTGCCGTCTTGGGAAGCTCATCGTCGTCGCGTGCGTCCCAACTGCAAATCGTTGATGTCGCGGCCCGTAGTGTGGCACGCACGGTTGCGTTGGATGACCGTGCCATGAGGCTGGACGCTTCTCCCAACGGTCGCTGCGTTCGAGTGGAACTAGCCAGCGGCGAGTCGGCAATCGTGGACGTGCCAAGCGGGAAAGTTGTTCGCACGGAACCTTCATCACGTTGGTTGGGGTTCACGTCTGACGACCGTCCGGTAATTATGGATCAAGACGAGACGGCGCTTGTAATTTCCTTGGATGACTCGATCCACGACCAGACGCTGGTCGCGCCGGCATCGCTCGGTAAGGCGGTCATTGCTCTGAAGAACGGAGACCTAGCCATTGCCTTGGCCAACCAAGGTGTGGCGATTTGGGCGTCCCCGCACTCGAATGGCGCGACGGTTCCCTCCATCGAGTCTTCGACTCCATTAACTCTTCCACCGGCGCCGAAGTTGGTGAAACACGGCGATCTAGCTTTAGGGTCCGCGACATTCAAGTCGCTGGTGCTCTCAGGCGACAAGCGACACGGTCTCGCGATGTTGTCTGACCGACGGTTGGTCTACTTTGACCCAATTCGCTTCCAATTGGTGCGGGAGATTGCCGAGCTTGTCGGCGACAATGAGCTGTTCGATTCTTGGGCCATTTCCGGCAACGGTCAGATTGCCGTCATCGCGGGAGCGGCCTTTGCCGCGGAACCTTCGCGCGCCAACCATCAGCAGTCGATTGTCATGTTTAGCTTGGCGACCGGCAAGAAAATCCGCGAATGGAACGATCTCGAAGGACGCGTCATGGGAATGCGTCTCGGTTCCGACGGTCGGCAGATGGTCGCCGCGATCAACCGCGGACCACGTAGCGACTCATGGCAGATTCTTGAAATTCAGGCGGATGTCAATAGTACGTCAAGTCACGATGTGGAACTCGGCGGCGCGTTGGTGGATCTGGAAGTCGATTTCACTCGGCGTCGAGTGTATGCCGCCTGTTTTCGATCTCCCCTGGTGGCAATCGATTTAAGATCCGGCGAATCGCTTTCGCTGACACCGCCTTTGACGCGCCATGTATCGGCCGTGGAGTTGAGTGTTGATGCCAAGTGGTTGGCCGTGGATGATGTCGACCATCACGAAATCCGGTTATACGAAGCCCAAGACTTAGTCCTAAAACACACCTATCAAGGATTTGCCGAAGGAATCCGCTCGCTCGGTTTAAGTGCTGATGCTAGTCGCATTGCTGGTTTGGATACTTACGGCAAACTGCATGTCTGGGATCGAGACGGCGGGATTTTGGCGAGTTCCGTGATGGATGTGGGGCTGGGCGATCGCACCATCCTATCACGGCATCTATCTTTCTGGGGCGATCATGTTTCCATTGTCGTGGACAATCAGCTATGGACGACCGCCAACGTGTCGGAAAAGTTGGCGGAAATAAAGCAAGAGTCCGTCCAGGCCAAGGTCGAGGATGGAAAGCCCGGATTGGTGGCTCAACATGCCGAACTCACCAACGTCGTGGCGATCGTTCCTGGCTCTCGCACGTTGGTTTCGACGACTTCTAACAGCATTCAATTACACAACTTTGCGACGGCAAAATTGGAACGAACGATCGATGTGAGCAAGATACACGGGAACCCAATTTCGTCCGCCAGTATGTCACCGGACGGAAAGCTGCTCTTAATATCCGATTCGGTTGTTGCTCAAGAGCCGCAACTCGAATTTGGCTTTCCCTTTTTTGGACAACGCGCGGCGATGCCGCCGCCCGCCGATCCGAAATGCAGTCTGTGGGATTTAGAGTCCGGCAAACTAGTAAGCGAGATTCGCCTGACAAATCCCACGGCGCTTGGCTTTTCGGGCGACGGAAAGCAGTTCGTCGTCGCTTCATCGAATGGCCCCGCCGTCAATCAAGCCGGCGCGGGGTGGACAGCCCACGTTTTCAAGACCGCAACAGTTTCGCCATTTGATCCATTTATAATTCCCGGACTCCCCGTCGCTCAGGCTCTGTCGGATGATCAACTGCATTGCGTCTATCGCAATGGAGTGTATTCCTTTCGGATCGCCAACGGCCGGGTGATCCAGCCGAAACCGGTCGCGTTTTTGGGAAACAACGCCGCTTTGGATCCTGACGGAGTTCTCGTCGCGCTAGTCGCTCGTACGAATTTGTTGCGGGTGCTCAACGTGCGGACCGGCGGTGATCGCGCGATTCCGCTTCACGACTTCGTCTATCACGTCCACCTAACGCGCGACCACACGTGCGTGTACGTGTCGAACCAGTTTCTCGGCGCGGCTCCCTTGGCGGCCATGAATCGTGAGCAGCGTTTTCAGCATGGGCAAGTGGCTCAGAACGTTCGCCATTTGATCGTTTCGCCAGACGGTAAGGCGGCCGCCATGCAAATGGAGGGCGGTGGCTGCTCCGTGTGGTTGCTACCATAGTAGCGGCCTGCATCCAGTCTTCGCTGGTAACGGTCACGTAGTCCTGGCTCGATTTGGCGGACCGGGATATAAATCATCGGACGTGCAATTTGCAAATGAGCTCGCGACAACATGAAACTAATTCTGTTAGGAACGACTGGCTATCATCCCAATGACCGCCGGCAGACCGCCTGTCTGATGCTGCCCGAACTGGGCGTCGTTCTCGACGCGGGGACTGCCATGTATCGCGTGCGACAACATTTGTGTACGGACACTCTAGACATCTTCCTGACGCACGCCCATCTGGATCACGTTGTCGGAATCACCTTTCTATTCGATGTGTTGTGGCAGCGAACGATGCGCTACACACGGGTTCACGGCGAGGCGGAGAAGCTGGAGGCGATTGAACAGCACTTGTTTTCCCCGGCCCTATTTCCTGCCCGCCCGCCGTTTGAGTTTCAGGCACTCAATCAACAGATCACGCTGGCCGATGGTAGCCGACTGACACACTTTCCCTTATCGCATCCGGGCGGCGCGGTCGGCTATCGCATTGACTGGCCCGATCGATCAATAGCGTATGTAACCGATACAACGGCGAGCAAGGATGCCGCGTATTTGGAGCACATTCATGGAGTCGATCTACTGATCCACGAATGTTACTTCGCCGATGGCTGGGAATCGCAAGCCGCCTTGACCGGTCACAGTTGCCTGACGCCAGTGGCACAATTGGCGCGCGCGGCCGATGTGAAACGCCTGGTGTTAGTCCATATCAACCCCATGCTTGACCAAGAACATCCATTGGACCTCGAGTTGGTCCGCGATGTGTTTCCCGCGATCGAAGTCGGCGCGGATGGTCAAGTTATCGAATTCTGACAATGCGCATAAAAAAACGCGAGGTACGCTGCCCGCGCGCCTCGCGTTCGGTGATCGTTGTTGGCGATTGCAAACCGGCTATTGGGCCGCTTCCGTGTCGGCTTTCGCTTTCTTCTCCTGGGCGGCCGAGAGTTCCGGGTTCGGCGTGGCGTCGCCTGCTTCCTGTCCAAGAATCCAGCGAATGCCGCCTAATAGCGACTTCTGATAGGTTTCGTTAGTCCACACGTCCTCACGATGTCCCAAGCTCATGTGCATCACCTTGCCGTCCCCATAGTTCTTCACCCACAAAATGGGTACATGGTAGGGATGCTTGAGTTGCGTCTTGGCCATGTTCAGACTCATCAACACCCGCACCTTTTCGGGTTGCCAGTTCTTAAACCGATAGATCTCATCTTGAATGACAAATTCATCTCCCCACGGTTTGGCCGCGGGATGTTTCGCGTCGTGGACGGTGATCGTCACTGTCGAGCCGGCGCCCCACGGATGTCCGTTGAATGTTCCGCCGATCATATCCCAATACGGTTCGTAATTGTGATAAGTATCCGCGGCGGAATGGACGCCAATGAAACCATGCCCTTTCTGCTTGAGCCACTCGTTGAAGAAATAGTCGCGATCTTCTTGTTTGATTGGGAGATCGCCGGTGGTGTAGAACATGACGATGTCGTAATTCTGCAGCTTCTCTTTCGTGAAGTCCTGCTCGACATCTTGTGTGCAGTCGACGCGGAACAAGTTGGACTGGATGCCGAGTTCGGTCATGACACGTTCGGACGGGGACAACTGGCCGTCTTTCCGATTAACCGAACCGTGACGGAAGCCTTTGCTTTGCGTGACAAACAAAATGCGAGCCGCTTTGCCCGCGGCAGCGGGTTCGTCGGCGGCCGTGGCGGTCAACGTGAAAAGCGTTGACGCCATCAATGCGGCCACGAGCATGAGTCGTTGTTTCATCAAGTCGGTCCTTTTGCGGAATGTGCGTAGGGAGTGAATCGAGCGGCGGAGGGGACGAGTTCGCCGCTTGGCAAGCTATCCAAGATAATCGCCCGGTTTGGGCCGAACCAGACAGCAGCTAGGCGGGCAATTCAAAGCCGGCCCGGCGCGGACGTTCGAGCAGCATGTCGGCGGCGGCGTCATCGATGAATGTTTCGCTGATTGGATTCCAGCGCAACGGTCTCTGCAATTCGCGTGCGATGTTGGCCAAATGACAGATCGAGACTGTGCGGTGGCCAGATTCGACTGGAGCGTTCAAAGTCGCGCCGTCGCGTATCGCATACAGCCAGTTTTGTAAATGCGGTCGAGCCACGTGACCGGCCCCGTTCCACTTGGCGGCGGTTTCAGCGTCGGGTCCGCCCACGGCCAATCCAGGCGGATCGGTCTCAAAATAATTGCGTCGCATCTTAAGCGTGCCACGTTCTCCATGAAACCGAATGAACTCGGGACCATGTGCGAAATGCAACTCGACGCCGTCGTCGTAACGCATGCGCACCGGCCAGAAGCGGTGACTCTCCTTACCGGGTAGCGGTGTCTTCTGGTTCCACATTTGCCCGAAGATATCCACGGACTCCGGCTCGGTGGCCACGATCTCACTGGGCCCCGAACGATCGCGTCCCAAGGCATATTGCACCATATCCACGGGTGGCGCCCCAATTCGTCATGATGTGACCGGAATAGTCGCGGTACAGATCCCAACCGCGCCATAAGAGCTCGCCCACGTGATACTCATCTTTGATCCATAGCTGGCGCGCGTAGGGTTGCCGCGGCGCTGGCCCCAAAAACATCTCCCAATCAACCTCGGGCGGAGCGGAGCTGTTGGGCAAACGCGGAATCGTCATCGGGCCGGGATAGTTCGGTAACTCGACTTTGCTGATCTTTCCCAATCCACCAGAGCGAATAAACTCACAAGCGAATCGATTCACTTCCATCGACCGCTGCTGGCTCCCGACTTGTAAGACTCGACCGGTTCGCTGAACCATGTCGGCCAGCAAACGACCTTCGCGGATGGTCAATGTCAAAGGCTTTTCGAGGTAGACGTCGAGACCCGCGCGCAGGGCCAGCATGGCCGCCAACGCGTGATGATGATCGGGCGTGGCGATAATTACGGCGTCCAGTTTCTCGCGATCGAGCATTTGTCGGTAATCTTGGTAAGTAGCACACCGCGGCGCGTCGCGATCTCGAAAGGCTTGCAGCACCGAGGCGAAGTTTCCTTTCGGCTCCAGAGCTGAGGCGATCCGCGATTTGGCACAGTCACAGATGGCCGTCACACGCGCCGCCTCGGGCAAATTCCCAATGAGATATTTGCCGCGCACGCCGACTCCGATCACGCCGATTCGCAGTTCGGAGTTTGCCGACCGCCGTGGTTGTTGCGCGAAGGCGTGGAGCGCGCTGAGCGATACGGTCGCCGCACTCAATCCTGTCGCTAAAGTGGCCTGTAATGCGGTTCGACGACTAATGTGGCCAACGCTCATGGGATGTGTTCCATTCTTCTCTATTACTTCGTGTATACAAACTGTCTCATCGTAGCCTTAGCGAAGTGGGCTGAGCCAATCAATAGGCACTGATGAACACGGTGGAACCATTGCCAGGATTCAGTGTTGCCCACAGCATCAAGTTCCGACGAGGCGGAGCACTCCGTAGGGTTACTAGCGATTGCCAGCTTTAGGCGTCCGGCGTTTCCACCAGCCGCGACCAGCGATCGCGAATGCGCTGAAGCTTGCGTTCGATGCTGCGCGTGGTCAACTCCAAACGGCCGGCGATTTCGTCATTGGTAAAACCTTCCAATTTCCAAAGTGCGATTCGACGCAACGTGTCGTCGCCAAGCACGTCGAACAGCATCGTATTCTGCTCGTCCAGCATGGCCAGGAATTCTGGCGTGAGGTCGCCGCCAGCAACTCGGTCGATTCCCGGCGCGGCTTCGTCCTGATCGCGAGCGAAAACTGATTCCCCGCGCACTCGTCCGCCGCCACGTTTCTGGCCGCTGGCTCGGCGTTGTCGGTCGATTGCTTTGCGGGCTGTCAGCGTCATTAGCAGTTTCCACAGGTCATGACGATCCGACAGTTGATCGAAGCGGTGGCGCATCACGCCGTCACAGAGCACGCGAAACGCGCTCAACGCCACATCTTCCTCGTCGAAATCGCGGCGCGGCGTATCGCCCAGACGCCGACGAGCCAAACGCACGAGTCGCTCGAAACAGTGGCTCCACAATTGCGTTGCGGCGGCTTCGTCCCCTTCGGCCAACGCTCCCAACCATTGGGTCACTGCTTCGTCCGACATGGCGGAATATCTCGTTGGATACGTGGAATCAGCTCAAACGGTCCGAGCCCTATGCGATCTACCTACCACTGCCAGCCTTCGCGCAACTCGGCGTTCACCACGGCGCCTTCGGGCCATTCGCCGCGCGACAGGCGAATGATGCAATCGGCCGCTTCGACTCCCATCGCCACCAACGATTCTTCGTCGGTGCCGGCCAAATGCGGGCTTAGCACCACGTTGTCCAACTGGAACAGCGGATTATCGGGCGAGGGCGGTTCTTGCTCGTATACGTCCAGTCCCGCTCCACGCAAATGGCCGCTGGTCAATGCCTCGTAGAGGTCGGCTTCGTTCATCAGCGGACCGCGAGCCGTGTTCAAGAAGACGCTGCCCGGTTTCATACGCGAGAATACCGATCGGTTGAACATGCCGCGCGTGGCGTCGGTCAACGGGCAATGCACGCTAAGAAAGTCGCTCCGCTCGACAACCTCGTCGAACGAGACTAATTCGATTTCGTGCTCGCGAACAAACGATTCCAGCGGATGCGTTTCGTAGGCGATCACGCGCATGCCCAGCGCTTTAGCTCGCAATGCCGTGCTGCGTCCGATTCGGCCCAGCCCCACAAGGCCGAACATGCGACCGCGCATCGGCATTAGCAGCTTACGAGGCCACTCGCCGCTGCGAACTCGGCGGTCGTTGGACACGATGGACTTGGTCACACCGAATAACAAAGCCATCGCCAGCTCGGCGACCGCTTCGTGGTTCGACGTGGGAGTGATGGTGACCGCCACGCGATGATCCGTGGCCGCCGACACATCCACGCGGTCGTAGCCCACGCCGGCTCGGGCGATCACGCGAAGCTGCGGCAAACGCGCCAGCACTTCGCGCGAATAACGCTCGCCGCTGGCGATCGACGCGTGAACACCTTGCAGCTCGGCAACCACTTCCTCGGCGTCGCCCAAACCGCGCGCGAATTGCGGGTTCTTGGGATAGCGGATTTCGAAGCCAGCTTCGAGCAGTGCGGGGACATAGGGATGCGGTTGTTCTCGCATCGCTTCAGGCGTGATTAGTACGACGGGCATCGACAGGGCTCCGGACGATCAGGTGGCAAAGCGGCAAAGACGCTAATGATGAGCGTCACGGAGCGAACGATCAACGGGCGGTCGGCTCACGCCAAGTCGTGCTTCCAGGCGTCGCTGAGTTCCGGCAAGCTCATCAGTTCCATGAGTTCGGCCCGCGAGGCAGCTTGCCGATACATTGCATCGTTGCATCGCTCGACCGTCCATGCCTCGTGCGGGCGTTCGGACAGCGAAATCGCTTGTCCCGCCTCGATCACCCCGGTTTGCAGCACGCGAAAGTACCAACCGGTTCGGTTCGTCTGCACGACGCGGCGCGGCAAATCGGGGCGATGCCATCGACGCGCTAGTTTCCAGCATGGCTGGCGAGGTTGGCTGACCTGGAGCCGCACGTCGCCCGCGCTCCACACATCTCCGATGCAAACATCTCGCTCGGTCACGTCCGCGATCGACAGGTTTTCGCCGAACGCGCCGAACGACAAACCCGGCTCGCCTAGTTCGAGACGCCAAACCGGATAGTGGTCGGCCGCGTAAGCCAGCACTGCTTTGTCCGGACCGCCGTGAACTCGCCGATCGGCTTGGCCATCCCCAGATAGGTTTGTTAGATGAACGACCACGGGCCCGGCAACCGGCTGCTTAAAGAAACCGGTGATCCAGGGACCCCGGAATTTGTCCGCGGGCGGCGGCGACTCGACAAACGCGTCGGGATCGTCCGTCACCGCCGAATCGTATTCTCGCGGCAGTCCGACATTAATCGACACAATGGCGCCACAAGTGACCATGTCTTGGGCCTTTTGCCTCTGGTTTTCATGCGCGCCGAAAGGGCGACCGAACCGTTGAGATTCGATCGCCGCTGTTCCAGCGTTAGCAATCGGTGTTACGTGGCGAAGCCGTGGCGTTCGCTACGTTGACGATGGCGGTTCATGCCCAGGAACCGTCACGTCGAAACTCACCATTTGATTTCGGGCATGAGCCCGAGCTATTTATTCAATTGGTAAAGTGTACCCGATCGCTCCGATCGCCGCGCCCTTTTTGGCCTGTTCATAGTGAGGATGGCAGAGCGTACATTTCTGCATCACCACGGGCACAATCGTAGCCGCTCGCAGGTATGGCTTGCCATCTTTCACGACTACTTCATCGACATACGATTCGCCGTTTTTGAGTTTTTCGATCGCTTGCTTTTCAAACTCATCCTTGGCCACATTCTCATCGTTATATGGATTCCCCGTGGCGTCGATCAACCGGGCGTCGTGCCAGCCTTTCTCCTTGATGGCGCTGAACAACGCTTTGGCGGCCGAGCCCGCGGAAAGATCCGTTTCTTCCTCGACATAGTGTGTTGTGATTAGCACCACGGCGGTCTTGTAAATGTCATCCAGCATGCGAACTTGTTTCCGAGTTCGCTCGACCGCGGCCTTGTCCACCTTGGGCTTGTCCGCGGCGGATACCGTGGCGGCAGAAGATGATACCAAGAGCGAGAACGCCAACAAACCAATTAACGACAATCTCATACGTTACTCCTAAAAACAAACAGGGAGAGGGAACCGAAATCTTTGACAGGGAAAGGCTCGGCGGCAAACGCACCGTCGAGTCGTGTTGCACGGGCGGGGATCAGGGGGGAAGGAACCCAGCGGAGTTGAAGTCAGTTTGTTAGTAAATCACATTGTGAGGGAAACCAGGGTTCGGCCGGGACGCACCACGTCGCTGAGCTTGACGCTGTTCAAATAATCCATCTGCAGTCGCTCGGCTTCGGCCAACACGCCACGCAGCCGGCATCCAGGTTGAATCACACAGACGTTCTGAGTCGAACCGACGCACTCCAACAAATGCACGTTGCCTTCGATATCGCGAAGCACAGCGCCGATCGAAATCTCGTCGGCCGGTCGAGCCAACTCGAGTCCGCCGCCGATGCCGCGAATCGCTCGGATATAGCCGAGGCGCGCCAGTCGCTGAGCGGCTTTCGCTAAGTGATCCTTGGAGATGCCGAAGAAATCGGCGACCTCCTGAATCGTCGCTCGCTCGCCGCAGCCGGCCAAATACATCAGCAGTCGCAGGCAGTAGTCGGTCTGTAAAGCCAATCTCATCGTTTGTCCGCGCTTCCTTGCTTCGGCTTAAACAAGTTAAACAGGTATCGCTAATGCATCTTTTAGCTGCCGGTTCGTGGGTTGTCAAGCAAGTGCGATGCTGCGAGAGAAATTGCCGCGCCGAACTTTGGAACTTTGAACGCCAGCGAAGGACGGCGTTCACCCGAGTTGCTTAACGCAACGGCTTTTGCCGCAAGCAAGGCACGGGGCTGCCCGGGCGGAACAGTCCGGCGTCCGTGGCGGGGCTCAGCGGCGGCTCGATTACCAGCTTCGCTGGCATCACGAAGAACGTGCCGAAGAAGTGTGCCGTCGAAGTCAGTGGCTGAAGTACCGGATGCCGCGTTTGCCCGTAACGTTCGAGCGGCGTTTCGTCCCAGTACAACGGCCGATGCACCACGCGTGGCGGCTCCCAGGCGGCCAGATTCGTCGGCCAGAAATCGCGAGCCCCGAAGGACGTGAACGGCGCTTCTTCCGATTCGCCCCACAGGTCCCGCGGATAGTCACCGTCGTTTGCCGCGTTGACCGAAGGCATCGTCACGCTGATCTCACCGATCGGCTTGTCGCGACGTCGCACATGAGGCGTCGGGCGACCGGCAGGCAACGATTCGGATTCGCGAGCCGCTTCGGCCAAAGAGGCATCGGCCGGAGACGCGACGGCCGACTCGCCCGCCGGCAACTGCGGCTTCTAGGAAAGCTCGGCAACAGGTGGAACGAAAGCGACTCGGCCGGATTGCCCGCGGCTTAAATCCGACGGCGCGAGCGACGTGGCGGCGGGCTCCGCAAAACGAACAACGGCCTCGCCGGCCGCGGCCCAAGTGGGCAGCAGCAGGATGCCGATTGTCCAAGTTGCCACACGATTCATTCCAGGCACTGCCGAGTCTCCGTACTCGCGGCCCTCGCCCAGGGCCGGCGTCTCCCGTTCCGTTGCCGGCGTCGCGCGGCCTCGTGTCGCGCGTCGCCCAGTCCTAACTTCGGCCTTTCCCGTAACAAACCTTGCGGTATCAACTTTCGTCGTCATCCTCGATGCGGCGCAAACAATCGGGGAATCGAACAAAGCGATTCAGCCGGCGTAAATCGTTCCCGATGCGCGAAACTCTGCCGTTTATGCGGATCGTAGGACGCGGCCCACAACGGTTCGCGCGCCGGCACGCGTCGAAGCGTTTAATTAGACTGTCCGACCTGCAAGCATTCTCCTCGAACTACCGACCCCACGGAGACTCGCCGTGATTCGCAATGTCCTTCGCTCCGCTCGTCTCTTGCTTCTGTCCGTCTGTGCCGTGTGGCCAGTCGTCGCCTCGGCGGCGGATGAAGTGACCCGCGAAGTCGATCTGCTGGTCGTCGGAGGTTCGGAGTCGGCGGTCGCGGCGGCCGTGCAAGCCGCGCGATTGGGCGTTCCGCGCATCGCGATCGTCAACGATATCGCTTGGCTGGGCGGACAGTTCACGGCCGAAGGTCTGGGTGCGGTCGATGAGTGGACGATCTACCACGGCCGGCGCGAACCGTTTCCTCGCAGCGGTCTGTTCCTAGAGATCATGAACCGCATCGAACAACGCATGCGAGTGAAGTACGGACACGCTCGCCCCGGCAATTCGTTTTGTGCTTGGACGACGTGCGAACCGCGCGAAACCGAGCGGCTGTTTCGCGAGCTGTTGGCGCCGTATCAACGATCCAACGGCGGGTCGGTCGAGTTGTTCGAGGACTACGAGCCAATCGCCGTCGACACGGCCGATAAGCGCGTCACGGGCGTTCGCTTCGCGTCCACGAAGAGCGCCCCGCCGCTTGCGATTCGCGCGACGCTCACCATCGACGCCTCGGACTGGGGCGACGTCATCCGGCTCAGCGGCGCTCGCTATCTGCGCGGTCCCGATTTGAAATCCGCGTTCAACGAACCGAGCGCGCCGACCGACGCTTCGCAAGTGGAACCGAACGAGATGAATCCGATTACGTACTGCATGGTGCTGCGCGAGAGCGACCGAGCCGGAGTGATCGATCCGCCGCGCGGTTACGACCCGCGAACGTATTTCGGCGCGACGATCGTCACGGCCGAGCAGTACAAAGCCGTCGGCTGGCCGAAAGGAACGATGGGCCCGTTCGCTCGGCCGTGGATCGAATCGGAGATGAAGAACGGCCCGTATGGCGAAACCCCGAGCGTCTACACGCATCGTCGCTTGGTCGATCGCCGGCATTTGAATTTGCCCGTCGGCAGCGAGTTGGTGTTGGTGAATTGGCCGTTGCAGGATTACCCGACGTATAACTTTCCTCGCCATGTGAACGAGGCGTTGGAAGCTAACGAGCCCGGCGCGTCGCGTAAGAATCTGGTCGACATGACACCGAGTCAGCGGCGGATTGTGTTCGACGATGCAAAACGTCACACGCTGGGCTTGCTGCACTACCTACAAACGCTGGCGGATTCGTCGGACGACGAAAACGCCGTGAGCTTTCGACGAATGGAATTGACGGACGAGTTTGGCACGGCGGATCGTTTGCCGTGGAAGCCTTACGTGCGCGAAGGCTTGCGGCTGGACGCCTTGTACATGCTTCGCGAAACGGACGTCCGCGATCGTGACGGCGTTCAGTCTTGGGCCGACCACATGGTGCATGACAACGTGTTTGGATTTCAATTCAACATCGACTTTCATCCCACCAAACGCATCTTTCTGAACGACGACAACACCGGCCCCTGGGCTCATATTCATTCGTCGTATCGCCATTGGGGCACGCATACCGACCGAGCCGGCTTTCCGCTGCGCTGCCTCGTCCCCGCGAGGTTCGACGGGCTGCTGGGCGCGGGAAAAAACCTCGGCTACACCAGCATCGTGTCGTCGGCCGTTCGGTTGCATGGGCACGGAATGATGGCCGGACAAGCGGCCGCGACCGTGGCGGCCGTGGCTCTGGATGAGAAGCGAACGCCGCGCGAAGTCGCCGCCCGGATCGAATCGGTGCGGCAAGTCCAGTCGCTATTGGTCGAGCCGCCGGTCGATCGCTTTACCGGTCAGCGCCCGCCAGGCGGGGTGTTATGGCCTTACCACGATTTGCCGACCGACGCTAATTGCTTCGAGGCCGTCAACCAATTGTCCGTGCGAACTGTACTGGTCGGTTCACCGGGACAACAAGACTTTCGGCCCAGCGAGCCGATTCCGCGCCGCGAAGTGGCTCGTGCCGCGATCCGAGCGGCATTGGCTACGGCGAGCCTAACTCGGCACATTTACGCCGTTGAAGACAACCAGCGACGCTTTCGCGATGTCGACTTCTACGATCCCGATTACGCCGCGATTGAAACTCTGGCGGCCCAACTTTCCGAGACAAATCCGGCTTCGCTTGGCACGGACGGAAAAGAAACCACGAGGCGAGAATTCAAACCGGATCATCCCGCGGACGAATTGTTCGTCCGCGAAGTCTTCACGGCTTTCGATTGGAAGAATCCGCCTGCGGGCGAGCCGATCACGCGATCCAACTTCGCCATCGGCTTATGGGACGCGATACGGGAGCATGATGAACTCGCGTTTGCGTCGTCGCCACGCTTTGAGTCGTCCGACGTCGATCGGGATGGCGACGGGCGAACGGATCGCGACGATCCGCTGCCGTTCGATCGCGACAACGACAGCGTTCCGGACCTGTTGGATTCCGACAACGACGAGGATGGATTGGCCGACGGTGTGAAGCCGCCGCCGTTCACCGGTCGACGTTTTAACTTCGCGGGCCCGGACACTGCGGACCTGCCACGCTACACGTCCGACCGCGGCCAGCCGTTCGATGCGAAGCGAGGATTTGGCTGGAGCCGCGACCTTTCGGAAAACCACCGCCGGCGCGGCCGTTCTTCCGATGTGGCTCGCGACACCTTTCTTTTCACTCGCGAGACGGACCGCTGGGAATGCATGATTGAGAATGGCCGGTACCGTGTCACGCTATGCCTCGGCGACAGCGGCCACGCTCAGCCCGGCCAACACGCCCGAGTTGAAGGTCAGCTCGCGGCGGACAATGTCTCGACGGCCGAGGGCGAACATCACCTCGTGACCAATACCGTGGAAGTCATCGACGGTCGCCTCACCATCGACATCGGCTCCGGCCGCCCCGGCTTCAATACCTGCCTTAACTGGCTAAGCATCGAGCGTCTGGACGATCGACCCTGAATGCAGCTTATCAAGCTGGTTGCGAATTGCAGCGGTAGGACGCGAGTCCTCCGGTTTCGCGGCGCTAAACGGCTCGTGCCGCTCGGGCAAAACGGTTAGTTGCTCGCTCGTAGGTCTGAATACGGTCGGTGGGCAAAGGAATTGGTGGCAAGGGAATTGGGGGCAAGTGAATTGGGGGCAAAGGAATTCGGGCATGGGTGGAGCGGCGCTATGCCAGAATCGATCGCAGCACTTGGCCGCCTACGTCGGTTAGACGATAGTCGCGACCTTGGAAACGGTAGGTTAGCTGCTCGTGATCCAAACCCAGCAAATGCAGGATCGTGGCGTGTAGATCGGGCAGCGTCACGGGGTTCTCGACCGCGTGATAGCCGAACTCGTCCGTCGCTCCGTAAATCGTTCCCGGTTTAATCCCGCCGCCAGCCATCCACATCGTAAAACCGCGATGGTGATGATCGCGGCCCTTGCCGCCTTCGGCGTTCGGCGTGCGACCAAATTCGCCGCCCCAGACGACCAGCGTCGTGTCGAGCAGCCCGCGCTGTTTCAGATCGGTTAGCAGCGCCGCAATCGGCCGATCGGTCTCGGCGCAGTGCAGCCGATGATTCTTTTCCAAATCGTCGTGCGCGTCCCAAGCTCGCGGGCCTTCGTTGCCGCCGCTGTAAAGCTGCACGAAGCGAACGCCGCGTTCGACCAATCGCCGAGCCAACAGACAGTTGCGGCCAAAGTGCTGGCTGACCTTATTGTCCAAGCCGTACAGCCGATGGATGCTTTCCGGCTCGCGCGACAAATCCACAGCTTCCGGCGCGCTGTTCTGCATCCGAAACGCCAGCTCATAGGCGGCGATGCGCGAACGCAATTCTTCGTCGGCCGGATGAGCCGCGGCGTAGTCCGAGTTCCAACGGCCCAGCAGATCCAACTGAGCTCGCTGCCGCGACGTCGAAACGCCAGCCGGCGGACGCACATACGCGATCGGCTCACCCGCCGTGCGCAGCGGCGTTCCCTGAAAGCTGGCCGGCATGAAACCGTTCGACCAATTCAGCGCGCCGTTCACCGGCGCTCCCTGATGATCCATCATCACGATGAAACCGGGCAAATCCTGGCACTGGCTGCCCAACCCATAAGTGGTCCACGAACCGATGCTCGGATGCCCAGCCAACAGCGAACCGGACTGCATTTGAAACAACGCCGGTCCGTGATTGTTGCTCTTACAAGTCATCGAGCGAATCACGCACAATTCGTCGGCTACCTTTGCCAGTTCGGGATACTGATCGCAAATATCGATGCCGGCCTCGCCGTGCTTGGCGAATTGAAACGGGCTGCGCATCGCGTTCGCGCGCGTCTTGCCCATAAACGCGTCTTCCTTCTTGAAGACCGGAATCTCTTGATCGTGCCAACGATCCAACTCGGGCTTCGGGTCGAACAGATCCACATGGCTCGGCCCGCCGTACATGAACAGAAAGATGACGCTCGTCGCGCGAGCCGTAAAATGCGGCGGCCGGGCAGCCAGTTGCTCGACGTTCGGCGGAGCTTCCCCGGCTAACCCATCGCGAGCCAGCATCCAGGTCAACGCCAAGTTGCCGAACGCCGCGCCGGTGCGAGCCAGCCAATCTCGCCGCGTGAAGGCGCCTGACGAATGCAAGAGATTCGAGCAGCCCGAATCGGCCATCGGTTGATTAATCGACATATACAAACTCGCTCAGATTCATCAGCACGTGACACAAGTCGGCCAGCGCGGCGCGGCCGGCGTCTTCGGCTCCCATTCCCTCTTGTTCCAGCAACGCCTGCTGCTCGCCCACGAACGCAACGCCCTCGACCAAGCGCGCTGTTCGCTCGGCGGCCGCCCAGCGCGATCCACAACGCTCGTTCCACTTGAGCCCGCGCACCATCGCCCGCGTCGTGTCGAGCGCGATCCGCGAACCGCGCCGCTTGCTCGCGCGCAAACTCGTCATTTAGCAGCACCAGCGATTGCGTTGGCACCAGGCTGTTGTCGCGCACCGGGCAACTGTGCGACGTGTTCGGCGCGTCGAACAACTCCAGCAACGGCAATTGCAGTTGTCGCTTGACGTACACATACACGCTGCGCCGCCAATGTTCCGCGCCCTCGCGTTTAACCACCGGCCATTTGTTTCGCTGGCTCGCGACCAACAAATCGGGCCGAATTCGCGGATGAACGCCCGGCCCGCCAGCTTGCGGATTCAACGAACCGGCGACCGACAAGAACGCGTCGCGAAGCGACTCGGCTTCCAATCGCCGCCGATTCATTCGCCACAGCAGCCGGTTCTCGGGATCCTGGGCGAAGGCATCGTCGCGCGCGTCCGACGCTTGTTGATAAACGGCCGAAGTCACGATCAGCCGATGCAGCGACTTCAAGCTACCGCCACCGTCGCGAAACTCAGTGGCCAACCAATCCAACAACTCCGGGTGCGTCGGCGGCTCGCCAAGTCGCCCGAAGTTGCTGGGGGTCGCCACCAATCCGAAACCGAAATGATAATGCCACACGCGGTTCGCAATCACGCGCCAAGTCAACGGGTTCTCGGCGTCCGTAATCCAATCGGCAAGGTCGATCCGCCGAGCGGCTTCCGCCGGGAACGCGGAGTGCGACGATTCCAAGACTTCCGGCACGTGCGGTTTCACAACCGGTCCCGGATTCCGCACATCGCCGCGCCACAGCAGCCGCGTGGTCCGCGACGGTTGACCATGCGACGTCAGCACCATCGCCAGCGGGCTCTTGGCGTCTGGCTTGCCATTGACCGGCCGCAATTTCAGCTCGTCGGCGTCGAACGAATCCAACTCCAACTGGCGTTTCTCGGCGCCGTGAAAGAACGCCAGGAATCGGTAGTAGTCGCGCTGGCTCAGCGGATCGTATTTGTGATCGTGGCACCGAGCACAACCGATCGTCAAACCCAGAAACACCGTGCCGGTGGTCGAGATGATGTCGTCCAACTCGTCCATGCGGTACTTTTCCAACGCGATTCCTTTGCCCATGTTGTCGTCGTTGCTGGGACCGTTGCGGCAAAAGCCGGTCGCGATCCACGTGTCCAACGTCGCGTCGGCCAGCTCGTCCCCCGCAATCTGCTCGCGCACGAACTGGGCGTAAGGCTTATCGGCGTTGAAGCTGGCGATCACATAGTCGCGATATCGCCAAGCGTGCGGTCGATCCAAATCGTTGTGAAAGCCGCCGGAATCCGCGTAACGAGCCAAGTCCAACCAGTGCCGCCCCCAACGTTCGCCGTACTGGGGTGAAGCCAGCAAGCGATCGACCACGCGATCCACGGCATCGTTCGAGTCGTCCCCAACAAACGCGGCGACCTCCTCGGGCGTGGGCGGCAAGCCGATCAAGTCGAAGTACATGCGTCGCAACAGCACGGCACGTTCCGCCGGCTCGCTCGGACTCAGCCCCGCCGACTTCAGCTTCGCCCACACGAATCGGTCGATCGGCGTGTTCGACCAACCTTCGTCATTGCCATCCGGAACGGGTGGTCGCACCAGCGGGCGGAAAGCCCAGTGGTTGCGATCGGCTTCGGAAATGCCCGCCGAGCCGACCGGTGTGGCCGGATCAAGCGAATCGATCCAAGCCGCAACGGCTCGCACCTCGTCGTCCGACAACTGACCATCGGGCGGCATGTGCGGATCGGCTTCAGAGGCCAAAGATTGGACGAGCAAACTTTCCGCCGAATTGCCAGGCTCGATCACCGCCGCAGTGGCCGAGCCAGCCAATACGCTGGTCGCGGTCGAAAGGTCCAACCCCTGTTCGGCATCTTCGGCCCCATGACATTCGGCACAATGCCGAGCCAAGATCGGCTGCACGGCCCGCGCGAACTGATCGTCCGCATTGGCTCGAACCGAACCAGCGACCAACGCGGCCACGGCGATAACGATCGCAATCCATTTCACTCGACAAATCTCCTGGGCACGGAACGTCTCCTGGGCACGGAATGAATGCGACCGACGACGCAGCGCTGGTCGGTCGAAGTCGCCTGGCGACGCCCAAATTGTTGGCGAACGTCGCGGTTTCCAATGTAACAGAGACGCCGTGACATTTCCGCCGCGAGAAAACGCCGCGACCAAATCTCTGGAAGCGGCAGGGCGCGAGCCCTCCGGTTTCGCTACCGAATCACTAGGCGAGCGGCAGATGAAACTATACAAGCACGTGGCGCAAGCCAGTGAATTCGTCGGCACGTTCGCGCGCGATGTCGTGCTCGTATTGGGGCGCTGGCAAGCGTCTACGGTCAACCCTTACCTGCCGTTCGCTTCAAATCCAACGACCGCCAGCAATACCAACTGGCGATCGTGGCGTAAGGCCGCCACGGCACGGCGATGCGCTCGCAAGTTGCCTTGTCCGGCAAGTCGCCAAGCTCGTACCGATCGCGAATCCCCGTCCGCACGCCCAGGTCGTCGTGAGGCAACACGTCCAACCGCCCCAGCGAAAAGATCAAGAACATCTGAGCCGTCCAGCGGCCGATTCCTTTCACCAAGATCAATTGCGAGATCACCTGCTCGTCGGTACAGCGGCCGATCCGCGCCAAGTCGACTTCGCCCGAGTGAACCTTCTCGGCCAAATCCAACACGTAGCTGGCCTTCTGTGGCGACACGCCGGCCGTGCGTAGCTGCTCGGGCGAAAACCGCAGCAAACCGGCGGGCGTCACGCCTTGCGGCTGAGTCAGCTCGACCAACCGCTGCCGAATCGACCGCGCGGCGCCGGTCGAGATTTGCTGCGAGATAATTGAATTGACCAGCATCGCGAAACGATCCCGCTGGGGCCGCAGCGTACATGGCCCCGCTTCGTCAATCAGCCGTCGCATCACGCGATCGGTCGAACGCAAGTGCTCGACCGCTTGGCCCACGGCCGCTCGCGAATATTTCATGGTGAATCCGTTCTGACGAGTTCGAAGTTGCCCGACCGGCTAAAGAGCATACTTCACCACCGTCTCGCCACGATACGACTCGCCATACGTTCCCAGAGCGAAAGGCGACTACGGCGTGGCGGCTAGGGGCGACGGAGTGGTTGCGTGCTGATCTTGTTGGGCGGGACCATTCTGCCGCGAACTTTCGTTCGGCGAGTCCGACGATGCGGCCGCTTCGCCGTCGACTTCGTGCTCGTCGTCCGGCGTCTTGGCCAGCCGCAATGTCGCTGGCAACGCGGTTCGCTCGGCTCGGTGGTTGTAGGGCAAGATGTGATGCCCGGAGTGCTGGTACACGCGATTCCGTCCGCCGGCTTTGGCGCTGTACAACGCCGAATCGGCGCGGGCCAGCAGCGACCTCGCCGTGTCGCCCGTGACGGCCATCGCTACGCCGGCGCTGATCGTTGTTTCCAGTTGCTTCTCGACGAGCAGCCGAACCCGTTCCGCCAGCACGCAGCCGCCCGCCAGATCGGTCTCGGGACAAACCACGACGAACTCCTCGCCGCCGTAACGAGTGACAATGTCCGTCTCGCGGGCACTCTGCAGAATTGCCTGGGCCACCTGCTGCAGAATTTCGTCCCCGCGCAGATGCCCGTGCTGATCGTTCAGTTGCTTGAAGCGATCGACGTCCAGGATCACGACGGAGAACATGGTGTGATAGCGGGTGAACAGCGCGAAGCGAGCCGCCAGCGTCTCGTCCAACGCCCGACGATTGTTCAAGCCCGTTAGCGGATCGGTACGCAGTTCGGTGAAGGTCAGCAGCATTCCGGTTTGTTGCCGAATCTCTTCGTAGGCCAACGAAATCTGCTTGGACAGCATTAACGTTGGCTTCAACACCCGCTCGGCTTCGCCCGCCAAATCTTGACAAGCGGTCGGATCCGAGGCTTTGCTCAACTCCGTTACGCGGTTCTTGAACGCCACCAAGCTGGCATGATGTTCGGCCAAGCTGCCTCGCACCTGTTGCGAGACGCACTCCAGATCGCGAATGATGGCCTTGGCGCGCTTCAGCTCGAATCGGTTCGGCCGCTCGGCCACCATCACTTTGCGAGCCACCTGTTGGCGGCCGACGATATATCCCAACGTCGCCACCACGGCCAGCGCGGCCGGCAGCGAGAACTCCAAGATCGGCATCGTTGTTGCCCCTTCCTAATGCCTTAAATCTTCGTTGCGTGGGCCGAGCCGCCGCGTCATTCGACGGCGCGCGGCGGATCACATCCGTTGCGTGTAGCCTCGCAGGCAGAAGTAACCGACGACCACCAAGCCCGAGAAAATGTACAACCACGTTTCGCGGTCGAAGCCGTCGACCATGCGGATTGTCGAGTTGAATAGCGAACTGATCTTGTAGTACACGTCGCGGCTCCTAGCGGCGGCTGGTGAATGTCCACAGTGCCCCCTGGAAAATCGTTCCTCGGACTCTTTCCCTCTGGAAATCTAGGTCAGAAATCCGCTGGCAGCGTGGGAAAACCGGGGAAATGCGGCTTCGCGTGCCTTGGGAAACGCGCGTTTCGCGGTCGCCGAGGAAAAGTATTGAGCCGCCTGGACGTTTCGCGTACCATTCCGCGACTTTTTCGGAATGTAGCCACCACGCTGATTGTCGGAGTCAAGCATGCTGGACTTTGAAGTCCAACGCTGCGGCCGCCGCTGCCATAAATCGGATCGCGAATTTCGGCCGGGCGAAACGTACTTTTCGGTCTTGGTCCGAGATGGCGCCGAGATCGTGCGACACGACTACAGCGCCGAAGCTTGGGAAGGTCCGCCCGAGGATGCGATCGGTTGGTGGAAGTCGACCGTGCTGGATACGAACCAGAAAGGGCCGAGTTGGGCGCCGAACGACGTGATTCGCGACTACTTCCGCCAATTGGAAGAAGACGACGACCGAGCCGATCTGCGTTATGTGCTGGGTCTGCTGATGGTCCGCCGTCGTTTAATGCGATTGGATAATTCCGAACACGACGAAGCCGGACACGAGTTTTTGGTAATGACTTGCACGCAGGAAGGTATCGAACATCGCGTGCTGGTTTGCACGCCGACGCCCGAGCGCGTTCAGGAAATCCAAGAGGAACTGGGCAAGCTGTTGTTCGCCGACGCTTGATCGCCTGGCAAATTGACATGTGAGTTGACAAGGAAGTTGACTTGAGACCACGCCATCCCGCCTCGCTGTGGCTGCTGCTGCCGCTGGTGCTCTGCACGGCGAGCGGGGCCGGTTGTCCGCGTTATTTCACGCGCACGTCGGCCGTCGAACAACCGGCGGTGTTCATGGGACCGCCGACGTTGCCGGATGTGATCGCCGCGGTGAATGCGACGTCGCGCGTGCAACAGTTGCAGGCTCAAGACGCGACGTTGAAGGTCGATGGCGTCCCGGCGCTGCAAGCCGACTTGGCCATGCAACGGCCGCGGCAATTCCGGCTGCGAGCGGAGCTGACGAAGCTGACTGGCCAGGAATTGGACTTGGGCAGCAACGATGAATTGTTCTGGATGTGGGTGAAGCGAAGTCCGCAGCCGGCGATCTATTATGCGCGGCACGAACAATACGCCAATTCGCTGGCCCGGCAGCTTCTGCCCGTCGAACCGCACTGGTTGATCGACGCGCTTGGTCTCGTGCAACTTGATCCGCACGGACAGCACGAAGGCCCATATCCGCGCGGCGGCGGCCAATTAGAGATCCGCTCCCGCCTCCCTTCGGCGCGAGGCGAACTGACCCGCGTGCTGCTGGTGAATGAACGGTACGCGTGGATCATGGAGCAACATCTATACGACGAGCGGGGCCAACTGCTGGCGTCGGCCCGGGCCTCGGACCATCGTTTCTATGCCGACCACGGCGTGGCGCTGCCGCACCACGTTGACGTACAACTCCGCGATGTCCAACTTGGCGCCGGCCAACCGCAAACGCTGGCCTTTTCGGTCGACGTTCGCGGCTATGCGATCAACCAGCTTTACGGAGACACATCGCAGCAATTCGCCCTACCGTCCATCGCGGGCTACCAGCTTGTGGACCTAGCGGACCCGAGTCTCCAAATCCCCGGTGTAACCGCGCCGTTGGCTCGGCAGCAACTGCCGCCGACCGACCCGCGTCAGCCGCGCATCGGTTACCGGCCCGAGTATCGCGGATACACGCGACGCTGATTTGGGCCGGCGCAACGGCGAATCGGCGACACGAGCGTCCTCGACCAGCGGTTGCCTTGATCTTGGCAGGGCCGTAGATTGCTGGCGCTGACGGACCTGCTCGGCGGTCATCGCCCGAGCGGCGCGAACTCGCCCCAACACTTCTCCCAGGACGGCCTGATGAACGACACCACGCAATCGCAATCCGACGATTCCTCCGATCAACCGAAATGGAAACCGCTGACGCGCACGCAGCGACGCGTGTTCGGCGTGTTGGTCGAGAAGGCGAAAACGACGCCCGACGCCTATCCGATGACGTTGAACGGGATCACCACCGGCTGCAATCAGAAGAGCAATCGCTCGCCGCTGATGAATTTGACGGCGGACGAAGTCGAAACGGCGCTGGATCAGCTTCGTAATATGTCGGCCGTGGCCGAAGTGCAAGGTTCCGGTCGCGTGGCCAAGTATCGACATTACGCCTACGACTGGTTGGGCGTGGACAAAACGGAAATCGCCGTGATGACGGAACTGTTGTTGCGCGGCGAGCAGACGGTCGGCGAACTGCGTGGGCGAGCCGCTCGGATGGAACCGATCGCCGATCTGAACGCGCTCAAACCGGTGCTGGATTCGCTGATCGAAAAGGGCTTGGTCGTATCGCTGACGCCCGAAGGCCGCGGCCAGATTGTGACCCATAATCTGTACGAGCCGCACGAGATGAGACATCTGCAAACAAAGGTTGGCTCGATGGCCGCGGCCGCCGCGGACGAAGAACCCTCGGCAAGTTCGCCGCCATCGTCCGCGCCCGTCGCCAGTCGCCCAACGGCCTCCGCGCCGGTTGCCGCGCCAACCGCCGGACCGGATAATTCGGAGTTGCTTGAGCGGATCGACGACCTGGAGCTTCAAGTCGCCCGACTACAAGAAATCGTCCAACAACTCGACGCGCGGCTAACTCACATCGAAAGCTAGCCAACCGAGAAGCGTTTGCCCCTTGTCGCCTTAGCCTCCGTTAGTCGCCTTATCTTCCGTTAGTCGCCTTTCGCGGCGTTAGTCGCCTTTCGCTCCCGCGAAAGTAGCGTTTGCGCTGGACAACGCAGTCAAGCGAAGCACATCATTGAAAGCGAGGCCAGCGTAGTTTTTGGCTTCACTTGTTGACTTGGAAACGGCCGCGACTGTAGGCGATTAGGCAGTGCCGTATAAGTCGATCGATGATGTCAACGTCCGCGGTCCTTGATGGTATATTCGGGCGAAAGGTCGAACGAAATGATCGAGATTAAATATACCGGCGATGCCCTTTGGGAAAGGATTGAACGCTCCTTGGAGAAGGTAAAGGAACGGCTGCGACGTTACCAGCACACTCAATGATGCGGAAATACCTTACGCCGTGATCGGTGGAAATGCGGTTCAGCTTTGGGTTGCTCAAGTCGACGAATCCGCAGTCCGCAATACCAGGGACGTCGACATCGTGCTGAACCGTAAGGACATTGATGCAGCGAAGAAGGCATTGGCCACCGCTGGTTTCGTCTTTCAAGATGTCGCGGGAATTCCGATGTTCCTGGACGGCCCAGACGGATCACCACGTGACGCGGTACATGTCGTGTATGCCGGTGAAAAAGTGCGAGAGGAGCATTCTGAAACTGCGCCTAATGTCGAGCGGTTTGAATTAATCAAATCCATTCGCACGCTGACGTTTCCGGAACTCATTCGAATGAAACTCACGAGCCATCGATTGAAGGATCGAGTTCACTTGCAAGATATGATCTCGGTTGGACTCATTGACGAAACATGGCTTGATCGCTTTTCGCCAGAACTCCGAATGCGGTTGAAGGAACTACTAGACAATCCCGACGGATGACGCGGAAGTTAAACGAAGGTGAACGACGCGAATGCTTCCGATAGGTTGCCTCGGGAGGAATGGTTCGGTGCGAACGCATTGCGAATACTGGACGCGAGATCGCTGGATGGGCCGTTTGCTCGTCGCTTGTTTAGCTGTGGTGGCGAGCCTATTGTCAACCACGCGAGCCAGTTCGGCGGAGCCTTGCCGCGTTGAGATTGTCGACGCCGAGAACGGCTGGCCTGTTCCGCTGGTCGAGCTTCGCACGACGCACGAAATGCGATTGGTCAGCGACAATGCGGGGCTGATCGCAATCGACCAACCGGAGTTGCTCGGGCGCGAAGTGTGGTTCCACGTAATCGGACACGGCTACGAAGTGCCCGCGGATGGGTTTGGCTATCGCGGCGTGCGGCTGAAGCCCGAGTCGGGCAAGTCGCTGCGAATCAAAGTTCGGCGCACAATTATCGCTCGGCGTTTGGGGCGACTAACCGGCGCGGGGCTGTTTGCCGAGAGCCAGAAATTGGGCGAGATGCTCGATTGGCAGGAGTCCGGCTTGGTCGGCTGCGACAGCGTGATGAACGCCGAATATCAAGGTCGGCATTTTTGGTTGTGGGGCGACACGACGCTGTTTCGTTACCCGCTCGGCGTGTTCAACAGCACCAGCGCGACGTCGGCCTCCCGGCCGCTGACGAAGTTCGAACCGCCGGTGCGAATCGACTTCGACTATTTCCGCGACGAACGCGGCGAGCCGCGCGGCGTCGCCCGGATGCCGGGTTCCGGTCCCACATGGTTGACGGGCTACACAACCGTGCCCAATGACGACGGTCGCGAACGGCTGGTTGCGACTTACTCGAAGATTCGGCCGCCGCTGGAAGCCTACGAATCGGGGCTGTGCGTTTGGAACGACGAGCGGCGCGAGTTTGAACGACTGAAAGTGATTTGGTCGAAGTCGGACGAAACTCCGAAGCCGCCGCCGCTGCCCGAAGGTCATCCGGCGCGGTGGAAGGACGACGCGGGTGACGAGTGGCTGTTGTTCGGCAATCCGTTGCCGCGTCTGCGTTGCCGCGCCACGTTCTCCGCCTGGAGCGCCCCGGCGCAGTGGGAATCGCTCGAACCGCAAACTGAATTGCAATCCGCTGGCGAGTCGAGCGACACGGTTAAGCCGCACTCGGGCTCGATCGCCTGGAACGCCTATCGAAAGCGCTGGGTCACGGTCTTCATGCAGCACTTCGGCAAGCCGTCGGCGTTCGGCGAGCTCTGGTACGCCGAGTCGGACTCGCCGTTCGGTCCGTGGGGACCGGCCGTGAAGGTACTCTCGCACGACAACTACACGTTCTACAACCCGCGACTGCACCCAGAATTCACGCCGGCCGATTCGCCAGTGTTGTTGTTCGAGGAACTTACACAATGCAGTTCGCCAACAAACCGCGCCCGACGCCTCGGTACGACTACAACCAGATTCTGTACCGGCTGGATTTGGACGACGTGAAACCCGGCCAGCACAAGCGAAGTAAGAACCGTCCGGAAGTAACCTGTCGATTTAACGGAACGGCGCGACCGTCCGGTAACGCAAAACCGCCGGGCTCGTGCCCTGTAGCGACAAGCGATTTGGTAATTGGCTTACGGACGGGCTCTTACTCGACCAGCGATCCGCGCTGATAAGAGCCGAGCAGCGAGAGTTGCACCGTCTTGCGTTTCAGTGCGTCGAGTGCCCGTTTCACCTTGGCTTCGTCGCGATGCCCTTCCATCTCCACAAAGAACAGATACTCGTTCTTCGAACCGGCGATCGGAAACGATTCGATCCAGGTGAGATTCAATCGAGCTCGTTTGAAGATTCCCATTGCGTCGGCCAACGCGCCGGGCTTGTGCGGGATTTCGAACATTACCGAAGTCTTATCGTTGCCGCTGCGCTTCGGTTCTTCCTTGCCGATCACGGCGAAACGCGTGACGTTGTTGCGGTTATCTTCGATGTTCGAGGCAATCACATCCAAGCCGTAATTCGCCGCGGCTTGCAAGCTGGCGATCGCGGCCGCGCCGTACTTGTCGGCGGCCAATTGGGCGGCGGCCGTCGTGCTGGTCATCTCCACCAACCGAGCAAACGGCAAATGCTTCGTCAGCCAATCGCGGCACTGAGACAACGCCTGCGGTTTGCTATATACCTCGGTGACTTCGCCTCGTTGGCAACGCGACAGCAGATTGTGGTGAATCCGCAACTGCACTTCGCCGCAGATGTTGGCCGGATTTCGGGCGAACATGTCCAGCGTGTCGACGATTCGGCCGTCGGTCGAGTTCTCGATGGGAACTAAGCCGTATTCGGCGTGTCCTCGGTTCACCTCCTCGAACACGGCGGCGATCGAAGCCACCGGCGTGAGATCGACGCTGGTACCGAACCGCTCGATCGCCGCTTGATGGCTGTAGCTGTAAGCCGGTCCCAGGTACGCGACTCGCGTCGGTTGGACCAAACGTCGAGCGCCGCTGTAGAGCTCTCGGTAAATGGCTCGCACGGCCGCTTCATCCAACGGCCCTTTGCTGCCGCCGACAGCGTTTTCTAGCGTGGAAAGGTCCGTGGCCGTGAGCGTTCGCGGATCGACGCCCTCGTCGGCCGTTTTAGCTAGCCGCACGGTCAATTTGGCCCGCTCGTTGATAAGCTGCATCAGGTCGCGGTCGAGTCGCGCGATCTTGCGGCTCAACTCGGCCGGCGTCTCGCGGCGAGCGCTGCCGGCGGCTCGTTTGGTTCGGGTTGTGCTGGTCTTCTTGGCCATACCGAAAATTCCTGTGCGGCAATGCATCCGAGGGTGGTTTGCGAGGTGCGCGGTTTTCCGCTACTCCGCTTCTAACGCCCCGGCTTACCCATGTCAACTAACCTAAGCATTCGACCAACTCGGAATGGCAAGAATTGTCGAATTGGCTGCTGGTTTTGCCAAATTGGCCGAAGTGACAGTCGAAGACAGAGACGCCGCTCCGGTCCTGAGCGGCTTCTGCCATATTGGCAGCGAGGATTTGCTCGCCGCCGTGATTCCGCGCGGCCTCCGAATTACCAAGAGACGTAAATCTTTATCGAGTAGGCCCTTACGGAATTGCTTGAAAAGTGGAATAAGTGCTGGCACACACTTTGCTTTCCGATGACCTTCGTGCTCGGCAGTTGCTCACGATGGCTGGCCGGAACCGGCGAGAATCATGGCCAACACGACTCGTCTGCCGAGCCGGACTGCCAATTTCGCAACCGAACGAAAACAACAACTTGCAAGCACGCAGGCGGCGTGCGACTCACACTAGCGGAGGAGAAACGATCATGGCTCAAGGCGAAAAAATCATTGGCATCGACCTCGGGACGACAAACTCGGTGGTCGCCATCATGGAAGGCAGCGAACCGAAGGTGATTCCGAATGCGGAAGGCAATCGGCTCACGCCCAGCGTTGTGGCGTTCACCGACAAGGGCGAAACGCTCGTCGGCGAACCGGCTCGCCGCCAAGCCGTCACGAACCCGTCGCGCACGGTTTACTCGGTCAAGCGGTTCATGGGACGGCGGCACAACGAGGTGCAGAACGAAGAGAAGATGGTCCCCTACGCAGTCGTCGGCGGACCGATGGAGTACGTGAAGGTCCAGATCAACGATAAGGACCACACGCCGCAGGAAATCTCGGCCAAGGTGCTCCGCAAGCTGAAGGAAGCCGCCGAATCGTATCTCGGCCATAAGGTGAACAAGGCCGTTATTACCGTGCCGGCTTACTTCAACGACGCTCAGCGACAGGCCACGAAGGACGCCGGCCAAATCGCGGGTTTGGAGGTGGCTCGAATTATTAACGAGCCGACCGCCGCCGCGTTGGCTTACGGCTTGGACAAGAAAAAGGACGAGCGGATCGCCGTGTTCGATTTGGGCGGCGGCACGTTTGACGTTTCGATTTTGGAGGTGGCCGCGGCGGACGACGGCGAAGACAGCAGCCGCGTCTTCCAGGTGATCGCCACGAACGGCGATACGCACTTGGGCGGCGACGATTTCGACGAAGCGTTGATCAACCACGTGGCGGACGAGTTTCAGAAGGAGCACGGCATCGATCTGCGCAAAGAGCAGATGGCGTTGCAACGTTTGCAGGAAGCGTGCGAGAAGGCGAAACGCGAACTCAGCTCGTTGCCGCAGACCGACATCAATCTGCCGTTCATCGTGGTTCCGCAAAGTGGCCCGAAGCACTTGCAGATGACGATCACGCGATCCAAGTTCGAGCAACTGATCGACCCGTTGGTGGATCGCTGTCGGCGACCCGTGTTGCAGGCGCTCGAAGACTCGAAGCTGAAGCCGTCTGATATCGACGAAGTGGTGTTGGTCGGCGGTTCCACGCGCGTTCCCAAGGTGCAAGCCTTGGTGAAGGATCTGTTCGGCAAGGAACCGCACAAGGGCGTGAATCCCGACGAGGTCGTCGCCGTTGGCGCGGCCATTCAAGGCAGCGTGTTGGCGGGCGATCGCAAGGACGTGTTGCTGTTGGATGTGACGCCGCTGACGTTGGGCATCGAAACCGAAGGTGGCGTGATGACGGCGTTGGTCGAGCGGAACACGACGATTCCGGTCGAAAAGAAAAACACGTTCAGCACGGCGGCCGACGGACAGACGGCCGTGACGGTGAAGGTGTTCCAAGGCGAGCGAAAGATGGCTCACCACAACCGGCTGTTGGGCGAATTCAACCTGGAAGGCATTCCGCCGCAACCGCGTGGCGTTCCTCAGATCGAAGTTCGCTTTGACATCGACCAAAACGGCATTCTCAACGTGGGGGCGAAGGACCTCGGCACCGGCAAGGAAGCGAATGTGCGGATCGAGCAGTCGTCTGGCTTGTCCGAAGACGAAATCGGCCGCATGCGAAAGGACGCCGAAGTTCACGCTGACGAAGATCGTCGCCAGTTCGAGTTGGCCGAAGCTCGAAACCAAGCCGAGCACCTGTGCTACTCGGTGGAAAAGGCGATGAAGGAGCACGAGGATAAGCTTACGGATGCGGACAAGGAACCGCTGAGCAAGGCGATCGAGCGCGTCCGCGAAAAGATCAAGGGCGAGGACAAAGACGCCATCAAGTCGGCCGTTAACGAGCTGGAACAAGCCAATCAAGCCTTCAGCAAAATGCTGTACGAGCGGGCTCAGTCCAGCGGCGGCGATACGGACGGCGGCGCGTCCGCGCCGAAAGGCGACGATGACACGATCGACGCCGAATTCGAAGTGAAAGAATCGTAATCGGGCCCATGTCGCCGGCGAGTCCAGCCTGTCGAGCTGGGCTCGCTTGGCCGACACCGGTTCGATTCCGTTCGCATCTGTTTTGCAGGCCCTAGTCGAAGTCCGCGCTCGCGGTGCGCGCGGGCTGCTGAATAATCCGCGACGAACTGTTCGCCGCGCCGGCACGAGTTGGAGCTCGGCACTTTAAGGAGCAACGTCATGGCATTCCGATTTGAAAAACTCACGCTGAAAGCGCAAGAGGCAGTGGTTCGCGCCCAGGAGTTGGCTGGCGAAAAGGGCAACCCGGAAATGACGCCGCTGCATCTTCTGGGCGGACTCTTGTCCGAAAAGGAAGGCGTGGTCAAGCCGCTGTTTACGCGGATCGGCGTCAACATGAGCCAGTTGACTTCGACCGTGGAATCGGAGTTGGGACGGCTCCCGAAAACCAGTGGCGGGGCGACTCCACAACCGAACCAAGCCATGCGGCAAGTGCTGGACGGCGCGGCGGCCGAAGCCGAGAAGATGAAGGACGAATACGTTTCGACCGAACATCTGCTGCTCGCGCTGGTGCGAGTCGCATCGCCGGCCAAAAATCTGTTGGAGCTTAATGGCGTTCGCGAACAGGACCTGATGAACGCGCTGCGCGATGTTCGCGGTAGCGCTCGCGTGACCGATCAGTCGCCTGAAGAGAAGTTTCAAGCCCTCAAGCGTTACGGCATCGACTTGGTCGAACGGGCTCAGCAGGGAAAGCTCGATCCGGTTATCGGACGCGACAACGAAATCCGCCGCGTCGTGCAAGTGCTCTCGCGCCGCACGAAGAATAATCCGGTGTTGATCGGCGATCCGGGCGTCGGCAAGACAGCGATTGTCGAAGGTCAGGCGCTGCGGATCGTCGCTGGCGATGTGGCCGCAAAGCTTGAAGAACAAACAGGTGATCGCGCTCGATTAGGGCGCGCTCGTGGCAGGCACCAAATTTCGCGGCGAATTCGAGGATCGTTTGAAGGCCGTTCCGCGCGAAGTGAACGACGCCAACGGTCAGGTGGTGCTGTTCATCGACGAACTGCACACGGTAGTGGGCGCGGGAAAGCCGAAGGAGGCGCGGATGCGGCCAATCTGTTGAAGCCGGCGCTCGCTCGCGGTGAGCTCCGCTGCATGGGCGCGACCACGTTGGACGAATATCGCGAGCACATCGAAAAGGACGCGGCGCTCGAACGTCGGTTCCAACCGGTCTACGTCGGCGAGCCGTCGGTCGAAGACACGATTTCGATCCTACGCGGGCTGAAGCCGCGCTATGAAGCTCACCACGGCGTGAAGATCAAAGACTCGGCGCTCGTCACGCGCGGTTGTCGCAGCGATATATCACCGATCGCTTCCTGCCGGACAAAGCCATCGACTTGGTGGACGAGGCCGCCAGCCGCTTGGCAATGGAGCTTGAAAGCGTGCCAACCGAGATCGACGAAGTGCAGCGGCGGTTGCGACAACTCGAACTGGCTCATCGTCAATTGGCCGAAGAGACCGAAGAATCAGCTCAGGAGCAGTTGGCCGAGATCGAAGACGAAATGGAGCGGCTGAAACAGCGCGAAGCGAACTTGCGCGAACAGTGGGAAGCCGAAAAAATGGGGCTGGGCGATGTACAAAAAACGCGGCAGGAAGCCGAACGCGTGCAGCACGAATTCCAGCAACTCGACTCCGCGATCAAGGAACGGCAATCAACCGGCCAACCGGTCAGCGAGGCCGACTACCAGCGGATGTACGAACTGGATGTCCAACGTCGCAAGCTGCTGGAACGAATCGAGGCCGAGGAATCTCAAACACCCAAGACCGAAGTGGAAAGCGAGCGGCGACTGCTTCGCCAGGAAGTGACCGACGACGAGATCGCGGAGGTCGTCAGCGCTTGGACCGGCGTGCCGGTGTCGCGAATGTTAGAGACCGAGCGGGCCAAGCTGCTGGTGCTGGAAGATCGAATTCACCAGCGAATGGTGAACCAAGACGAAGCGGTGGAAGCAGTCTCGAACGCGGTGCGACGCAGCCGCAGCGGTCTGCAAGATCCGAATCGGCCGATCGGTTCGTTCCTGTTCCTCGGACCGACGGGCGTCGGCAAAACCGAACTATGCAAGGCGCTGGCCGAGCTGCTGTTCGATGACGAGAACGCGATGGTCCGACTGGACATGAGCGAGTACATGGAGAAACATACCGTCAGCCGGTTGATCGGCGCGCCGCCGGGATACGTCGGCTACGAGGAAGGCGGCAAGCTTACGGAGGCGGTTCGGCGACGGCCATATTGCGTGCTGCTGTTGGACGAGATTGAGAAGGCGCATCGCGACGTATTCAACGTCCTGCTGCAACTGCTCGACGACGGTCGCTTGACCGACAGCCACGGCAAGACCGTGAACTTTACGAATACGATCGTGGTCATGACTAGCAACCTTGGCAGTCAGATCATTCAACAGATATCGCAGGAGGGGGGCGATGAAGAAGAAATGCGACGTGGCGTCAAAGAGGTGCTTGGTACGCGGTTCTTGCCGGAGTTCCTCAACCGCATCGACGAAACGATCATCTTCCATCCGCTCCACCGCGAGCAAATCGCGAAGATCGTCGACCTGCAGCTTCAACGGCTCGCTGAATTGCTCGACCGGCAAGGCATGAGCCTCGAAGTCACGGCGGCGGCCCGCGCGGCCATCGCCAACGAAGGATACGATCCCGCGTTTGGAGCTCGTCCATTAAAGCGCGTCATTCAACAGCGGATCCAAAATCCGCTGGCGACCGAGATTCTCAAAGGCCGCTTGGCCGAGGGCACGACGGTGTTGGTTGACAATCAACACGGCGAGTTCGTCATTACGCAAGGTGGTTCGGCGATGCCGAACTCGAGTGTTTTAGAGACCGAGTTTGTAGGGTGAATTGAAGACACGGCGCGAGTGAAAACTCGGCAGGAGCCTCGGTCTCCCGGGTGAAGCCTCGGCAGGAGCCTCGGTCTCCCGGGTGAAGAAACGGCAGGAGACTCGGCCTTCCGGGTGAAGACTCGGCGGGAGCCTCGTTCTCCCGTGAGGGTTCGGCGGGAGCCTCGAGCTCCCGGGGTTAGGAGAACTTGCCATCTTGGAATCTTAGGTAGCGTCCAGGATGGTGAGAGCCGCTGGTGTGGATCGGCTCGCCGGCTTCCACAATGGGTTGGCCGTTTACAAAGACGTGATGAATTCCCACGGGCGGTAACAGCGGCGATTCGTAGGTGGCTTGATCGGCAACTGTGTGTGGGTCGAAGATCGCCAGATCGGCGAAATAGCCTTCTTTTAACTCGCCTCGCTCGCGAATGCCGAAGCGTCGAGCCGGTTTGCTGGTCATCTTGGCGACGGCTTCTTCCAAGGAGAACAACCGCCAATCACGAACGCACGGACCGAGCAACCTGGGGGCCGAGCCACAGACGCGCGGATGGACTTTTGACTCGGGATGGTAGATGCCGTCGCTTCCCATCATGAACAAATCATGTTGCAAGAATGGGCGAACGAGCTCATCATCCCCTTCATTCATCACACATAAGACCGCCAGGCGTTCTTCGATGAGTAGATTACAAAGAGCGTCTTCTTCGTGCTGGCCGGATTGAGCCACGTAGTCGGCCAGAGTTGATCCGAGATGACGCCGATTTTCTTCGCCAGGCAGCCATGCGATCGTGATGCGATCCAAGTGCAGACGATAGGCTCGCAGACCATCGCGAAAACGCCGCCGCAGTTTCGGATCCGCCAGCTTGCCCATGGCGGCCAACGGTCCGTCGACCCAAAAATCATACGGCAGCAAATAGCTGAGCATCGTCGAACCGGGCTGGTAGGGATAGACGTCGAAGCTAAAGTCGACCTCGTGACGAGCCGACTTGTCGATATATTCCAGCATCTCGTCAACAGCTTCGGACGTGGCGGCCTTTAGATGTGAGATATGAACTGGCACGCCCGCTCGGCGGCCAATCTCAACCGCTTCCCGCACGGCCTTCATCAGACCAGATTTGTAGCGAACGTGGGTGACGTAAATCCCACCGTAAGGCTGCATGGCTTCGCAGACCGTGGCTAATTCGTCCGTCGTGGCGAAGCATTGGCCGATATAATCCAACCCGGTCGACAGCCCCACTGCTGCCTTGTTCCATTCCACGGGCAATATCGGCTTGAATGCCACGCATTTGAAAATCATCCACGGCCGCTCGACCAAACCCACAATGCATGGTGCGGACGTTGGCGTAGGGGATGTGAAGCAGGAAATTCTGTGCGGTTCGACAGTCCAACAGTTCGGCATAGTCGATTAGGCGATTCCAAGACTCATACTGGTCGACTCGCAAACCATTGAGAGCCCTCAAATAGAAGATCCAATCGTAGGCCGTGTCGGGATTGACGGGCGCGTAGGAGATACCGTCGGCCATAAGGATCTCGGTTGTGAATCCCTGCCGCGTTTTGGGGGCGAAGTTCGCTTCACGCAACAGCCATGCGTCGCTGTGATTATGCACGTCGATAAAGCCCGGCGAGACAACCAAGTTGGTCGCGTCGATGATTCTTCGAGAGTGTGTGTTGTCGAGATTCCCGACGGCAATGATGCGGTCGTCGTGGATGCCAATATCGGCCGAGCGTCGTGCCGCTCCTGTTCCGTCAATGATTTGTCCGCCACGTATGAGGAAATCGAATTCGGGCATGGAGGGCTCTTGGTTAAAGGGAATCGGCGGTTAGAGGCATCGTCGTGGAGCGTTCCACGACTTTCATATTTCTATTGACGCTCAGTTTTCATCATCGTTCTTGGTGCGGCCGAGTAGTAGACCAACGGCCCCGATCGCTCCACCCAGAGCGAGACTGGTTGTATGCGATCCGCCGAGGGCTTCGACTCCAGGAATCCCCAGCGACGGACCGAGGACCATGATCGCGGCGGCCGGCAGGGCGAACAGCGACATCCTCCAGCCGCGGAAGATGGACAGCGCGATGAGCAGCAGACCGGCGACACCTGGATTGAAGCTGTCAAACAACCGGCCGACGAGCGGTAGGGCGAGAGATTTCGAACTGTCGGTCTGTTCCGTCGCGAGATCGGAAACGACGCCGTCGGCCACGGCGGTCACTTCGGTCAGATTGCGGTCGCGGACTGCCTGCATCGTGGCACTGGTCACTTCTTCCGCCGATAGCCAACCGTTTTGCTTCATCCACAACACGCAGCCAGCCAACAACAGGCAGCCCAGCAGGAAGCGAACTTTGCCACTGAACGCCAAACCGAACGTTCTAGCCAGCACCGAGCTGCGCGAATGCCGCGAGTACTTGCCGCTGCGCGCATCGGCCAACATCGCTTTGATGCGGGCTCGTTTCTGAGCCGCCGCGAGCTTCGGATCGACGGCCGCGGGAGCCGCGGAGGCCGGCGCGCGGCGCACTTCCGACGCCTGCTCGACCATCGCCGCCGCGAGTTGCTCGGCCTGTTCGCGCGCAGCCGCGGGGTCCACACCTTTGGCTCGCAAACTGGCCTGTTCGACCTTTTGCAAGTGCCGTTGTTCACGAGCCGCACGATGCGCGGCCAAGCGGGCGTCGATCCCACGAATCAACGGATCGCGCCAGGCACGGAATTTGCGCCGCCGCCCGCTGGTGATCGTTTCCCGCGCGGCCAGCTTCGCCTCATATCCGAAGATCGCCTCGAACAATCCTTCCCAATTCGCGCCGCCATACTGCGCGACGAACTCGCGGAGCTTCGCTTCGTCGAGCCCGCGCAGCCGCAAGCTCTTTAGCATCGACTCAACGCGATCAATCGGGGGCTGTTGCTGCCGCCGCACCATCGCGTCGATCGTCAGATGAAATCCGGCTGCCAACGCCACGCCGACGATTGCGAACACGGTCCACGCGATTAGACAGTTGCCGACCCAAGCGATCACCAACAGTAACAACGCGCCGCAAAGACCGACGGCCCAATCCGACCAGCGGGCCGTGAAGAGCCAAGCTCGCAGCTTGTCGAACAGCGTCGTCCGCTCGCGCACGCCGGTGATGGCGAAGTAACCGAACGTTGCCGCAACGGCCATTACTAGAAAACCACTGGAAATTTTGAAGCTCCAGAACAGTGCGAGCAACGCGAAACCGAAACAGCCGCCGACAAACGCCGTTGCCAACAACCCGCGAAGCTTGCCGGCCGGACTTCTATGGAATTCCGCCACGGCCGTTTCCAGCGTCGCCACATGCTCTTCATTCGGCACGCTCGCTGAGCCGTCGGCCGCGAGGAATCGCTCGAGCTGCTCGATCACTTCATCCAGATTGGCGAACCGTTCGTCGGGTTGCTTCGCGACCATCCGCATGACGATTTCCGCCAGAGGCTGCGGGATGCTCGCGTCGATTGACTCGATGCGCGGCACGGGCTGCGTTTTCTGCTTTGTGATGACTTCCAACGCCGTCGCTCCATCGAACGGCGGCCGTCCGGCCAGCAGCGCATAGAGCGTACAACCGAGCGAATAGATGTCGGCGCGATGATCGACACCGGCTGCGTTCTCGGCCTGTTCGGCCGCCATGTAAGCCGGCGTGCCCATCGCGGCTGTTCATCATCGTCACGTCAGCCGTAACGGAAGCCAACGTGGAAGACGCGGCGGGTTCGTCGGCTTCGTCATCCAGATCGAGCATCTCGGGCAGCTTTCACCAAACCCAAGTCGGCGACTTTGACGACGCCGTGTTCGTCGAGCATCAAGTTCGCGGGTTTGATGTCGCGGTGAATCATGCCTTGTTGATGAGCGAAGCGGAGTCCGCGAGCGGCTTGCAACGTATGACCAACGGCCGTGCGAGCATCCAGTTTGCCGGCTCGTTCGAGCAGATCGGCGAGCGACATGCCACGCACGAATTCCATGCTGAAATATGGCGTTCCTCGATCTTCGCCCAGATCGTAAATCTGCACGACGTTGTGATGCGTGAGCTGCGCGGCCGCGTAGGCTTCACGCGTGAAGCGAGCCATCACGTTCGGATGATTGGCCCAGTGCGCTTGGATCGTTTTCAGCGCGACGTTGCGGTCGAGCGAGAGTTGCCGGGCGAGATACACCGTGCCCATCGCGCCGCGTCCGAGTTCGCGGAGAATACGGTATCCGCCGAGACGGTCGGAATGTTTGCCGGCGGGCGGAGTTGGCTTCGCCGCGGGGCTCGCTCCGGCGGCCATCGACGTCGCGAATTGCGTCGGCGTATGGATCTGAGTGGCTTCGCCGGGAGACGGCGGCGAGCCATCCGCGCGGGTCGCGGCCGGCGGCGCATCGATCGTCGCTCCGATATCCTGCGTGTTGTTATCCGGCGCGGCTTTCGTCGCTTGGCTGCCGACGTGATCGATCGTGGCGTCGGCTGCCCCCGTCGTGGCTTGCGGCGGCGCGTTTGATGCTGACGGCGAATCGAGCGCGGCGTCGATGGTCGCCGCTACGTCGACTGCGGTTTTGCTGGACGGAGTTGGGGCGTTCGCGGTCGGCGGATTGGATTTCGTTTCGGCGGCTGGGGCGGCGTCAAGCGGCTCAACGACGGGAGGAGACGTCGCGTCGGCGATGGTTAAACGAAAACGCTGAGCACACTTTCCGCACTTCGGCTGAAAACGCCCGGGCTTGGGGTCGCGCAGGCTCATGCGGTGCCCACAATGGGGACAGGCAATCGACATGATCGAACTTTCGATGAGGCGGAAGCTAGCTCGACATTGCGATCGCGGCTCAAACCATTCGATCACGAAGAAATGCCGCGAACGAGTTAAGGTCCGATTGTCCTCTGTTCGTCGGCAGATTCAACGGGGTGGCAGTTTCAGCATCGAAGCTATCGCGCTGGCGACGACTTGCGTCGGAATTCGCTGTTAGAATCGCTGCCAAGCCGCGTTAACGAACGGCGAACTTCTTCACCTGTTACAGGATCTAGCTATGCGCGATATCTACGTCGGCGCGGCTCAGTTCGAGCACCGCGACAACGACAAGCCATACAATCTCGGCCGCGTCCGCGAGCTGACTCGTCAAGCCGTCGAGCGGGGCGCGGAGATCGTCAGCTTTCATGAGTGCTGCGTTCCGGGATATTCGTGGGTCCAGCCGCTGTCGAAGGACGAATTGTTGCGCGTGGCCGAGCCCGTGCCGGATGGCGAATCGGTCCGTTCGCTGATCGAGATCGCTCGCGAGTTTCGCGTGGTCGTGATGGCTGGCCTGTGGGAACGCGACGCCGACGGGCGTGTCTACAACACGTATGTAACGGTCAGCAGCGACGGCGTGCTCGCCAAGTTTCGTAAGCTGCATCCGTTTGTCAGCCCGCATTTATCACCGGGCAACGAATATGTGGTGATCGACCTGCTGGGCTGTAAGGTCGGCTTTCTGATTTGCTACGACAACAACCTGCCGGAGAATGTGCGAGTGACGTCGATGTTGGGCGCGGAGATTATCTTCATGCCACATGTCACGGGCTGCTTGCCATCGCCGATGCCGGGACGCGGCTCGGTCGACCGGGCGTTGTGGGAAAATCGGCGGCGCGATCCCGTCCGTTTGCGCCGCGAGTTTCGCGGCCCCAAAGGACGCGAATGGTTGCTGCGGTGGCTGCCAACACGAGCTTACGAGAACGGCGTGTACGCGGTGTTCACGAATCCGATCGGCGTGGACTACGACACGATCAAACCGGGGCTGTCGATGATCGTCGATCCGTTCGGTGAGATTCAAGCGGAATGCCACGCCCTCGGTGACGACGTGGTGGTCGACTTGCTGACGCCGGAGAAATTAGAGCTATCCTCGGGACGACGGTATCTGCGAGCCCGGCGACCTGAGTTGTATGCCAAGCTGGTTGAGCCGCAGGAATCCGTGACGCTGCCGGGCTGGCAGCTTCAGCATGGAGATTCGCGGAGCGAGTGATGCGCGTTTTGGTAACGCGAGCAAGTTGACTGCGAACCGCCGTCGTCGCGGCTTAATCGTCGTCCGACATCTGATCGACGTCGATGCGATACTTCCGCAACTTGTTGTACAGCGTCACGCGGCTGATGCCCAACGCGCGAGCTGTCGCGGCGCGGTTGTAGCCTTGCTTTCGCAGCATCAGTTCAATCGACTCGCGTTCGGTCGAAGCGACTTCTTGAGCCAACGCGGACGACGCCACATACGTGTCGGCTGGCTGCGTATTGTCGAACTTCTCCAGAATCGCCAGCGACAACGCATCGGGGGCGAGCGTCGCGTCGCGGACGAACAGCACGGCTCGACGCACTTCGTTTCGCAGTTCGCGAATGTTCCCTGGCCAGTCGTAGGACTTCAAAATCCGCAGCATATCGACGTGAATCGACTGCACGTCCAGCCCATGTTCGTCGCAGCATTCGCGGGCAAAGTGCGCTGCCAGCGGGATGATGTCCAGCGGCCGATCCCGTAGCGGCGGAATCTCGATTTTGACTTGATTCAAGCGGTAATAAAGGTCGGCCCGGAACTCGCGAGAATCGACCAGTGATTCGAGCGGAACGTTCGAGGCCACGATCGTCCGGCAATTCGCTTGGATCGTTTCGTTCGAGCCGACCATTTCGTATTGGCCCGTTTCGAGCACGCGAAGCAGTTTCGCTTGCTGCAACAATCCCAGCACGTCGATTTCGTCCAGCAAGATCGTGCCCGGTCCAGCCGCTTCGAACTTGCCGGCCTTCAAACGATCGGCGCCGGTGAACGCGCCCTTAACGTGTCCGAACAATTCGCTGTCGATCAAGTCGCCAGGCAATGCGCCGCAAGCCACCGTGAGAAAACGATGCTCGCGACGACGCGGAGAAAGCTCGTGAATCAGATTGGCCAGCGTTGTCTTGCCGGTGCCGGTTTCGCCGACGATCAAAATCGTAAAATCGTGGGCCGCGGCTCGTTCCAGTCGCTCGATCGCCGGAAATAGCGAACGAGTGTACGTGCGGAAGCTGTGATGATCGCTGTGGATCTCGCGGAACTCGCGAGTTTCCTCCAGCCCCGACCGGGTCGCTCGCATCGCCGTCCGCCACGCCTGCTGCAATCGTTCGCTGCTAGCGGGCCAAGTCACGGTGTCGCCGAGCCAACGGTCCGCCGCAACCATCGAACCCAGAGGAATCGCCAGATCCGTGATGCCAATGACGGGAATTGCCTGCTCGGTCAGTCGCGACAGCCGACCGCCGAGTCCGTCCAAGCTGGTCCACAATTCCGCAGCAAGAGGCTGGCTTTGCCGCAAATCCAACACAACTTGCCCTGGACGCCCCAGATTGCCTGCGCCCAACCAATCCGCGACCGGCACTCGCACAACGCCGCGAGCGACGCCTTCGAGCGAAAGCTCGACGCGCTCGGCTAGAGAGCGGTCATCCGTAACAATCCAAGCCAGCTCGGGTTTCATCAGGAGGAGTTCGCGTGGCCTGAGGGGGCAGGAAATGCCGCCGCGTCGATACGGCAGCTTGGCGAAACTTCGCCTAGTCTAACCAGCGCGGCGCGCGCGTCAAGCAACAGGCATTAAGAAACTACGGAAAGCCCCGAATTATCCTAAATTTCACAATCTGTGCGTTTTCAGGGTTGGACCGTCCGGCGCTTACAAACGTTCAGTTTTGGAACGATCTGTTGTATGATGCCCGTCACCGCGAATCGGCGGAAGCCAGCGGTGGCCGGAGCGGCGGAGTTGCCGGCAACGGATTGTGACGAATCGAGCTTGGGTTTCGAGCGACAAACTTGTGGCGGTTCACGTGACTTCATCTTCCGACGCACTGACTCGCCCGCCGCGTCTGCCATCGGCGCTCGACCCCACGACGTTTGCTTGTACCGCCGTGCTGCTGGGGTTATTCGCACTTCACTACGGCGTGCTTCTGGGGGCGTTATTCGAGCTGTTCACGGCACTCGATTATTTGGTCGGCAGCCGTGCCATCGATTGGCCGTGGGCGGTGCGAATCGTGCTGGCGGCCGCGGCCGGACTATTGCTGGCTCGAATTGCTTGGCGGCTTTCGCTTTCGATCGTCGGATTAGTGACGCCGAAATACGACCGCCCGGCGTCGCGGGTATCGGCCACTTCGCTTTCGCCGGACGAACATCCGCAACTTTTTCAGTTGGTCAGCCGAGTTTGTCAGCGGCTCAACGCGCCGCTTCCGGATGAATTGCGTGTGTCGCCGACCTCGGAATGCTACGTCATCGAAGAGCGGCAATTTTCCTGGCGAACGGCGCGGCGTCTGATCCTAGTACTGGGATTGCCGCAGTTGCTGGTGCTGACGGTGGCCGAACTGCAAGTGATCTTGGCCCATGAGATGGCTCATTTTCGCCGCGGGCACACGACGCGCGTGGTGTTTTTGTATCGGTTTGCCGAGTCGTTGCGATTGGCGATCTCGCGGGCTCGTCGCCGCTGGTGGCGGTGGTTCGATCCCGTGTATTGGTTTTGTCTATTGATCTTTCGGCTGTTCGTGTTGTTCTCGGCGCCGGTACAACGGAAGCAGGAATTGCGGGCCGATTGCGTCAGTGCGGCTCATTACGGCGGCGATATCGCCGTGCATACGCTGTTGAAGGACTGGCTGCTCGAAAATCAATTCGACTCGGCAATCGAAGAGTTTTTGGACGATAGCCAGGCCGAGTCGCCGCGGCTGCATGGCAGCGTCTACCAGTTGTTCGTCGATCGTTGGCGGGATTACAGCGCCGCGGGCGAGGAGTATCTGGAGCGGCGTTTGCGCGAAGAGGAACGCACAAGCTTTTTCGATCCGCAACCGACGATCAATAGCCGCTTATCGGCCATGCGTTCCTATCCCGCCGGTTCTGATTGCGATAGCGGTGAAAGCGAGCGACGCCAATCAGCCAATTTGCATCTCGACTTGGCGACGTTGGAAAAGCAGTTGCACGATCAGTTGCTTCGGGCGCTTGAGCCAGCTACCGCCCGGCGTCCGGCGTGAGGCGTTTCCTCGCAGTTGTCCGCCGAAACTATCCCCAAACGACGGGCGCGATTCGCCGGATTGGACAGCTGCCGATCTCCCAGCTTTCTAGCTGATGTTCGGCCAGCAACCGGCGAATCTTGTCGGCGTAGTAGGCTGACGATAAACGCCAAGCCAATTCCGCGATTGAAGACGCGGTCCATTTCGTCGTCGTCGATTCCGCCCAAGTTTTGCAGCCAGCCAAAACGGGCGGCACCGTCCAGCTATTGCGATGCAAGACCACGCGGCAGCCCGGCGGTACGATGCGCTCGATGTTCTCGCACAGGCCGCCGCCCGTAATATACGTGAGGCCATGTACCACGTTTTTCACTTTGTAATGATTCAGCACGCGGCCGGACTGGGCGAGCGTAAATGCGAGTCGGCGTCATCAGCGCTTCGCCCACCGTTTGACCGAGCGAATCGATCGTATCGGCCACACCGAGGCCAGCCATATCGAAAACGACGCGCCGCACCAAACTAAACCCGTTGGAATGCAAGCCGCTCGAAGCGACACCGATCACAACGTCGCCGGGCGTTATCGCGGAACCGTCGATCACATGATTCCGCTCAACCACGCCGACGCAGAAGCCAGCTAAGTCGTAATCACCGCGTGAATATAGGTCGGGCATGATCGCCGTTTCGCCGCCCAACAAAGCACAGTCGGCGTCGACGCAGCCGTTGCTAATCCCTTCCACGATCTGTTCCAGCAGAACGGGATCGTCGTGCGACATGGCCACGTAGTCCAAAAAGAACAGCGGCTCGGCCCCGTGCAGAGCACATCGTTCACGCACATCGCCACGAGATCGATGCCGACCGTGTTGTGTCGCGCCGTGAGATTCGCCACTTTCAGCTTGGTCCCCACGCCGTCGGTGCCGGCCACCAATACCGGCTCCTGATAATTGCGAGCGAACAGGCGGCTGGCAAAATCGAGCTGAAAAAGTCCGGCGAAACCGCCATCCAGCTTCAGCACGCGGGGTGAAAACGTGCGGTGCATCAGCCGGGGCAATCGACGCATCGACTCTTGATATACTTCCAAGTCGACGCCCGCGTCCTTGTACGTGGCCTTGCCCATCCCCAGCTCCCGGCTCGTGGAAAAACGAAAATTCTAAGCCGCCTCTAGGGGCTGTCAACGGAGCGACAGCGGCTCGACAAAACCTCCCGAACATGATGAAAACGATCAATGGCAAGCGACATCTTCACGCAATTCATGGCAATCGTCGGCTCGCTGGTTTGCTGCGGCAGCTTGGTCGTGTTCACGATGATCATGTTGCTGCTGTCCGGCAAACGTCGTCGCAAGCCGTGATCCGAGCCATCCGCGGCGGAGCTCAAGCCCACGATCCGCTGGCCACCATTTGCCGCCGAGCTTCGTAGGCGACCAGCGCCATCGCGGCCGAGAGATTGAGGCTGCGGACGCGCTCGTCCATCGGGACGCGCAGGCAGTTGGCCGCGTGTTCATCGCGGATCGAAACCGGCAACCCGTCGCTTTCGCTGCCGAAGACAAGCGCGTCGCCCGGCTGAAAAGCGGCGTCGGTGTACTCGCGCGAAGCGTGCTTCGTCAGCAGCCACATTCGCCGCCGCCCCATGCGGTCGAGCAGGTCCCGCCAGTCCTCGACCAATTCCCAATCCAAGTGTTGCCAGTAGTCCAGACCGGCTCGTCGCACGCTTTTCTCGTCGACCTGAAACCCCAGCGGTTTGACCAGCCACAGCTTGGCTCCCAGCGCAACGCAACTGCGTCCGATATTCCCGGTGTTCTGCGGGATTTGCGGCTGATACAACACCACATGCAGTCGAGGTTCATTCATATCCGTCCCGGAATATCACGCGCCGATCCGACCGTCAAGGCGGCCGGACTCCCCTGGCTCAGATGTGGGCGAGGTGTAACATAAAGCCGCTCGCCATCCTGCTACCGCCAGCGGCGCAGTGCGAGGGATTCGATCGCCGCGCCGCCGTTTTCCGGAAAGGTGCCTCATGCGAATCGGACTGGCTTTTCGGGCCTTCTTTCAAGCTTTATTTAACCGCCAAGCGGCCGAGGCCGTGGCGGCGGCTCTCGACGCTCGGGCGCTTCCCGCGCCCTCCGCGACGACAACGCCCGCCGAATCGGCCGCCGCGCCCGCGAAACCGACTCCCGCCAAGCCTCAGCCGCCCAAACCGGCTCCGCCCGCACGCAGCGATGCGCTCACGTTGCTGGCCGCATTGCAACGCGAATCGCGGCTGATCGACATCGTCAAGGAACCGCTGGCCAATTACTCGGACGCTCAGATCGGGGCGGCCGCACGCGATGTGCTGCGAGACTGCGGCAACGTGCTGGAACGGATGTTCGCGTTGCGGCCCGTCGAGGAAGGTGAAGAAGGGACGTCGATCGAGATACCGCCCGGTTTCGACGCCGCGCGATTCCGGCTGACGGGGAACGTGCAAGGCGAACCGCCGTTCCGCGGATCGCTGGCTCATCACGGTTGGCAAGCCACCAAGTGCGACGTGCCTCAGTGGTCCGGCAACGAAGCGTCGGCTCGCGTTGTCGCGCCGGCCGAAGTCGAACTCTCGTAGCACGATCGCCGCGTACCGAATCAGGAACCCGCCATGTCCGCTCAATATGTACTCGGCATCGACTTAGGCACGACCAATTGCGTGCTGGCCTACGCGCCGCTGGACGCCGAGTCGCCGCAAGTCCAGTTGCTCGACATCCCGCAGCTTGTTTCGCCCGCCACGATCGAGACCCGCAAGTCGCTGCCGTCGTTCATTTATTTGGCCAACAAGCACGAAGCGACCGGCGGGGCGTTCGATCTGCCTTGGGCCGACGAGCGGCAGTTCGCCGTGGGTGAATTGGCTCGGCGGCAAGCGGCCGAGATGCCCGACCGCACGATCAGCGCGGCCAAATCGTGGTTGTGCCACGGTCGCGTGAATCGCCGCGATCCGATTCTGCCTTGGCAAGCGCCGGACGAAGTCGAAAAAATCTCGCCGGTCACGGCTTCGCAGCGGCTGCTCGAACATCTGATCGCCGCCTGGAATCATGCCCATCCCGAAGCTCCGCTCGGGCAGCAGCGAGTCGTGCTGACCGTGCCGGCGTCGTTCGACGCGGTGGCGCGCGAGCTGACGCGCGAGGCCGCGTTGGCCGCTGGGTTGCCCGGCGATCTGGTGTTGTTGGAGGAACCGCAGGCGGCGGTTTACGCCTGGCTGGCGGCCACCGGCGATCGCTGGCGGAAGATTCTGAAAGTGGGCGATCATCTGCTGGTCTGCGACATCGGCGGAGGCACGACGGATCTGACGATGATTCGCCCGGCCGAGCACGATGGCGAACTGGTGTTAGAGCGAGTGGCGGTTGGCAATCACTTGCTGGTGGGCGGCGACAACATGGATTTGGCGTTGGCGCACATGGCGGCGGGCGAGTTTGCCGGACAGGGCGCGAAGCTGAATCCGTGGCAGTCGGTGTCGCTGTGGCATGCTTGCCGCGCGGCCACAGGAATCGTTGCTGGATCCAGAAGGAGCCGCGACGCACACGATCTCGGTGCTGGGACGCGGCAGCAAGCTGATCGGCGGGACGCTGTCGATCGAAGTGGATCGCGAGCGGGTTTCGGGGCTGCTGGTCGACGGGTTCTTTCCCGACTGTGGTTTGAGCGACCGGCCGCGGCGTCAGCGCGCTTCGGGCTTTCAAGAGATCGGATTGCCGTTCGAGCACGACACGGCAGTCACTCGGCATTTGGCCGAGTTTCTTTCGTCTCAAGCGGCCGAGGATGGCGGGCCGACGGTTCCGACCCATGTGTTGTTCAACGGTGGCGTGTTCAAAGCCGACGCGTTGCGGTCGCGGTTGCTGGAGGTGTTATCGGGCTGGAACGAAGCGGGCGGCACGCAATCGCTCGAAGGCGAACATGATTTGATCACGCGGTGGCGCTCAGGCGGCCTATTACGCCTGGACCAAACAACGCGGGGAATGCGAATTCGCGGCGGCGTGGCGCGATCGTACTACGTCGGTATCGAGACGGCGGGGCTGGCGATCCCTGGCGCCCCGCGGCCGCTGCGAGCATTGTGCGTGGTGCCGTTCGGCATGGAAGAAGGGACCGAGACCGACGTGCCTTCGGGCGAGATCGGCTTGGTGCTGGGCGAACCGGCCGAGTTCCGTTTCTTCAGCTCGACGCTGCGCAAAGACGATCGGCCGGGTGATCTGATTTCCGAGTGGGAAGAGACGGAGTTGGAAGAGACCGCGCCGCTGGAGACGACGTTGCCGGCCGATGAAGCGATCGACGAGCCTTACGTGCCGGTTCGCTTTCAGTCACGCATTACCGAATTAGGAATGTTCGAACTCTGGTGCGTCGGAACCAAGACGCCGGGACAATGGAAGCTGGAATTCAGCGTTCGCGAGGAAGACTGATCCGCGATGAATGGCCGGCGATGTTTGATATCGTCGAGTTCACCGTTCCGGTTTGAGCGATCAGGTATGGCATGTTACGGTGGTACTTTATCGCCCTCGGAGCGGACGCTGTTCCACTCGCTCTCTCCCCTATGACTTTTGGAGGCAGATCATGCCCGTAAATAATTCGTCCGATTCCCAATCCATGAATGCACGTTCGTCCGCCAGCGAGTTGCGGCCGAGTCGGCGGCAGGCGATCCAGTCAACGGCCGCGGCCGCGGCGGTTGGCTATTGGATGGGGACCCGGCCGAGCGAAAGCCGCGCGGCCGCGAACGACATCATGAACGTCGCTTGCATCGGCATCGGCGGTCGCGGTCGGGACAACCTGAATGGCATCTCGCGCGAGAAGGTCAACATCGTCGCCCTTTGCGATGTCGACGACCAACGAGCCGGCGACGCCTACACGAAAATTCCCTAAGGCGAAGAAGTATTACGATTCGGCGAAAATGTACGACGACATCTCGGGCGAATTCGACGCCGTGGTCGTCAGCACGCCGGACCATACGCACTTCCATCCGTCGATGGGCGCGATGCAATTGGGCAAACATCTGTATTGCGAGAAGCCGATGGCGCATTGCGTTTCCGAAGTTCGGCAGATGACCGAGCTGGCCGCCAAGCAGAAGGTGGCCACGCAATTGGGCGTTCAGCGGCACACAATCGAGAACATGCATCGCGTGGTCGAGCTGATTCAGGCCGGCGCGATCGGTCCGGTGACCGAAGTGCATTCGTGGGTCGGCGGAGACCGCGGCATGCCTTCGCCGCCGAAGGGTGAAGCAGGCTCCGCCGTCGCTGAAGTGGGATTTGTGGTTGGGCCCGGCGGCTGAGCAGCGCCGTATAGCCGAGCTTACTGTCCCTACGGTTGGCGATTCTGGTGGGATTTTGGCACGGGCGAGACCGGCAACTGGGGCTGCCACATTCTCGACATTCCGTTCTGGGCATTAGGTTTGAAGTATCCCACGCCGTCGAGGGATCGGGGCCGGAGGTTGATCCGGAACGGACGCCCAAGGCCGGCTCACACGATTCCGAGTTTCGCCGAAGGCAGTCGACCGCCGTGTCGCTGCACTGGTATCACGCCAAGAATGGGCCCGAGATTTTGAAGCGCCATGGGCTCAGCGATAAAGGCGCGAACACGCTGTTCATCGGCGAAAAGGGGATGTTGCTGTGCGGCTTCACGATGCGAAAGCTGCTGCCGGAAGATCAGTACAAGGGCTACGTCGCGCCGGCGGAAACGATTCCTGATTCGCCCGGTTTCTATCGCGAGTGGGTCACGGCTTGCCACGGCGGTCCAGCGGCGACTTGCGATTTCGCCTATTCCGGTCCGCTGTCCGAGACGGTGCTGTTGGGCAACGTCGGCTACCGCAGCGGCGGCTTCGACTGGAACGCTGCGTCGCTAACGGCCGACGGAAATGCGAAAGCTCAAGCGTTGATCGTGGACGAATATCGCCAGGGTTGGGCATAACCGGAGCTGCGTCGAGCGATGTTGGAACGGTTCATCGATCCGAAAGCCGACTTGCCCGGAAGCTGGCAGGAGTTGGGCGAGGGCGCACCAACGTTGATCGCGCTCGCTCATCTTTGCGCCGTGGCCATGACGCGCGAAAAGCCATTGGACATCGAACTGTCGCCGGAAGCCCGCGCCATCCTCGTGGCGGCGCGGGATCGGGGCGTGATCGAAGTGAAGGGAATGAACCAAGCGTTCGAGGCGCCCGAGCGTTTTCTAGCCGTGCAGATTGAATTGGACGAGCAGCGGACGTTGACGTTTCGCAACCGCGAATTCCCCGAGATCACAATCCGGTTTTTCAACGGCTTTCGCCAATTGTGCCAGACCGGCTTGGTGATGCATCATCTCTACCGCGATTTCTCGCTGACCCAAGCCGGATACGAACTGGCTCGCACGATCGACCGCGAGGAAGTCGAATCGCTGTTAGCCCAAGGCATGGAGTTCGGTGCGGATATCTGAGCCGGCTCGTGACTCCGCTTGCTCGCGCACTTGGCGGCGAAGGAAATAAGCCGTGCGGAACAACGCGAAGGAAATTCCACTGACTCACGATGCTGAATTCGCATGGTACGAAACTCACCAAATATGACGCGCTCTTGTTGAAGACAAGCCCGTCCGATGTAATGACCGCGAGCCGTCGCGTGAATGGTTCGGGAGTTAATCAGCCGCAGGCCTGACTCCACCGCAGGCGGAAGAATTGATCGCCGTCTTGTCGACCATAGAGCTACGAGATTGAGTTGCGCCAAGACAGGCGATCCGCTAAAAGTCGGCACGCAATCGAAGGAAGTAACCCGAGCCGAAATCGCGAGGGCCACGGGCATTCCTCGCTCGACGATTACGAACGTCCTCTCCGGCCGCCGGCGAATTAGCAAAGGAGAACGCGTTACCGCGGCTCGCCAAATACTTCCACGTCGACCGAAGTGTTTTTGCCGAACGGCTAGGCAGGCGACACGGTCACCGTTTTCGTTTCGGTATAAGCCTTCAGACCTTCTTCGCCCACCTCGCGGCCGATGCCGGACATCTTGAAGCCGCCGAACGCGCGGCGGCGTCGAATACGTCGTAGCAGTTCACCCAGACCGTGCCGGCTTTGATGCGAGCCGCCAAGTGATGAGCCTTGCCGATGTCGCGCGTCCACACGGCGGCGGCTAGACCGTAAAAAGTGCGGTTCGCTCGGTCGGTGATTTCGTCCACGTCATTGAACGTCAGCACCGACATAACCGGACCAAAGATTTCGTTTTGAGCGATCTCCATGTCGTCGGTCACTTGATCGAACAATGTGGGCTTAACGAAGTAGCCGCGGTCGCCGAATCGTTCGCCACCAGTCACACAACGAGCGCCGGCCGATTTGCCCTTCTCGACGAAACTCATGATCTTGTCGAACTGAGCCTGATCGACTTGCGGCCCTTGTTCCGTTTCGGGATCGAACGGGTCACCGATCTTACGCGACGTGTTCATCGCCATGATCTTGTCGATCAATTGTTCATGCACCGACTCTTGCACAAACACACGGCTGCCGGCGCAACAGCACTGGCCTTGATTGAAGTACAAACCAAAGTGAGCTCCCGCGGCAGCCGCGTCCAGATCGGCGTCGGCGAAGATAATGTTCGGGCTCTTGCCGCCCAGCTCGAACGTCAGACGTTTGAGCGTCTGCGAAGCGTCTCGCATGATTGTTTGAGCCGTCGTGTGTTCGCCGGTGAAGGCGACCTTATCCACGTCCGGATGTTTGACAATCGCCGCGCCGGCCGTGGGACCGTAGCCCGGCACGACGTTAATCACTCCGTCGGGAAAGCCGGCCTTTTGTGCCAGGCGGGCCATTCGCAAACAGGTGAGCGGCGTTTGCTCGGCGGGCTTCATCACGATCGTGCATCCCGCGGCCAACGCCGGGCCCCATTTCCAGGCCGTCATCAACATCGGAAAGTTCCACGGAATAATTTGCCCGGCGACACCCACCGGCTCGCGACGCGTGTAGGCAAAGTAGTTGCCGCGAATCGGAATCGTTTGGCCGTGAATCTTGTCGGCGTATCCGGCGTAGTAGCGAAGGCAATCGACCGTCAGCGGCAAGTCGACGTTGCGCGAATCCTTGATCGGCTTGCCGTTGTCCAGCGTTTCCAACGCGGCCAGCTCGTCGGCTTCGCTTTCGATCAAGTCGGCCAGTCGGTTCATTAACCGGCCTCGATCACGAGCATCCATGCGGCTCCAGTCGCTGTTCTCGAACGCTTGCCGAGCGGCTTTGACTGCCAGATCGACGTCCTTCGCGTCGCCTTCGGCAACGTGGGCGATTACTTCTTCGGTGGCCGGATGAATCGTCTCGAACGTCTTGCCGCTGTGAGCCGGTTGCCAATCGCCGCCGATGAAACACTCGGTTTGTCGAATGGTCGGCAGCGTGTGCGATGCGAGCATGGTGGCCATGGGGAGAACCTCCTGGGGATGAGCAAGCTAAAACAGCGGATAGATAAACGGAGCGGCGCCGGTGGAACCGAGCACGGCCAACACGCCGATCAAGCCGACGGCCAACAGAATGGGCACCATCCACCACGCTTTGTTCTCGACGACGAACAGCCAAAATTCTTTCCACAACGGCAACTGCGGTTCTTCACCGAGCCGCTCGAATTCGGACTTCGTCGCTGGATCGTCTTTCTCGGGCTGCGTCGACAAGGGTGCGGTCTCGTCAGGAAGTGGAACAATGTGGAAGCGGTCGCGAAGGCACGAAGCGGCGGCAGACGTGGAACCGCCTACCGCCGCGGTGCAAACGGCGTACTCAAAATCGATCGTCACTTGCCGGCCGCGGCGAACTCCGGCGCGTTCGGGTCACCGCCGCTTCGCAAGTAGGCGATCAGATCCAGAATCTCCTCCTTCGTAAAGCGATCCAGCAGACCTTCGGGCATCATCGACAGCGGCGACGGTCGCATCAATTCAATCTGTCCCCGTTTCAGTTGCGTCTGCGAACTGGGGTCCAGCATGTTGGTGATAATCATGATGTTATCGCCATTGAGATTGACGATCCGTCCGACCACCGTCTGACCGGCGTCCGTCAGGAACTGCGTCGCCTGATACTGGTCCGAAATCACGCGGCTCGGTTCGATCAGCGATTCCACGATGCTGCGCGAATTAAACCGTCGGCCGACGCCCGTCAGATCGGGGCCGATAATGCCGCCGTCGTTGGCAAAGCGATGACATTTGAAACACAAAGCGGCTCCGAAAATCTCGCGGCCGCGTTCAAAGTTGCGACCGGTCAATTGGTCGTCGACGTGCGGCAACAGCTCGTCGACCGTCCATTTCTGCACAAACTCGCGCTGGATCGCTTCGGCCGGATCAATCTTTTCGGGCGGCGCCGCCAGCGTTTCGGCCAACGCTGCTTTTTCGTCGGCGCTGAGCGTCTGAATCGCGGCGTTGCGAATGTTTGCCAGAAAGCCGCCGAATGACATGCCGCCACGATGCGCGGCCGCTTGATTGAACCAGTTGAAGTAACGGCGACGCTGATCCAACGTCCAACCGGACTCCAAGCCACGCAAGCAGAACGCGTAGTGAATCTGCTGCTCTTGCGTCGGGGCTTTGTCCAACAAGTCCAGCGTCTTGGCTACGACTCCCGGAGCTTCGACGTAGACCAGCAGTTGGCACAGCTCGCGGTCGACGAACTGCGACTGGCTGGGGAACAGCGGCGCGAACCGCTCGGCGACCGTCTTCTTGATCTCGGCCGACGGCGAGCCAAGTCGCGTGAAGGCCAAACCATAGGCTCGCAGCAACTCGAGCCGCCCTTGTTCATCGAGCGACTGCCAATCAACTCGGCCCAGCGCCGCTTCGACGATCTTGGATTGCAGCTCGCGAGCCGCCGGCTTCGTCCGGGTGTTGAGCGCCGGCCACGCGAGCCAAAGCGACCATCGCCGTAATCAGAGCCCGCGGATCTTGCTCGCTTAACGCCTTTGATTGCCATTGCTTCAGCGGCTGATGCTCGACGGCGATGCGGGCGGCGAAACGCAGGAAACGGTCTTCATGGCCCAGATACGGCCAAGCCGCTTCGATCGCGCCGGTCTGCGGTTCGCCATGAAACGACTCCAGCTCGTGGCGAGCGTCACGCAGCTTCGCGACCTCGGAGCTGGCCTCGATTTTCTCGGCCGGCGACGTGGATTCTTTGCCGGTATACGTCACGCGATACAGACCCGATTGAGTGCGTCGTCCGCCGATCGTGAAGTACATCGCGCCGTCTTGCGGTCGCACGATGATGTCGGTCACGGGCAACGGAACGCCAGTGATGAACTTCTCGAATGTGCCCGTGTAGCTCGCGCCGTTCGGCTCAAGATGCACGGCATAGATAATTCCGTAGCTCCAATCGGCGATGAACAACGCCCGTTGGTACTTGGCCGGGAATTTCGCACCGGTGCCGAAGGCGATTCCGGTCGGCGATCCCGGTCCGATGTCGACCGCGGCCGGCACGCTATCGGGATAATAAGCCGGCCATTTCCCGGTGCCGTTTCGCCATCCGAATTCCGCGCCGCTGACGACGTGGCAAACGCGCGTCGGTCGATACCAAGGCGTACCGATGTCCCATTCCATGTCGGCGTCGTAGCTGAACAACTCGCCGTCGGGATTGAAGGCGATGTCGTATTCGTTGCGAAAGCCGGTGCAGATGATTTCCTGCTCGCTGCCATCGGGCGACAGCCGCAGAATGAATCCGCCGGGAGCCAGCCGATCGGCATTGTGGCCGCGCGCGTCCGGCATGCGGCCCAGCAGATGGTCCTCGCTCCAAATCCGCGGCACCCGCGACTCGGACGGCGCGGGCTTGGGCAGAAACGTATTGTTGCCAGCACACAGATAAATCGACTTGCCGTCCGGCCCGAGCACGACGGCGTGAGGGCCGTGCTCCGCGCCGAAGTTCAGCTTGACCAACGACGTGATCTTGTCGAATTGATCGTCGCCATCGGTGTCTTGCAGTCGATACAGTCCGGCCGGCTTCGGCTTATCGCCGTTCACGTTCACGTACAAACTGTCGAACGCATACAGCAACCCTTGAGCCATCCCGATCTCGACGTTCAACGTTTCGATCGCAATCGGACCGCCGCCGTTCGGCACGGTGATACGGTACAGCTTGCCGTACTGGTCGGAAGCGATCAGCCGGCCGCGATTGTCGACCGTCATGGCTACCCACGACCCTTGATCCTTCGGAACCGAATGCAGCAGTTCGGCTTGAAATCCATCGGCCAATCGCAGTTGCTCGACCGGCGTCGCCTGCTCGTCCGCCGCGATCACGGGCGACGATGAATTCAACGAAAACCAACAGGCAAACGCGGCCAACCATGCGAGAAAACAGAGTCGCATCGGGAAACCTCTAACTTTCGGGAGTAGCGAAAAACGGCGAAAGCGGAATTGTAACCGAATCCCCGCCGGCCAACCACGCGCACGCGACAGGCCTTCAAACCCCACTCGGTACGATCGAACTTCTGGCCTATTTCTGTTGAACATTCGCGGCGGGTCCGTTAACCTATCCAAGTCCGCCGATTCGTCCTGCCGGATTTGATTGTCCTACCTTCCGCGCCCCATGAAGCCTGCCCGGCGCGAAACTGCTCGAAAAGGAGTTGCCTGATGAAGTGCGAGTATGCTTGCGGCCAAGTCGAGCATCGGATTGCTCGACGATCGTTCTTGGGTGGTTTGGCTGCGGGAGTGGCGGCGACGGGCTGCGTGTCGTCGTCGTTGCCCAACGCTTTGGCCGGCGAGCTGCAGACGCGCGGCAAACAACTATTGGTCGTGTTCTTGGCGGGCGGAGTCAGCCAGCTTGAAACTTGGGATCCGAAACCCGGCACCGATACAGGCGGGCCGTTCCGTCCGATCGCGACTTCGGTGCCCGGCATTCAGATTTGCGAACTGCTCCCCTTCACCGCTCAGCAGATGCATCATCTGTCGATCGTGCGAAGCATCAACACCAAGGAAAACGACCACGGCAAGGGACGCTATGCGATGGAGCATGGGCGGAAGCAAGAGGCGGCCTCGGCCTATCCGCATCTCGGTTCGGTGAGCGCCAAGATGCTGGACCCGATCGACAGCGCGTTGCCGGGCTATATCAAAATCGTGCCAGGCAACGGCGGGTCGCGAGGCAACGACGCCGCTTATCTCGGCGCGGCTTATTCCAGCGTCACGCTGGGCGATGGCAAGCCGCCGCAGAACATCGCTCGGCCGGATTCGCTATCGGTCGAGATCGACAACCAACGCAATCAGCTACGTCGCCGGGCCGACGAACGATTCCTGTCGCGTCGCCGCACAGCGATGACCGAGGCATACACCAGCTCGTATGAGAACGCGTTGCGATTGATGGAACGCCGCGAAGCGTTCGATGTCGCTTTGGAATCGGACGCGGACCGCCAGCGATACGGCGATCACGATTTCGGACGCCATTGCTTGCTGGCTCGCCGATTGTTGCAACAAGGCGTGACGTTCGTGCAAGTGCAGCACACGAATTACGACACGCACCACGAGAACTTCAATTTCCATATCGAGCAGCTTGGCGAGTTCGATCGGCCGTTCGCGACGTTGATTCAAGATTTGCACGAGTGCGGTCTGTTGGAGACGACGCTCGTGGTGGTGATGAGCGAATTCGGTCGCACGCCACGCATCAATGACCGTTACGGCCGCGATCACTGGGGCACGGCTTGGTCCGTGGCTCTGGGCGGCGCGGGGATTCAACGCGGCGCGGTGATCGGCGCGACGAACGCCAACGGCACGGCCGTCTCGGATCGCGAAGTGGATCACGGCCACTTGTTCCACACCTATTTGCAAGCCGTCGGGATCGACTCGGCCGAGTCGATCGACGCGGCTGGCAAGCCCACGCCGCTGGCCGATCCGTCGCCGCGAACCGATTCGCGAACTGCTGGCCTAGCAGAACAATTGGGGCTGCGGGGCCTTGTCCCCGCTTTCCTCTTTCGTTCGCAATACATCACCTCATCTCCGCCAACCAATCGCCCACGCCCTTTATCTGAAGGTGTCGATCATGGCCGCCGATCCTGCTCAAAGCCACGTCGCTCGCACGATCAAACACGCCAGCCCGCTTATCAACTGCCGTTTCGATCCGACGGGCAAGTTCGTCTTTGCGTCAGCTCAAGACAGTCGCGTATGGCGGTGGAACGTCGAGGCGAACCGGTCGCCAAGGGTTCGCGGGCCACGGGAGTTGGACGAACGGCATGGCCTTCACGTCCGACGGCGCGACGCGTCACCAGCGGCTACGACGGCCGCCTCGTGTGGTGGCCCGCGCCAGGGCGACGAGCCGAAGCCGGCACGCACGGTCGAGGCCCATTCGGGCTTCAGGTCCGCAGCGTTGCGGATCGTTACGACAACCAACTGCTGGTTTCCGGCAGCAACGATCAGTTGGTCAAACTGTGGAACATAGCGGACGGCAGCTTGGTGCGAATTCGCCAGGCACGAATCGCACGTGTATAGCGTGGCGTTTTCATCCCGACGGCCAGCGAGCTGCTCTCGATGCGATCATCAGATGAATCTGTTCGAGTGGAACGTGGCTGGCGGCGAGCCGACTCGCAAGTTCCAGCTGCCGGTTGCAGAAATACGACAAGACGTTTCACGCCATCATCAGCGGCAGCTCCAGGACATGGCGATCGACGCCGAAGGTAAGCACGTGGCGGTCAGCGGCATCACGAACGTCAGCAACGCCTTTGCCGGCGTCGGCAATCCGGCGATCGAAGTCTTCTCGCTCCGAAACGGGCGAAAGCGTCGTGAAGCACTTGGCCCAGGAGGACGTGAAGGGGTGCGGTTGGGGCGTGGCGTTTCACCCCGAGCAGTTCACAATCGGCTTGTCGGGCGGAGGCGGCGGCGGGCTGTTCTTCTGGAAGCCCGGCGAGAAGGACGGGATTTCACAAGTTCAAGTTGCCCAACACGGCTCGCGGCATGTCGCTGGCCCCCGATCAACTGACGATTGCCACACACGGCCCACGCCGACGGCAATCTGCGTCCTGATAAAGATGGCGCCAAGCCCGCCTGGCGCGCACTCCCCATGAAAGCGGCACGGCGCAGCCGTCCGGTTGCCCTCACCATAAGAGCGGCACGGCGCAAGCGGGCTGTTGATTTTGTGTATCCGCACATTGAGCGGTGGGGAGGTAGGCGATTGGTTTTGGCTTGCTAGACTTTGGGGGCCGGTGGGGATTTGTTGGTGGATGCTGGCGGGGAGGCAGGGCGTGGGTCGACGAACTCAGGCGAATTACTGGCAAAGATGCGCCCGGTGGCTCGCGAGCAACTGGTGTTGATTCCCACGGCTTTGGAAGAGCTCATTCCGGCGGATCATCCGGTTCGCTTGGTCGATGAAATCCTGGATCGGCTGGACTGGACGCCGTGGGAAGCGGCCTATCATGGGTCTCATGGCCAGCCGCCGATTCATCCCAGCGTGTTGGCTAAGACTCTGTTGTTTGCCATGATCCGGCGAATTCGCAGCAGCCGGCAGATGGAATATGAGCTGAAGCACTCGATCGACTTCATGTGGCTCACATCGGGGCGACGGATCGACCACACGACGCTCAGCGAATTTCGCCGCCGGCACAGCCAGGAGCTGCGGGGCATCTTCCGGCAGATGATCCAACTGGCCATTAATCTGAAGATCGCGAACCTAGCGGAACTGTGTATTGACGGCACTCGGGTGCTGGCCAATGCGAATCGGTATAAGACGTGGACCAGCGAGCGGCTGGCGCGGGCGTTAGAGCAATTGGACTCACAGATCGTCGAGGCCTTGGCGACGCTGGAAGCCAACGATTCGCTGGACGAAGACCTGCTGGGCGAAGACATCTCGGCGGATCGTTTGCCGACAGCGGTCGCCAGCACCCGAACGCGTCGCGAGCAACTGGCGGCTCTTATGGAAACGACGAAGAATGCATGGATGAGGTGCGTAAAACTTATGGTAGCCAGGGGTCGGCTCAACCGCGAAGACCGACCAGACAGCCGTCTTGCCGAACAAGAAGGTGGCAGCTGCACCGGCGAACTACACGCCGATGGTCACGACCGAGACAGGCTGTGGGATGATTGTGATGGCGGACGTGGTGATCGGCAATGTCGAGCACGATCAGTTGGGTTCCATCATCGACGCGATGCCAATCGGACTTTGATGTGGAAGTAGGCAGGCGTTAGGTCGGCTCGGCTTATACCACCGGCGAGAATCTGACCTTGGCGGAAGCCAAGATGTGGAGATCGGACCGCTGGCCGAGACAAAATGCATGGACAACCCGGCGGTGCGTGAGGATCTCACACAACCGGTCGCCGATGAGGATCTCGACCGACTGCCGATTAATCCCCAGACCAAACGTTTTGATAAATCGGCATTCATCTATGATGAGCAAGCCGACTGTTATTACTGCCCGGCCGGCAAACCGCTGCCACATCGCACGACAGAGAATACCACTTATAGAGGCGGCAAGCCGGTCCAACGACATACTTATACTTGCCATGATTGTGAGGGCTGCCCGTTGGCCGACCGTTGTCGTAAGAACCCGAAGTCGAAGCGGGGCCGCGAAGTGATGCACGACGAACACGAAGGTGCTCGCCGCCGTCATCGCCAGCGGATGAAGACCGAGGCGTCTCAAACGGCCTACTCGCGTCGTCAACATTTCGGCGAGACGCCGTTCGCGGTGATCAAAGCCAGCTTGGACCTGCGTCGCTTTTTGCTACGCGGAATCGAAGGCGTGGGCCAAGAGTGGCGCTGGGCCGCGACGGCGTTCAACTTGAAGAAACTCATGAGCCGCTGGGCGGTGCTGCGCCACGAGCTAAGCCCACAGAACGCCTAACCGACAAATTAAGGAAGATAGGCAAGCAAATTCCCCGTCTCAGTTCGCCCTGAGACATCCACCACGCCGCCTGGGACCGCCGAAGTCACTCGCCTCCAAGAATTACGACCGTCCACGCGCTCTCACCCTCCAATCCCCCTTGTAAACGCCAAGTAAATCAACAGCCCGCAAGCCGTCCAGTACCGCGTAACCGGAGGGCTCGCAACCGCTCAATTGATGCGTAACCGGAGGGCTCACCTTCGCTCCAAGTGATGCGTAACCGGGCTCGCGCTTCCTTCCGCTCAAGTGATGTCCAGTACCTCACCAAGAGAGCAGCACGGCGCAGCCGTCCGGTGCCTCACCACGAAAGCGGCACGGCACCGAAAGCCGTCCGGTATCGCGAAACCGGAGCGATCGCGCGCTTCCGCTTCCTGATGTGCGACACGGCGTCATCTCCGCCTTTCATTCGCTTCCGATTCGTGAAGCCGCGAAGGCGTCCGGCGGTTCACCTTGCTCGCGTGCCGCTCCGTTTGTCAGTACGCTATGGCGTTTTCCATTGGTGGAAGAAGACGCTGGAAGGGACCGCTGAGCCGACATGTTCAACATCACACTCGTTTCGTTCGTATGTTTCACCGCGGCAATTCGGCGTCGTCACTTGGTGGCTGACGCGTGGGGACGATCACTCCAACTCTTCCGGCTGCTTTCTGGCCGGCCGCACCTTCGGGCGGATACATCGCGGGCTCGTTGATGCTGACCAATCTGTCGACCGAACAACTAGTCGGGCTGAACGGAGCAGCGTTCGCGGACGGGCTGAGCGTGATGGCGTGGGAAGTGATCGCCGCCATGTCGCTGGTCGTGATGGCTCTGCTGTTCTTGCCGAGATATCTGAAGAGCGGCATCGCGACGGCGCCGCAGTTTCTCGAAGAGCGGTTCGACAGCGGCACGCGGGTGATCACGACGCTGATTTTCATCTTCCGCCTACGCCGTGATTTTGCTGCCGATCATCTTGTACACCGGCGCGACCGGCATGAAGGGCATCTTGAACATGCGACTGACCGGCATCGAGTCCGAGACGACGGTGCTGTGGATGACCGTGTGGTTGATCGGCCTACTCGGCTCGATTTACGCCATTTTCGGCGGGCTACGAACGGTCGCGGTTTCCGACACGCTGAACGGTTTCGGGCTGCTGGTCGGCGGCGTGTTGATCGCCTATTTCGGTCTGCAAGCGGTGAACGACGGCGGCTGGCTGGACGGGCTGCGCGAAGTGCGGGCGGCCGAGCCGGCGAAGTTCAATTCGCTGGGCGGGCCGAATCAATCCGTCCCGTTCTCCACGTTGTTCACCGGCGTCGCGTTGTTGAACCTGTTTTACTGGACCACCAATCAACAGATCATCCAGCGAACGTTCGGAGCGAACACGTTGGCCGAAGGGCAGAAGGGCGTGTTGTACGCCGGCGGGCTGAAGGTGCTGGCGCCGTTGATTCTGGTGCTGCCCGGAATCGTCGCCTTCCACCGCTACGGCCGCGTCGAGCACGAAGGCGTGCCGTTGGCGGTGAAGGACATCACGCACGAAGAGATCGCCTTGGTCGGAACCGATTTGACGGGCGAGGCGCCCAGCGAAGTGATCCTGCACGGAGACGCGGCGGTCGAAGTGTTGCGGACCGAGTCGGTCGAAGCGGCTCGCGACCGAGCGGGCTCGACGATCGAACACAACGGGCGAAAGCTGCGGATCGACGCGGTGCTGGAGCCGGGCGTCGTAATCGCCACGAACAACGCGGGCGAGAATCAATATCTGCGTGACTTGGACACCGACGGCTTGGTCAGCCTGCGTCGCAAGGACCAAGCTTACGGGCGGCTGGTCCGCGATGTGTTGCCGCCGCAGTTGGCCGGCTTTTTCGCGGCCGTGATTTTGGGAGCGATCCTCAGCTCGTACAACTCGGCGCTGAACAGCACGGCGACGCTGTTCAGCTTGGGCGTTTACCGCGACATGCTGCATCCGAAGGCGACCGACGAACAGGTGATTCGGGCCGGCAAGCGATTCGGGTGGTTGATCGCGATTGCTTCGATGTGCGTGGCGCCGTTGTTGGCCGGGCAGGACAGCATCTTCGGCTACCTGCAGAAAATGAACGGCCTGTATTTCATCCCGATTTTCTCGGTGATGGTGATCGGCATGTTCACTCGCCGCGTGCCGGCCGTGGCGGCGAAGATCGCGTTGGTGCTCGGCTTCGCGGCGATCGCGATGGGTTATTTCGTGCCCGCGTTTCAGGGCTATGTCTCGGCGATGAACGAGTTTCATTTTCTGGGGGCGGTGTTCGCGACGCTGGTCGTGTTGATGCTGGTGATCGGCCGACTCGCGCCGCGGTCGGAACCGTGGGAGCATCGTTATTCGGGCGACGTCGAGCTCACGCCGTGGCGCTGGGCCTGGCCGGCGGGCCTGACGCTGCTGGCCGTGGTGCTGACGATCTACTTCCTGTTCGCCGACACGTCGGCGATTTGGTAGCGAACCCGATCGGAAGAGTCGTCGCTCTCGACGCAATCCGAGCACGCAGCGCAAGCAAGTGTGTTCGTCGGCTCCTCGACACAATCCGAGCACGCGGCGCAGCAATGAGGTCATCGGCTCCTCGACACAGTACGAGCACGCAGCACAGCAAGTGAGTTCATCAACTCACTCGCTGCAATACGAGCACGCAGCGCAGGCAGAAGTGTGTTCATCGGCTCACTCGCTGGCGCGTCGTGCTTTTATTTGGCCCGGTCGGCTCACTCGCTGGCGCATCGTGCTTGTATCCGGCCGGTCGGCTCGCTCGCTCGCGCGTCGTGCTCGTCGATCGCGTGAAGATGCCCGTTTATCGCTTGGGACCGCTCGTCTATCGCGTGAGGGTGCTCGTCTATCGCTTGGGGCCGCACATTTATCGCGTGAGGTGCTTTCGTCTATCGCTTGGGACCGCACATTTATCGCGTGAGGTGCCCGTCTATCGCCCAGGACTGCATTTATCACGTGAGGGTGCTCGTCTATCGCTTGGGACCGCACATTTATCGCGTGAGGGGTGCTCGTCTATCGCTTGAGGTCTGGGTTACTTCAAATGAGACAACTTAGGCACTAGATCACGACACAAAGTCGCCAAAGCGGCACTCTCACGCCGTAGATTACCGCCGCTAAGCCATAACGCCGCGGCTGGTCACTCTGACTGGTCGTCGTCACGCGGTCGATTTGCCCAGTCAGGCAGTGGAACGGTAAACGTCACGCGTTGACCTGTGGCCAGATGCATTGAAACCGATTCGCGCCAAGCATTAGCCAGACATAGAGGCGGATCGCCCACGCTTGGTCTGACGGTCACCGACTCCGCCATTGTCCTGAATACATCCAGGTCGCCCACGACCGGCCAGCCGAATGCCAGAGGTGCAACCCGAATCTGATTCGTGCGGCCGGTGATCGGAGCGGGCTTCGACGAGACGCGACGCGTGCCGTCCGGCAGGCGGCTCGAGCGTGCGAAACTCGGTCAGCGATTCAAGCCGTCGTCGGCGATCGCTCATAGCCCCGACGGCTCCCCGTCTGCTCGCTGATCGGGGCGTTGCAGCGGAACTCGTCCTCGCTCGGATGGCCGTGGACTCGCACCATATACGCCTTTTCCCGCTTCGCGCCGCTCGAACTGCGGTTGCAGCCGACTGACCACCTGCCGCGTGCGGCTGAGCACCAGCCCGTGGTATTGGCGTCAACGATGCGGCACGCGCGCGGGCGTTCCGGGTGATACGCCTCCGCGAGAATCTGAGTCAGCGTGTTGCGATTGAACTGGCCGCTCGGGTGAATCGGCAGCGGAGCGAACTATTCACCACCCAGGATCGCGCTCGTCGTACACGACGCGGATGTCGGCGTTCACATCCGGCTCGACCGTGCCGGGCATCACATGAAAGTACGTTTGCCCCGGCTGCTGCGATCTGGTCCGCCGAGACCGGCCCGCGAACATCGACGATCGCGCCGGCCGCGAACAACGCCAGCCACTCGTCGCGGCGCATGCGGCAAGCAGCGCTGAGGGGAACTCGACCGCGCCGACGCCGGCAAACCGTTCGGGCACCTTGATCGGCCGGCGGTTCTCGTAAGGCGGCTGCCGGGCAGCGGCGTGGTGACTCGCCGATCGCCTCGTGCCGCTCGTCGATCGTCATCCGCAGCCGCTCGTCCGGCTCGCGATAGCAATACGGACACGACTGGCCGGGGACGTAGCGCGACGACTGTTGATCGGCCACGGTCAGCGGTTGTTGGCAGGCGACACTGCGTAGTGGTCTCTTGCAATCGCGGGTCAGAGCGCGAACGCAGCACGATCGAACCTTCAAGCAGTCGCCGTCGTAGTGCTCGCCGCCATGAGCTCGAAGTATTTGAGGATGCCGCCTTCCAGTTGCAGCACGTTGCGAGCCCACCGGTCGATCTGCCCCGTATCAGCGGCCCGGCCTTCTCACCGAATCCCGCCCGACGAAGGTCATTGGCCGCTCCTTGAGCGGCTCGAACAGCGCCGATCGACGGCGGCGGAAAATCGCGAAGTGATCGACGCCGATCGGCACCGCGTTGCGGAACGTGCCGAGCTTGTTTCCGTAGTCGTTTCGCGTGTCGAGCAGCAGCCTCGCGGCCCCTTCACGTCCAGCCACTGTTTCCAGCTCGGCGGCCGACAGTTCGGCGACGTTGTTGGCCGGATCGATTCCGACGCCGAACAATGTTCCTGCTTGATCCGCGCACCAGCATCCGATTGAACGGCTGGCAAGATCTGGCTGAAGCTCTCTTTCACATCAAATCTTCCAGCCCAGGGACCGCCCGCAGTTCGGCCCAGCGGCCGATCGATCGACAGGCGCGAGCCGGCCAGAAACAGGTTGATGCCTTCCGTGCTGAGCAGGATCGTGCTAGCCGCCAGCGTTGCACACGCGACGCAATCGTTCGCGCGGCGGCACCAAGCTCGGGCGGCCGGACGGGTGGCAGGCAGCGAAGTATTGACGACGGGCAACGTCGGTGCGGCAGCGAAAAGCGTTGGTCATGCGATCGGACGTCGGGCGGCAGATGGGAGAACAGCGGATGGAAGAAGCAGCGAAATCGCGTTCCGAGCGTCGAGATGGAATCGCGATCAGACGATCCGAGCGTACCGATTTCGATGCGAATGTGAAATCGGTGTAGTATCTTCCGCCGCTCGCCTTAAGAGCCGTCGGCCTCGGCGTCGGCTTCCTTCGCCGGGCCGTTGTCGTAGGACGCCTTTGTTTGGCTCGGAACTGCTTCCAATCGTCCAGTGCAACTTTGGCGAGACTCGTCGTTGGCGAATCCGACCGAGCTGACATCGAACACCGTTTGCGGCGTCGGCCAGAATGTGGTCGAACCAGCGTCATGGATCTTCGTCCACGAGATACCCTAAGGCAGCCAGAGCGACAATGTCTGACTTTGGTACTCGACGTTGTTGATCTTTTGATTGCCGCCGTAAGCCAGCTTGTCGTCCAATTGCTGTTCGAGCAGCTCGATCTGCCGCCGGTTACCCAATTTGGCAACGACCAAAATCGCGTACAGCCGCGCGTGCTGTTGAGCCAGATTCGGTTGCGAAAGCGTGCGAATCGCCGGCTGAAGTCCCTCGGGCAATTCGTAATGCACGGCCAAAATCATGCCTTGATAAGCCGTGTCGCCGTCGGCTCGTCGAATCCAGCCGCCCAGCAGCCGCCGCAATGTTTCTCGCTGCGGGCCGGCCGTGATCGCTTCGCGAAAGCCCTTTTGATACACGAACTGATACACGTAGCTGGACGTGTTGTGGTCGATATTGATGTTCTCTTGGCCGGCGGCGAACAACAACGCGGCCACCGCGCCGACCGTCGGTTCGCGGCGATCCGTGGGGTTTTGGAGACCTTGCTGCAGGACCGCGACGCGAGCCGCCACGATTTCGGGCGTGGCGGCCGGGTTGTGCTCCAGCGTCTCCAACAACTCGGGCGTCGCCTTTTGCATCTCGACAAAAATCTGCCGCGCCTCGGGCTCTTCGCCGATCCGATCGCGATACGACTCCCAGCTCGGCAGCCCCATCCCGTCGGACTTATCCGGATTGTTCAGAAACTCGTTCAGCCGACGGCGGAAATCGACCTCCCGCACGATCGCCAAAATCCGCTCGCAGCGATAGCGAATTTCCCGGTCCGACTGATCCAGACCGCCTTCCAACGCCGGCAAGGCGGGCATGCCGATGCGGATCAGTTGCTCCGTCGCCCGCTCGCGAGCCGCAAATTCGGGATTTCCCAGTTGGGCCAGCAACGTGCCGATTCGCACGTCGTCGGCGCTGGCCGGGCCACCGCCCTTCAGTGGTTCGTCGGCCCGCAGCGATATCGGCGACAAGCACCCCCACGCCAACCCGCAGGCCAAGCTCAATGCCGCGCCACAAACAAATGGTCGTTTGGTGTGCATCGTTGATTCTCCGGCCTCAAATGGCCGAACATCCGTGGTTGCTGGAAATTGGTTCGATTTCTATACTAGCCCGTTTCCCGTTGCCGCACATCGCCAAAACGGGAAACCCAGCCGATCAAATGGACAATCAAAGCGGCAGGGCAAGCCCTCCGGCCACGCGTAACCGGACGGCTCGCGCCGTTCCGCTTCCATGAAAGCGGCAGGGCGCAAGCCCTCCGGTTCCGCATCGAAGCGGTAGGGCGCAAGCCCTCCGGTTCCGCCCAAACGATCGGCCCGAACTAACCTTTGTCAAACATGTCGGGAACACGGCGAGCGGTTCACGCAGAGTGCAAGAACCACGCCGGATACCCGAGTAAGATACCGGACGGACAGTCCTTCAGGGAGTTGAACCATGACGATTGATAAAAGCTTGCGAGTGCGGGCCGGCATGATCCGCAATCGCAACGTGCTGACTCGTGCCGAACGGATCGAGAAACTCGAACAAAACGATCGCTTCGGCGAAGGCGACGACGTACTGGGCTTGCCCAAGGTCCGCGTGCAAAAGCTGTCGCTGAAGAAGAAGAAGAAAGTGAAGAAGGAAGAGGACGGAGACGACAAGGGCAAGAAGAAGAAGTAGTCGGCCGCTTAACCTCGCGGCGGACATGCCCAGCATCGCGTCATGAACACGAAGCCCGACTTGTCGGCAAGCTGCTACCCGCAGCGCCGACGCGTCGGGCTTTTTTCGTGTTCGCCTTTGGAGTGCTCCGCCTTGTCGGAGCTTTCTTTCCGTCAAGCGAGATCGGCCCTGCCTTGCCAACGCGGCCAGCGAGCCATCCAACTCCCTCCCGCCAATAATCCACGCCTGCAAATAACCGCGCGAGCAACCAGCCCATGAAAGTGAAACTCGAATACGGACGCACGGGGCTCGAAGTCCAACTGCCCGCCCATCCGCACATGAGGCAACTCGCTTACAAAGATGCCGTGCCGCTGACTGATCCCGATGCCGAATTGCGGCAAATCTTGCAAACGCCCATCGGCTCGCCGTCACTAGCCGAACTGGCTCGCGGACGCCGCAGCGCCTGCATCCTGATCTGCGACATCACGCGGCCGGTGCCGAACGAGATGATCTTGCGGCCGATGCTCGAAACGCTCGAACAAGCCGGCATGGCCCGCGACCAGATTCTCATCCTCGTCGCCACCGGACTGCATCGGCCCAACGTCGGCGACGAGCTGGTAGAAATGGTCGGCCAGCACATCGTCGACAACTACCGGATCGACAACCACGACGGCCAGCAGCTCGACCAACACACGTACCTGGGCGACAGCCCGCGCGGCGTGCCGGTCTGGATCGACTCGCGTTACGTCCAAGCGGATCTGAAGATCGCCACGGGATTGATCGAACCGCATTTGATGGCCGGCTTTTCCGGCGGCCGCAAATTGATCTGTCCCGGCATCGCGGCGCTCGAAACCGTTCGAGTTTGGCACGGCCCCGATTTTCTGGAACATCCGAACGCCGACTGCGGCATCTTGATCGGCAATCCGGTGCATGAAGAGAACACCTGGATCGGTCGCCGAGCCGGCTGTGATTTTATTGTGAATGTAGTGATCGACGCCGAACGCCGGCCGCTGAAATGGGTCGCCGGCGATATGGAAGCCGCGTTCGAGGAAGGCGTGCGATTCGTGCGGTCGGTCGTCCTGGATACAGTGCCCGAACCGGTCGACATCGTGGTGACCAGCAGCGCCGGCTATCCGTTAGACACGACGTTCTATCAGTCGGTCAAAGCGATGACCGGCGCGCTGCCGATCGTCAAACAAGGCGGCACGATCATCGTCGCCGCCAGCCTGACCGAAGGCATCGGCAGTCCCCAGTTCCAGCAACTCTTTCACGAACATGCCGACCTGGACTCGTTCGTGCAATGCATCCTGGGCAAGGACTATTTCGTGATGGACCAATGGCAACTGGAAGAGTTGGCCAAGGTGCGTCGCAAGGCCCGCGTCAAGTTCTTCAGCGACGGCATGGCGAGCGAGACGCAGAACCAGTTGTTCGTCGAAGCCGCCCCCAGCGTCGAGCAAGCGTTGGCCGAATCGCTGGCGGAATACGGCCCCGAAGCTCGCGTAGCCGTGATTCCGAAAGGGCCGTATGTGCTGGCCCAAGTCGCCGGCTAACGAGCGTCGCCGTTCGGCCGCAAAGCTTCAAAATCTCACGGCCGCCGATTCAAGATTGGCCCAAGGATCGGCGCGGATTAAACTGGCGGCTTCCTCGATTGAACCACCCAACCTTCCGCCAGGATTCATGCCATGTCCGAAACACTCGGCCGACGCGGCTTTCTTTCCGCTGGAATCGCTGCCGCTATCTCCGCACAATTAGCCGCGACGCACAACGAAGCTCGGGCGATCGAACCGATCGAGCGCAACGGCCAAGCGAAGTTCAAATACAGCTTGGCGGCCTACAGTTACCGCGGCCTGCTGCAAGGCAAGGCGGCCGAACTGACGATGCACGATTTCGTCAGCGACTGTGCGCGAATGGGGCTGGAAGGCACCGAGCTAACCTCGTACTACTTTCCGGCCGATGTCACGCCCGAGTACCTGCGCGACTTGAAGCGGCACTGTTTTCGGCTCGGACTGGACGTTTCCGGCACGGCGGTCGGCAACGACTTTGGACACGCCGATCCACAGAAGCTGCGCGAGCAAATCGAGCATGTGAAACACTGGGTCGACAACGCCGCGATCCTGGGCGCGCCGGTGATTCGGATCTTCGCCGGCCATGTGCCGAAAGGCGGCTCGGCCGACGACACGCATCGCCAAATGGTGGCCGCGATCGACGAGTGTTGCGAATACGCGGGCCAGCACGGCGTGCATCTGGCGCTCGAGAATCACGGCGGTCCCACGGCGACGGCCGAAGGTTTGCTCCGCTTCGTCCACGATGTAAAAAGCCCTTGGTTCGGCGTCAATCTGGACGGCGGCAATTTCCATACGGAGGACGTGTATGGCGACCTCGCCAAGGTCGCTCCCTACGCGTTGAACGTGCAGGTGAAAGTGGTCATCTCCGGCCCCGACAAGCAAAAGCAGCCCACCGATTACGCCCGCCTAGCCAAAATCCTGCGAGACGCCAACTACCGCGGCTACATCGTGCTGGAATACGAAGAATCCGGCGACCCACGCCAAGAATGCCCCAAATTCCTAGACGAAATCCGCACCGCATTCGAAGCATCGGCGTAAGGCCGAGATTAGCGAACGACTCCGTCCAATGATGGAAACAGGACTCGTAGGGCATGCTTCGCATGCCGCCCCTCGCGTTGGAATAAAACCCGCACGGGAGCACCAATTCACGGATTGGGTGGCACGCCCGGAATCTTCGACGGGCGTGACCCAGCCGCGATCGCCATCGCGCCAACCCCGCCGAAACGCCTGGCCCTTCGTTTCTCTCTCTGCGCTCTCCGCGGCTCCGCGTTTCCAAATCCTCGTTTTTTTTTGAAACGCGGAGACGCAGAGAGCGCAGAGGAAATGCTCGGATAAGAACTCTGCGTCCTCTGCGCCTCTGCGTTTCTATCTCTTACGAACCAGATCATCATCCCTCCTTGAAATTGTTGACGATCCGATGCAATCCATCGACCAATTTGACTTCGTGGAAATTAATCAGCAGACCGACCCGCAGGTTCATCAAACGAAGGTGTGACAGAGTCTGCGCCTTATCGACGGGATGGATTGCCGACTTGGCTTTTAGTTCGACGACGACACTTCCGTTGACGAGTAAGTCAGCTCGGAAACCGCATTCCAAATGAACTTCGTCGTAAACGACTGGGATTGGTTGTTCTTCGACGACTTCAAATCCCCGTTTGCGTAGCTCATACGCCAGACACTCTCGATAAGCCGTTTCCAGTAGCCCCGGTCCGAGCCGCTGATGGACTTCGATCGCGGCGCCGATGATTGCCAGTGGTGCGCGTTCAGAACAGCAATTCACCTCTGGTCGGAAGAATTTGAAACGCGGAGACGCAGAGAGCCGCAGAGGAAATGCTCGTATAAGAACTCTGCGTCCTCCGCGCCTCTGCGTTTCTATGTCTTCCAGACCCGATCATGATGCCTCCCAACCGGAATTCTCTCGGGGAAGCCAAATGTGTGAATCGTCGGCCCTTTGCGAGCCGCGTTGTGTGCGCGGGAGATATGTTTCTTGAGGGGGCTGAGTTGTAGCCGGCGATCCACGTGCGGCGGTTAAGCTGCTTCGCTTGAAACTCGCCGTGGTTTAAGGGTTGGCCTGCTATTCGGCGTTTGCGGCATTTGGCTTGGTGACGTTTTCCGGAACGTCCTTGTCGCCAGAATCTTTGTTCGTTTTCCGTTCAACCAACTTGAGCGACGCCGAGTTGATGCAGTAGCGAAGGCCGGATGGTTCGGGGCCGTCGTCGAATACGTGGCCTAAGTGGGCGTCGCAGCGGTTACAGACCACCTCGGTTCGGACCATGAAATAGCCGCGGTCTTCGCGCTCGCCGACATGATCTCCGACCGGCTTCCAGAAACTCGGCCAACCGGTTCCGGAATCGAATTTGGTTTCGGAATCGAACAGAGGCGCTCCACAACATACACACTGATAGACGCCATCCTTCTTTGAATCGGCGTACTCGTTCGTAAACGGTCGCTCGGTCCCTTTCTGACGGGTCACATAGTATTGCTCGGGCGTCAGAAGCTCCTTCCACTCCGCGTCGGTCTTGGGCGTAAATTTGCTTTCCGACTTCGTGTTTCCCATCGGCTCGCCTCCCGCGTCGTCACGACTGGTCGACTCGACATCGGCCGAATTGCTGGAACGGCTCGTGGTCGCGGCCGAGTCGGTTCCGCTGTTTCGTCCACAACCAAGCGCAGTCGCGAAAACAACCGCCGACAGAATCAACCAATGCCGCATTACTAATCTCCTCGACTCGGGAAAACTCGCTGCGCGATGTGTGCCAAAGCTGCGGGAACCGGGAAAGCTTATCGAAATCCGCCCCGCTCGTCCCGCTCGAAACGGATCGAGCGGCAAGCGTGACTCAGTATGTCTTCACGCGTTGCAGAAACCACCAGCGATGTCCTTCAAGATCGCGGGCTTCGTAGGTCCGATCGATCCAATAGCCGGGCCCGTAGTCTTGCGTCGCCGGCTCCATCAGAATCTCCGCTCCGGCAGCCCGCGCGGATTCGCAATGCGCGTCGGCATCATCGACAACCACGCATAACGACTGTGTGTTCGCTCCGTCGAGCGAACGCGGCGACTGAACATGCGGTCGCTCGCTCTTGCCCGTCTGTCCCACCATAATCATGCCTTCGCCGAACGACAGTTGGCTATGCACGACTCGCCCTTGGTCGTCCTTCACCACCAATTCGGCGTGAAACCCAAACGTCTTACACAACCACTCGATCGCCTCGGCCGCGTCATCGTAGAAGACAGCCGAAGCGATTCGTGGCCAACCGGCAGGTGGCGGATTCATTGCGTGTGACCTCGAACTAGGTGCATTTTCGATCGTGGAAAATTTCGCGACGCCGACGCCAACGTCGTACCGAAATGTTAGCGATCGGTCTCACGCCTTGCAGGCGAGAAGCGTTCCGCGGTGATTAGTTGCCAGTTGCCCGATTCTTGGCGTGATCCGATCTTTCGTGTTTCGCGGCGGCGATGGCCAGGAGCAGCCAGCCGATAATGAGGGCCGTGCCACCGATGGGGACAATGGCGCCCAGCAGTTTGACGCCGGTCAGGACCAACGCGTACAACAGGCCCGAGAAGATGGCGACGCCAAACAGAAAGCAGCAACCGGCGGCGGGCAAGAGACGGGTTCGCGAGTTTCGCATGAGCAGTCCAGCGACGATGATTGCCAACGCGTGATACATCTGGTATCGCACGGCGGTCTCCCACACGTCCAGCAACCGCTGCTGCTCTTCGACCGTCGGGGCGAGGTCTGGCAGGGCGGAACGGAGGGCGTGAGCTCCAAACGCGCCGAGTGCGACGCCCGTCCCTCCCAAGACCGCTCCCGTGATCAGCCAAACTCGTCCGGTCATTCGTTTCTCCCGGTCATTGTCTTCTAGGTTGCTTGCCGCGGACAAAGTCCTTCCGTCGCTGGCCGATTGCCCCGCTGCGTGTGTGGGAATTCTTGCGGCGGAACCGCCTCACGTCGAGCGGCAACGGCGGAAAATCCAGCGGAAGATTCAGCGGCAAGCTTGATGAACAGTTGACATTGCTAGCTTTGCCGAAGCTGCCTTGATTGCCAAGTCCCTGAGCGTCAGCACGTCGGAAACGGTGGCGAGAGCCGGGACAGGATCTCGCGGATCGGGCAAATCTTACGGATTGGTCGGATTCGTCGAATTTTGACGACAACTTTGCCGATTAAGTGGATTGTCCTCGGAATGCAGATCGTATGGATTCTGCGCGTTGTTCCGGCCGATACAGATTGACGACTTACGGCACAGCGCCGAAAGGCTGACTTGCTAAACCTCAAGTGCCGCGGAGATTAACCGATGAAACTCGCGAAGGCGTGGATGCTCTCCTTGCTCGCTGTCGTGGCGATGGCCTACGGCGCTCCACGAACAATGGCACAATCCGACCCAGCCGCCATGGCGAATCCGACGGTGGGCGCCGGAGCCTCGTATGATCCATTCCAAGCTGCCGCCGCGACGCCATCGCAAGGCATCGTGAAGCAGGCGGCCGCTCCTCAAACGCCGGTCGCCTACTCGCGGTCGACGCTCGGCGGCGGCAATCCCTCGGACGCCTCGGCGAATCCTTACGCTCAGTCCGGTCCAGCCGCGATGCCAGGCATGATGGGCTCGCCAGGTATGATGGCCGGCGCCGGCATGATGGGTCCGCCCGGAATGATGGGCTCACCGGGAATGATGGGCTCGCCGATGGGAATGCCCCCGCAAATGATGGGCGGCAGTCCCTATGGTGTGATGCCCGCCTCCTACCAAGATCCAATGGACACGAGCGCCTATTACAACGGCCCGATGATGGGGCCGGACATGGGAACGGCGATGGCGATGGACGGCGGCATGGGAATGTCGGGACCGCCCTGCATGAGTTGCGGCGGTCAAGGCTGTCGGCGTTGCGGGATGCTGGGTGGCATCGGCAACCGTCATCGCGGCGACTGTTACAACGACGGTTTGCTGGCTCGTCTACTTGGTTGGTTGGTGCCGTACAGCGAAGGCGGCTGCTGTGCTCAGCGGTATTTCGACGTGCATGCCGAGGCGCTTCAGCTCCGCCGCGAAGAGGTTTCCCGATTCGTGCCATTCACGGCTCAAGGCTTGGCCAATCCGCCGAACATCGTGCTCTCGACCAACGACCTGGATTTTGATGACGAGATCGCCCTTCGTTTTACCGGTGCTTTGCAGATCGGACCGGGCACGACATTCGAGCTCGGCTACTTGGGCTTGGCCGAATACCAAGCCAGTGCACAAGTCACCGATCCGAACGGCTTTCTGTTCTCGGTCATCAGCGACTTTGGCACGAACCCGTTCAATGGCTTCGACGACACGGACCGTTCGCTCCTGCAAAGCCTGGATTACAGCTCGGAATTCGATAGCGTGGAAATGAACGTGCGGCATCGCTGGGTCGGCCCCAATTGTCGCGTACAAGGTTCGTGGTTGATGGGCGTGCGATACTTCTGGTTCCGCGAGAACTTGTTGTACTCGACTCGCGGCGACGACGATAACCTGCCTCCCATTGATCGCTTCGCCGATTTCACCGTCGGCACGCAAAACAGCTTGACCGGCTTCCAATTGGGCGGCGATGTATGGTCCTGCATCGTTCCGGGCCTGAGCGTCGGGGCTGAAATGAAGGCCGGCATCTACGGCAACTATGTGAAGCAGAATACGACGATCACCGCCAACTCGATCCCGAATGCGGTTCAAGAAACCGTGCAAAGCGGCGACGCGGCCTTGATTGCCGAAGCGGGCCTGATGGGCATCTATCGAATGTCCTACTCCTGGACGTTCCGGTTCGGTTATCAGTTCCTGTATGTCGATGGAGTAGCTCTGGCTCCCGAGAACTTCAACACGACTCCGCCGGCCGAGTTCTTCCCGATCCCGCCGGATCCATTGTTGAACCCCGAGCTGATTCGCACGCCGACGCTCAATCACAATGGCAACGTCTTCTATCACGGTGCCACGGCAGGCTTCGAATATATGTGGTAGACGACTCGGCTCAGGTCAACGATCACGCACGAAACCCGGCTCTTTCGAGCCGGGTTTTTTCGTTTGCCGACGGGCGTTCGTGGACCGCTGTTACCCACATGCACTGCAAAGGTGTGAGATAAAGGCCACTCGATAGTGACACGGAACGTCGATCCCGTCCTGTGCGAACGGGAACAATTCGGATTCGGAAAGCGCGCGACTTTGCTCAGTTGGATCGAGTCGTCCATGTCAACTCCTCGCCGTGTTCAGCAATCTCCGATGTATTCGATCCCACCGTGTCGCGGTCCGAGGTTTGCAACCCATTGTTGATGCCGAATCGAGCCGCCGCGAATCTCACGGCACGGGACGCGACGCGCAAGCGGCTCGACGGCACCGAAATCGGGAGGGCACTCCGATGACCGTCAAACAGATTTTAGTGCCGACGGACTTCTCTCCATCGGCCGAAGCGGCATTGAGGTATGCCACGCTCTTGGCACACGAGACCGACGCGACGTTGGCCGTGCTTCATGTACATGCGACGCCCGCGCTAAAAGGGGCGGAAGATGACCTTCACGATTCCGAAGCGGCAAAGGCCCGCGAGCGGTTGCGAGCTGTCGAGCCGTTGGGGCATGCCGTGGCCATCGAACATCATTTCGTGGTCGGTCAACCGTCCGAGGTGATCCATCGATTGGCCGAGCGGCTTGAGGTGGACGCGGTCGTGATGGGAGCACACGGCGAGACGGATTCGCCGCACGTGTTGTTAGGCGCAGTCGCCTCGGCGGTACTTGCCAAGGCCACAACGCCAGTGCTTACCGTGAAGTTGCCAAAGTAGACGTCGCCAAACAACTACGCATCGGCAATGACGGCGATTTCCACACGCGTGGTCAACGACTCGTTGGGCTGCCGTCTTTAGGCCCGAAGAGACGCCTCGCGATTCCAAATACAAAATGGATCAGGTAACAAGTATAAGGCTCGACACAGATCGCTTCGCGGTGGGCGGGTGTAGACGACGCAGGCGGTGTTGAGTTCATCGAATCAGGTTTCAGTGTGCGTTTGGCCGCGGGATCCACGATCGACGATTCATATTTGGTGTCGCTCTTTCCAAACCGCTGAAGACATCGTCGAACGTGGCGTCATGAACAGAATGCTGGCAGCGAAGCGGCTAAGAATCCGACGGCACACACTGGCCCGTGGGAACCATGTTTTGCAAAGGCCAATGATCGCGGACGGGGACTTGGACCCGACATTCGCCCGCGTCGTTTCCACCCAGTGGCAAGCGGAAATAAGGATGCGCGCCGAAACCGAACGGCGGGGGATCAGCCCGGGTTTTCGAATGTGAGTGCTAGTGTGAGTCGATCGTCGCTCAGCTCATAGGTGGCCGTGATCCGAAAGTCGCTGGGCCAGCGTTCTAATGACGGGTCGTCGACGGAAGCTTGGAACTGGCCCACGACGGCGTCTCGCTTTGCTCCGCAGTCACTAGCCGGTGACGTGATCAGTGAAACCAGATGCCATTGCCGCGACCATCGGCGGCTTCAACGGATACGTCTTATCTTGCCAAGTGAAAGACGTCCCGGGCCAACGACCAGGGAACGGGAACAACAATGGAATCCCGCTGCCCGACGGACGTTGCTCGGGATCGACGCCGAATCCCAGCGCTGACCCCAAAATGCGTCGGTCGTTTGTCCGGCGACGACGGCTTTGAATTCGTAGCAGTTGAATCCTAAATGAGCCGCGATGCGAGCCGACGCGCCCGGCGGCGGTGCGAAGTGTGATGGGGTTCATGGTTGTGAGGTTTTCTGGAGTGATAAGTTGGGACCGCTGATGGTCGCTGAGGAATGGTGTTTGTGAAGCGTGGTTGTGAGAGTGCGGGTAACTTCGACCGCCGGTTTCTCTGGTTGTGGGTACAGCACGCGAGATGGGAGGGCATGGCTCGAGCGTTCCCGGTCATCAATACGACGACCACGACCATCAGCGAGACGGCTCGATGAATTGAGTTGCGATCGGTGTCTCCCATTGCCACGCCAGCCAGCCGGTGCATTAGATGGAATGCCAACAACAGCGAAGCGGCGGAGCAGCACGGTCCCCACAAGATCGCCGCCCATTAATCGCCTTAATGCCGGCGAGGGCAGTTGCGTCATGAACCAGAATCCGACGATCACTTGTAACAGCGTCGGCGCGAGCGCCCAGCGCGGCTCCCACACGGCATCGCGGTTGTCTGCCGAAGGCGACGGCCGTTCGCTCGTCGAATTGCCGGCCGTGTTATCGGGCCCTGTTTCCTGCGGCTGCGATTGGTTGGCTCGCCGCAGCGAAATCGCCATCGCCGCACCGGCCACGGCAAACGCGGCCAGAACGAGAAGTGCAACGCTCGCGTGTAAACCGCTGGGTCGCTCATCAGACCGCGAAACGCCGCAGCGTCGATCACTTCCGGCGCGTCTCGGCCCAAGGAATCCAGATCGGAAAGCACGATGAACAGAAACGTAAAGTGATACAGCAAATTCGTGCTGGCCAGGAACGCCAGGAACATGCGAACCAACCGCAGCGCCGCGCCGGTCGCTGGCTTCCAACGCCACAACAACCAATGAGCCACCATCAGGACCAGCAGGAAAACAGCAGTTCCCAACCGCCGAAATAGACTTTCGAGTTCAGGCGGCTGGTGCTGGGCGTACTCAGGCGACCAATGCAACCAACCCAGCACCAAGCCGAGCACCATGCCCAGCAGATACAGCCCCAACGACCAGGCAGCCAGGCTTCTTCCCGAATGTCCGGCCAGCGCGTCGCGCCGCTCGCGCTTGAAAATCCAGCCACACGCAGATCATTGGCCCGGCGGAAGCGACGTTCATGCACAGCAGTGAACGGACAGCGTCGCGACAATCAATAACACAGCAAAGTTGCACCGTCGAGTTCGAGTAAGCCTTCGCTCCATCGCCCAAATGTTATATCCATTCGACCGCCGACAAGGCGAACAGTCTACCCGCCGCGCGGCCGGATTGGCTATTAGGTGGCCGAACGACTGGTTATACTCGACCGTTTACGCCGCCGCGGCGAACGCGCCGCGGTCGTCTTTCCACCAGAAGGTACATTCCTGCCTTGGATTCGGAGTTCGTCGATGAAAAGCTCGTTGCTGTCGCTCGTCGCGTTGTTGCTGTTGCCGATCTGCTCAGGCCGAAAACTGGCCTAACTGGCGCCCCGGATTGAACGGAGTCGCTCCTGGCGAAGGATATGCGACCGAGTGGAGCACGACCAAAGACGTCGATTGGCACATCGCATTGCCCGGACGCGGCTTGCCCTCGACGCCGATTGTGTGAGGCGATCGCATCTTTCTGACTTGCGGCATTGATGCCAGAACGCCGTCCTTTGTTACGACCGCTCGGGCAGCAGCTTTGGGAGCGACGGTTGGGCGACGAACGCGGCAAGCACCGAAGGCCAGCGGCAGCAATCCGTCGGCAGTGACCGACGGCCAGCAAGTGTTCGTCTACTTCAAGAGCGGCGATTTGGCCGCGTTGAGTTTCGATGGCCAGTCGCTTGGCAAACGAATCTGCAAGATCGTTTCGGCGAAGACACGTTGTGGTGGGACCTCGGCACCTCGCCGGTGCTGACCAAAGACGCGGTGGTCGTGGCGGTGATGCAGACCGGGCAAATCACTTGGTCGCATTTGACAAGAGCAATGGCGAACTGTTGTGGAAGAAGATCGCAACTTGGACGCGCCCGAAGAGGCAGCTCAAAGCTATTCGACGCCCGTTGTCTTGACCGGGGAAACTGGATCAAAAAGCTAATCGTGCTCGGCGCTGACCACGTGACGGCTCATGATGCGGCCACGGGCAAAGACTGTGGCGCGTGGGCGGGTTGAATCCGACCGGCCATAAGTTTTTCCGATCGATTGCCTCGCCGGTCGTGTCCGACGGCATCGTGGTCGCGCCGTATGCTCGCGCTGCTTCGCTGACGGCCATCAAGCTGGGCGAAAAGAGCGACATCACCAGTCGCAATCATTTGGGAACGCGAAAACATTTCGGCCGACGTGCCGACGCCGGCCGCCGTGAACTGGACGCGTGTATGTCTGCACCGATAAGGCGGTCGCTTGCCTGAATATCGAATCCGGCGAAACGATTTGGACCGGCGAGTTGGAGAAGAACCGCAACGCGTACAGTTCGTCGCCGATCTTGGCCGACGGCAAAATCTACATCACCCGCGAGGACGGCGTGACGTTCGTGCTGGCACAGGGGGATGAATTCAAGGTGCTGGCTCGCAACGAACTCGAAGGCATGATCGTGGCTACGCCCGTTTTCGTGGACGGCAAGATCTTGATCCGCACGTTCGAGAACCTCTTCTGCATCGGCAACTAGGTTTGCCAACAATCTCTGCTGGGATCTGTGAGACTTGCCCTATCACAGTTCAACCAATGGCCGGAATGCATTTTGACCACGAAGGAGACAGAGGGCACGAAGGAAAGGCAGGGAAAAGAGTAGATACCCTGTCGCACTCGATGGGCGATATCGCCTGTCCAAATAAATACAACAGGCTAACCGCCATTTCCTTCGTGCTCTTCGTGTCCTTCGTGGTTTAGTATTCGAGTATCGATAAAATTCTTCGAGTGAAAACTTGATTTCTTGAACCTAACGTCACCAGCGGACATAAGGATAACGATGACTTAGCTGACTCAACTCTCTACACCGCGATTCATTATGTCTCCTAGTTCTCTGTTTAACTTAAGTATAAGATATTACTGTCGATGCCCCGCGGCCGAATTGATCCATTGTACACGCGAGCGATGGAAAATCCGAAACGGGTGATTTTTCCGAGCCATATTGCTGACAAGCCAGTCAATTCAGGAAACAGCAAGCGACGTTATCATTTGCAAGCCAAGGACGCAAATACCGAATTAATAATGTTTCGCTATACCAATTGGAGACATCGCGGCCGAACCGCACAGAATTCTGAATCAGACAGAAGCCGATGAAACTTGGCGTCTGATATTAATTTTTGATGGCCTTGGAATTGACTATTAATTCCGCACGGTGGTCCAAGTCAGCGAATTCAGGTTGAGATTCCGAGCCATATCCGTTCGGACGGGTTAGCGATTGACAAGACCGGCCGGGACGCGATTCGATCAAGGTGCTGGCGGACCGCGACGGCGACGGTCGAGCCGAGCAAATCACAACGTTTCGCCGACCAGCTAAACATTCCCATCGGCCTCTATCCCTATCGTGATGGCGTGGTCGCCTACAGCATTCAACATTTGGCATTTCGCCGACACCGATGGCGACGGCCAATGCGCGGATCGGCGCGAAATCCTGTACGGGCCGCTCGGCGAACCACGCGATGCGGCATGCAGAATGGATTTCGACGCGGCTTCGACGGCTGGCTGTATATGAATCGGTTTTAATAATGAGACCACCATCACAGGCGGCGATGGCAGTTCCATCAAGCTGCGCAGCGGGAACTCATACCGCATTCGTCTGGATGGCTCGCGAGTGGAACAGTTCACTTGGGGGCAAGTGAATCCGTTCGGCAGTACTTTTCTTCCTGACGGAGATTTGGTGAACGCGGATTGCCATAGCAAAACCTTTGTCGTTGTTATTGCGAGGCGGATACTATCCCAGCTTTGGCAAGCCTGATGATGGATTGGGTTTCGTCCAACCGATCATGGACCACAGCCACGGTTCGACCGCCATCGCTGGCGCCGCGGTTTGCACGTCACCCGCTTGGCCCGCTGAGTATCACGGCCGATTGTTTGTAGGGAACGTGATGACTTGCCGAGTCCACATGGATCGTCTGGACTACACCGGCTCGACAATGCACGCGGTCGAGCAGCCTGATTTTCTGGTCTGCGATGATCCTTGGTTTCGCCCGGTCGATCTGCGGTTCGGACCGGACGGGGCTTTGTATATTGCTGATTTTTACAATCGCATCATTGGCCACTATGAAGTGCCGCTGGATCATCCGCAGCGGGATCGGCATCGAGGCCGCATTTGGCGGGTCGTGTATGTGGGCGAAGCGGGTGATGCGAACGGCGGCGAAGCGGTCCCGGATTTGAATTTGGCGACGGCTGGCGTTGACGCGTTGATCGAAATGCTGGGTGATCCGAATTTGACGCGCCGCGAGTTGGCCGCCGACCAGTTGAGCGATCGCATTGGTTCGTCAGCTGTGGAAGCTTTGCGAAAGGCGGCCGCGGATGCGTCGAACGCGTGGCGACGAATTCATGCCGGCTGGTTGTTGCAGCGACTGGGGCAGTTAGACGAGACGCTCCTGTTGGCGGCGACTCGCGATCGAGATTGGCTAGTTCGCACGCATGCGATGCGCGTGGCCGCGGAGCGGAGCGATTGGAGCCAGCCGTTGCGCGAGGCAGCTTTCGACTTGCTGCGCGACGAACATCCCCGCGTGCGCCGAGCGGCCGCGGACGCCTTGGGGCAACATCCGCACGCGTCGGCTGTCGCGGCTCTGTTGGCCGCGTTGGCCAAAGCGCCGACAGACGACGCCCACTTGCGGCAAATGATCCGTATTGCCTTGCGAAATCAGCTTCGTGATTCTCCAGCGTTTCCCGCGCTGGAGGCCAACGCGGCTTCGGCCGATCTCGATGCGCTGGCCGACATCGCCGTGGCCGTACCCAACGAGCAAGCCGCCGGCTTTCTGGTCAGTTATTTGAAGAAGAAACGCGAGTCGGCCGAAACGCGGCCCGCGAATTCCGATCGCACGTTGCGGCTGCTCAGCCACGCGGCGCGCTACCTGCCGGCCGATCAGGTTTCGTCGTTGGTCCAACTAGCCCGCGAGACCACGGTAGATGATCTCGATCTGCAGAGTTCGATCATCTCGACGGTTCGCGAATCGCTGGCTCGCCGTGGGCTTGAGCCCAACGAGGATTTCCGACGCTGGGCCGCCGACGTTGCCGGCCAGCTACTCGATACCGACGCGGCTCGGCAAACTGCTTGGACCAGCGTTTCGGGCGACAATCCTTGGGATCTGGAACGTCGAAACTCGGCGGACGGCCAGACCGGCGATTGGTTTCTCAGCAGTTTGCCGGGCGGCGAGCAGAAGACGGGAGTGCTTCGATCGCCCGCGTTCGTCATTCCACCGACGCTGGAGTTCTTTCTGTGCGGACATCGCGGTTTTCCCGATCAGCCGGCCAGTGACGCAAATCGAGTCCGTTTGCGATTGGTCGACGATGGCCGCGTAATCGCCGAAGCGATGCCGCCTCGCAACGATACGGCACAACGCGTGCATTGGGATTTGGCGGAGTTCGCGGGCCAACAAGGTCAGATCGAACTGATCGACGGCATGAACATCAACGCCTACGCGTGGCTGGCCGTCGCTCGATTCCAACCGTCGGTGGTTCGCATCCCCACCAGCTCGCCGCGTTTGGTCGACGAACGTCGGACAACGGCGCTGGATCTGGTCGACGCGTTGAAGCTGAACGAGCTGAAACCGCAAGTCCGCGAATTGATGCTCACAGCCGATCTGCCCTCGACGATCGCCGCGCGAGCCGCCAATTCGTTACTCGCCACGCGATCGTCGGCGGAGCTTAACGCGTTGACGCCGCTGTTGACGGAAAGCGGAGTCCGGCCAGAGCTGCAGGCTCGCGTCGTTCGATCGATCGAACAATGGACGGTTGCCGACCACAACTCCGTCGGTTCGCCAGATGCCGATGGGGCAGCCGCGGAAGAGCATCTGGCCTTGTTGCGCGAGGCACTGCGATCGGCTCCGACCGGACTGCAACAGACGCTGGCCGAACGACTAGCCGCATCGACTGCCGGCGCCGACCGGTTGCTAATGATGATCGAGCAAGGCCACGCATCGGCCCGATTGCTGCAACAGCCGAACATTCAGCAGAAATTGTCGGCTTCGAGCGTGGAGCAACTGGAACAGCGAATCGCCAAACTGACCACCGGGTTGCCCGCCGTCGACGAACAACTTGCGAAGCTGCTGGTCGATCGCATCGCGGCATTCCACTCCGCTTCGCCTTCGCTCGAAAATGGCCAGCGGCTGTTTACCAAACATTGTGCCGCTTGTCATCAGATCGGCGGACAAGGAGCGATGGTCGGTCCGCAACTAGATGGGATCGGCCTGCGAGGCGTGCCGCGGTTGGTTGAAGATGTTTTGGATCCGAATCGCAACGTCGACGCCGCCTTCCGCACCGTCGTGTTGGCGATGGAGGACGGACGAGTGCTGACGGGCCTGCCCCGGCGCGAGGAAGGCGAATCGCTAATATTTGCCAACCAAGAAGGCAAAGAGTTCTCGGTGACTCGATCCGCGATCGACGTTCAGCGGCTTTCGCCGCTGTCGCTAATGCCCGCCAACCTCTCGACCACTTTAAGTCCCGCCGAGTTTAACGACCTGCTGGGCTATCTCTTGAGCCAGCAGAAGGCTCGTTAAAACTCGACAACGCCGAAAGTCGACGCCGCTCAAAAACGTGGTTCATTTCAATACGGACTCTTAAAAGAATCCGCCGCCACCGACGGGCGCCATTGTAGCGTCCGGACCCGGAATCCCTAATGCCCCAAGGATTTCCACTACGCGGCGATGCACGATGGGGTTGCCTTTGACCACAATCGTGCCCGGAGCGAGCGGCTCGACATAGGTGGTGGTGGGCCATTGACGAAAGTAGGTTCTCAATTCGCGCTCGAGCACCGCGATCACCTGCTTTCCTTCGTGAGCTACGAGTCCTTGTTCGTCGATCAAGCGGTAGGTTTTCAATTGGTTTGACAGCCCAATTGCATTCGCGTTGTCCGCGACCGCCTCATCGCCAACCGTGTGTGCCGATCGCAGTTCATTGATAACGGACTCCAACTCTTGATGAATCTGGCTTGTTTGGGAAACGACGAGAGCCGGCGGATACGCCCACAATGCAATCGCTCCGGGGCCGCCGACTTCATCCCAGGACTCGGGATGAACCACCATTAGCGCCGCTCTCAATTCAACAACGCCGGAACTATCTTCCAAGTCGTTAAGCAAGTCGTAAATCGGATAAATCCGAGTCCGTAAGTTCTGCTCACATACTTCGACGGTCGTAATTTGAATGACTTCATTGTGAATGGTGTAAACCAAATCCACGGTTCGCAACATGCGCTGCAAAATACTGCTCGCCTTCGCCTTGGCGGAAAGTGTCACGGCCACATCCGGCTCGATTCCAATGGCTTCCAGTGACACCGTGTCGATCACAATCGGCGCGCCCACTTGTTCGGCGAGGAAGGTCGCCGCGTCGGTAAGTGGAGTTTGTACGAAATCTACCTCGATCTTGCGGTCGAGCTGACGGGCGATTTGCTGTTCGACTTCGTGATTGGTTTCCACGACTCGGGTCAAATCCACGGGCTTCTGAGGTTGTTTCGCAAAACGGTCTTTTAGTGTCCTCAACGACTTGAGTAGTGTCTCAATTTCCCGGTGTGCGGCCTGTGTTTGGCTGACCACCAGTTTACCTTGCGATCCTCTTGCTTCACCTGGTCCACCAACGCTGGCCCAAGAATCCATGGCGATTGTTTGCTCGATTAGGTCGATCAATTGTTGAGTGTCGTAATACGCGGCATCTCCGTCGGCCGCGCGCACACCGACCAGATCCTGGACGGGATAGACGTGGACTGGCAAATTCGTTTCGGCGGTCGTGGGAGTTGTGATGACTAAGAACTCGTCCTCAATAACAAACGTCAATGCCAATGGCTTGAACATCAGCCGCAGAGCCGACCGTAGACTTACATCCCTGATGCCGAGCGTGTGACGGGATGATCCGTGGCGATCCCTTCGTCGCTCAAGGCCAATTCGTCAATTAAGACGTTGATGTCTTGTGCGTCGAAGGGATGTACGCCGCGACATCGTTTAGCGGCGTGTCGATGAATTCAAACTTACCTTTGGCGTCTGTGCGCCTTCTCAACGACGCCCACTTTCGGCGACTTCGCGGAACTGGTTGGCGAATTGTCCGCCTCTTGGGCCAGACCGGAACTCGCGAAAAACGTGGCTGAAACACACAACCATCCGAAGCACAAACCCCAACTAACGATCTGTCGCATATCAAAAACTCCTCTCTCCGGGCGCGGCTCGCTTCCGCCAAGTTGCACGATCACCCACGCTGAAGCCAACGACTCGAAGGCTGGCGGATTGGCAAACGCCGGGCGACGTGTTTCGATCCCCAGTCATCGGTGCTGACGCGAGGCACGCGCCGTGCCGATGGACAATCGTCACTGCCAATCCAGAACGTTAGGCGAACGCCTAGGAGCGGATATCGTGAAACCACTGAAAAGCACGCGCGCCGCCGCGCGAAAAAGAGCCTCTAGCCAGCATTAGACTCAATCAGCCGCGGAATTGCAACACGAACCCGGTTGCCGCCGAAATCGTTCTCGCACCGCTTTTTGACGACGCCGAAGTTCATCGGTTCATAGGTATACCGCGGGCTTCGGCCAGATTGGCGCGTTGCGAGCGGGCGGCGGCGTTTCTACACTTCGCCGCCCGTTGTTTCCTGCCGTCGAGGAAGGATTCCATGGCCGTTCGCGTTCGTTTTTTTCTTGCTGTTGATCTTGCTGGCGTCAGCCGTGATGCTGCCTTGGCTCGGCAGCACGCGATTTTGGGATCAGGACGAAGGTTTCTGCCAGTACGGCGGCCGAGATGTATGGCGGGCGACTGGATCGTGCCGACGTTCAATGGGCGGATGTTCGGCCATAAGCCTCCAGGATGTACTGGATGATGATGCTGGGTCGAAACCTTCGGAGTCAATGAGTTCGCGGCATCGCCTGCCCGGCGATTTTTGGAATCGCGACGGTGCTGCTGACCTACGACTTCGACGGCGTTCGTTCAGCAACCGGAGCCGGTTGGTGGGCCGGCCTCGCTCTTGGCCTCATGTTGGATGTTCAACATCGTGGCCCGAGCGGCGACGCCCGATGTTTACTTGGTATCTTTGTCACGCTGTCGCTGTATCTGTTCGCCAGATGGGGCTTTCCCATTTGCCCGACCAACAGGCGGAGGGCATTGAGCCCGCAGATCCGCGGACAGAATTCCGCATTGCCCAGTCGCTGGAGCCGTCGCGCTGATCTACGCGGTGATGGGATTGGCGGTGTTGGTCAAAGGCCGCTGGGCGTGTTGTTTCCTGATGGGCTGTGATTGGCATGTTTCTGTTGTGCATGACCCGGCGGCGAGATTTGCCGAGCGACGCGATCGCCAGTGCCGCTGGCGAGAAGCATGGCGGCCGTTTGGCATTGTCAACTTTTGCGGAACCGTTTGGCGGATGCGACTGCTGACCGCCGTTGCCTTGGTGCTGTTCGTGGCCGGTCCGTGTATGCGGCGGTCGGATGGAAGACGAATGGCGAGTTCTTAAACGAGTTCTTTGGCATCCATCATTTTCGCTGCTTTCACAACGCCGATGGACAACCATCGCGGTCCGATTTTCTATTACGTACCGGCAGTGCTCGCCGGAATGTTTCCATGGTCGATCTTCGCCGTGCCGGGGATGCTATACGTCATTCGCGGCTTCGCGATCCAGCAAGCAACGCCTGCAGTTGACCTTCCTGCTCTGCTGGGCCGGCGTTTTCATTGGTCTGTTTAGCTTAGGCCAGCGACGAAGTTGCCGAACTATGTGCTACCAGCCTATCCGGGCGCTGGCTTTGTTGTGTGGAGCAATGGTGGATGGTTGGCTCGCGGATCGCCGGCAAGTGTCGCTGCCGTGGATCTGAGTCGGCCTGACAGTGATGATTGGTGGTCGGCTTGGCGATCATGATCGGCTTGCCACTAGCTGCAAAACTGGCGATTCGATGGACAAACGTTGCTCGACCGAGCCGCGAGTGGTGCGTGCGGTACAAGACGACGCCGGATGGCTGGGCGTGCTGGGTGTGCCCCGCTTGGTGGCTTGCGGCGTTCGCTTGTGCCTGGCGAAACGCGGCTCGCCCCGCGGTCGTTGCGATGGGAACATCCGCGGTAGCCACTTTCTGGCTGTTATGGGGACATAGGGCGCCGCGTGTCGATCGGTTCCAATCGCCACAGGACATGGCCCAGGTGGTTGGTGAGCAGGCCGGTGAATCCAGCTTGCGAGTCGGCCACTTCGGTTGCTTCAAACCATCACTTGGTGTTTTACTCGGGTTCCAATCGAAGTGTGGCGACGCCGAGGAAGTCGGCCAACTCTTCCGCGCGAGGCGGAAACCTGTTTTTGTTTACGACGGACGAGCGATACGAAGAATTGCGTCGAGCGTTGCCGCCTGACGTGGTCGTTGTCGAGCGACGGCCGAACTTCCAAGACCGGCGAGCTGCTGCTTCTGGCCGTTCGCCGAGACTTGCCGGCCGCCAGGAATTGCACCGCTAGGCCGCACGGCACCGCCGCGCCGCGCGCGGACATCGTATTGAACTCTGGCCATCGCTCCATGTCCGGATCGACTTGCCAGTAGCGAACCCGCACGGTACACTTCGCCACCGGAACAACGCAGTCTGCGATTCAAAGGCGAACCAGCCACTACGAGTCACCGTCTTCGTGTCCGATATCGGTCCGTTCGGAGGGTGTTAGCTAGCGGCCTCATTGGAAATGAGGTGCCCCGTAAGGGGGCTGGTGGGTTCGAGTCCCGTGCCCTCCGCTTTTTCTGATCTTGGTCTCGTCTTTCGATATCGCTCTAAATCCTGTTGAATCTTCGACTTGAGGCGATATCATTCTGTTGCTGAACGAGGAGACTGCGGTTTCTCCGCCAAACGTTCGATTATGAGGCCGATAAGGGTTCGATAAGCCCTTTCTTTTGGTTCGATAAGGGCCGGATGGCACCCTTCGCGTCGAGGTGTTTTGATGCCGACTCGATCTCGCACCGTCTGGAAATTGCGCAGTGACGGCCAGTTTGATTGCCGCGTGGGCTGGAAAATCAATGGCCAAGGCAAGCGGGATCAGCACGGTTTCGGCTGCACCGAGCCGGCGGAAGCTAATGACGGGATCAAGTGCTGCGGCTGCGCGGAAGTGGATGGATCGGAGCATGGAGACGAACGTCAGTTGTTGTTCTTCTATTCATCGTGCGCTCAAGAACTCGCAACGCTGGAACCCAACCTAACCTTTTCACTGCATCGGCTCGGAGTCGTTGCGGGCGAATCGCGAGTCTCCTCTCGACTTTGAATCACCGATGCGATTTTAGACTGCCCACTTGCTCGGTCAGTACCAGGGATTCGCACCCTTGCTCGGTTCATGGGAATAAGTCCGAAAGGTGGCGTCCTACTCTCAGTCAACCACAAGCTAATTGAGTGAACCTTTCGCGAGCCTTTTCTGTCTACTATTACAGACACGCGACCGAAGTGGTCGTCAGCAGAACAAGGACACCGACAATGATGACTTTACGATCGAGTCTCATATCCGAACAAGAATATCAAGGTAGTTTCGCCAATCAACCGGCGAATACGCCCGCGCTGTGTTTACGCTTGTGACACTCGACTGAGTATCCACGGGATTACCAAAACCCGGTGTCACAAGTGCAAGTGACACCGGGTTTTTTCGTGCCCGGACGACAACTTGGGCTGGTAGCTGAGACGGTATAGCGGCGGTCTGAAGAACCGCAGACGAGGGTTCGAGCACCTCCCGGCCCACTTTGCGCTCAAAGAGCGCGCACAACATGGCCCGTTCGACTTCGGGTGAGGTCATCGGTCTTTCAAGCCGAGTAGGTTGGGTTCGACTCCCACACGGGCTGCTTGAAAAAACAACACGATCAGAACGTGGCGAAGCCTGGTTATCGCGCGTGGTCGGGGGCCACGAGATCGCAGGTTCAAATCCTGCCGTTCTGACTGAACGAACAAAACAATTGATCGGGCAGAGGTGCAGATGGAAGCACGCCTGCTTTGGGAGCAGGAGGGTCTCGGTTCGACTCCGAGGTGCCCGACTTGAAAAACGGTAGTCGAGGGCTGGTTGCCCATACTCGGCTGATAACCGAGTCGCGCTGAGTTCGATTCCCAGGACCACCACTGAACGCGTAATGAACAGGAGAACAATGATGCACGCTGTCCGCTTGAAACGCATACACCAGACCGATCACAGGGTCGTGGTGTAACAGGCAGCACAGCAGACTTTTAATCTGCACGGTGTGGGTTCGATTCCCTCCGGCCCTACTCGCTGGCGCGTAGCTCAGCGGTGAGAGCGGCGTCCTTATAAGACGCAGGTCGTGGGTTCAACTCCCATCGCGCCGACTGAAGACAACAACATGGGACTAAGGTGTTAGCGGCAGCCGACCCGGAAGCCGGGTACCCCGCGGCTCTTAACCGGTGAGGTCAGGGTTCGAGCCCCTGTGGTCCTACTGACAATTTGCAAGCACTGGTCGTCTAGCGGCGAAGACTCCGCACCCGTAATGCGGCGACGTCGGTTCGAGTCCGGCCCGGTGCTCTGATGATCTTTGACAATTTGAAACGCAACAAGCGCCCATGATGTAAAGGCCAGCCTACTGCCTTGCCATGGCGGAAGTGCGGGTTCGATTCCCGCTGGGCGCTCTCAATATCAGGGTGTGGGAAAGCCTGGCATTCCGCGTGCTTCGGGAGCACGAGATCGTTGGTTCAAATCCAACCATCCTGACTTAATGATTGCGGTGGGTTCCGTGTTGGTACGGGTAGGCGGCTGTTAACCGCCCTGACGCAGGTTCGATTCCTGCCGCCGCAGCTTGTGAACATGAAAACGGAAGGGCAAGCCAATTGGCGATGGCAGCCGCTTCGAAAGCGGTCGAGCGATGAGCCTTGAGGGTTCGACTCCCTCTCCTTCCGCTGAACGACAAACAACGTGCTCTTGGCCGAGCGGCAAAGGCTCCAGGCTTCCAACCTGGCGAGGCGGGTTCGATTCCCGCAGAGCACTCTTCAGATTGATGGGTCGGTAGCTCAGCGGCAGAGCAGGTGCCTGTTAAGTACCAGCGCGCGGGTTCGAGTCCCGCCCGTCCCTCTGTGAAACGATGCGGGGTAGTCGCTGCTGGTAGTGATGCCTGACTTTGAACCAGGAGGCGTAGGTTCGATTCCTACCCCCGCAGCTCGAGGCGAACCATGCACGAACATGCGTGTCGTTTGAAACACACAACAACCATTGCGGGACAGTCGCTGTTGGTAGTGACGCCTGGCTCCGGGCACCGATCGGCCATAAGGCCGGATTGGTCGTGGAGGCCGTTGGTTCGATTCCAACTCCCGCAGCTCAAAGGACGGAAGTCATCCGGCTGGATGAGGAGCCTGTTTTGAAAACAGGTGGCGACGCGAGTCGCTTGTGAGTTCGAGTCTCACGACTTCCGCTCCGAAAGATGGGCTCATCGTCCAACAGGAAGATGCTGGCGTCGCATGCCAGAGATTCGGGTGCAATTCCCGATGGGTCCACTCAACAACAGTCCTGTGGCCTAGCGGCGAAGGCAGCTCTCTTACAAGGAGCGGATCGGGGGTTCGAGTCCCTCCAGGACTACTTCAGCAACACGATGCCCAGATACGCCAATCGGCAGAGCGGTCCGGCTCGGGCACCGACCGAAGGTTGGTCGCCGGACGTTTGCAGGTTCGAGTCCTGCTCTGGGTACTGACAACACGCATGGCTCGGTAGGCAATTGGCAGACCACTTTGGCTTAGAACCAGAGATGCTGCGGGTTCGAATCCCGCCTGAGCTACTTTCATACGTCCTCGTGGAGCAGCGGAGTGCTCGCCTGCCTGTCACGCAGGAGATCGTGGGTTCAAATCCCATCGGGGACGCTGAGAGTCGCCTTTCGCTCCGCGAAAGCAGCGCTACTTTCGCGGAGCGAAAGGCGACAAACGGCGCGGTACGCAAACCGGTAAAGCGGCGAAGCTCAAAACTTCGTGATCGTCTGTGAGTTCGACTCCCACCCGTGCTACTGAGAGTCGTGAGGCGTGAGACTTGGGCATTGGCAGGCCCAAGTGGCTGTAACCCACCCGCTTTCGAGCTTTGCAGGTTCAACTCCTGCTCGGGCGCACTGAAAGCATGGCCCTGTTCTTCCTACGGCAGGTGATGCGAGCCTCAAGCCTCCGCGATACGGGTTCAACTCTGTACGGGCTGGCCGATATGGCGAGGTGGCGGAACAGGTATACGCGCGCGACGTCAGAACGTCGTCCGCCGGGACATGCGAGTTCGAATCTCGCCTTCGCTACTCGAAACACTGCAGGTGCGACAGGTGTCCAACTGACTTTCATACGGTCGGCGCTCGGCTCGATACCGAGACTCCGCAACTGCGGGTGGGCCAGTGCTCATCGGAGCCTCATGAGCCTGACTGCCGGGTGCGACCCCCGGACCCGCCACTTACGGCCGAGTACGCAAACAGGCAAAGCGGTCACGTCGAGAGCGTGGCGATTTTGTGGGTTCGATGCCCACCTTCGGCCTTCCACTGACGATCTTGTCCAGCGCAGAAGACGCTCTGGGTGAACCAGGAGATCGATGGTTCGATTCCATCCGCGATCACTTATGAATTAATATTCGTAGGTGTTCCGGTAGCACGCGTCCGTGGTAAGGGACGGGAGATTGGGTTCGACTCCCGAACGGACCTCCTCTCAATGAATGGGCTCATGCTGATGGAGGCGACTGACCCTTGCAAGGTCGGTGCAGACTGGTTCGACCTGGATCAGGTCCACTTGATTCTGGGCTGATGGTCCAACGGGGAAGACACCGCCCTGGCGTGGCGGAAATCCGGGCCCGAATTCCCGGTCGGTCCACTGACATTGAAAACATACGGAAGGCAGTTGATATACCCGCCGGGCCGGTTTGCTAAACCGTGTGACTCCACAAGGTCATGTGGGTCAACCTGATGCCTTCCGGGCTGATGGCCTGATGGTGAAATGGAAATCATATCTCGCTTCTAACGAGATGGTCCAGGTTCAACTCCTGGTCGAGCTTCTGATTGAAAACGGAAGGGCAACCCGATTGGCGACGGGACCCGGTTGGAAGCCGGTCGAGCATTTTCTAAACGCCTTGCGAGTTCGACTCGCTCCGCTGAGCAAATGCGTGACGTAACGCGTGAACGGAAAGGACAAGACAATGAGCACACTAATTCAAGACGCATTCAAGGCGATCGCTATGAAGCTCGTCGAGATTTGCAGGTAACGCTTTCGAGATTGACGTTCGACAAAACGGCGATCGCGAAGTGTACCAGCTCAAGTACCCAACCGGGGATAACGTCTTGGCTGAGGCGTTCGATGCTTCAAGTCGAAGCAGCGTCACCTGGTGTTGATGTCTCAGGCTGGCGTTTGCCAATTGGTGGACGCTTACTTGTGCGGCCACGACGAACAACATTTGAAGTCTGTTGCTTCGCTGCCTTCGATCGACAGACAACAACCGTTCGCGCGCGATGGAGGCGTTGAAGCCTGGAGACGCAGCGAGAGCAGAAGCGAAAGGGTGTGAAGCACCGACGTCATCGCCGAAAGACAGCGGCGGCGTGCGACAAGGCGAGTGGTTCTTCCTGCCACGACCCAAGATGCACGCAGGTGAAGCATGACCCGCAACGGCCGATTGGTCCGTGGTGCCGGCAAGCCGCATCGCGTTGAGTGGTTGTATCGTCCTGCGGATCGGGACGAGACGTTTGTTCGGGGAGCGGTTTCTGCACCCCGATCACAAGACGATTTACCTGCAAGTATGGCATCGCGTAGTGCAGAACAACGAAGCTGCCAACTCCTGAGGCACGCCAGTTCACTGCATGTTGTACCTCGATTAAACCTGGGCCGTCGCGCTTCGGTGACGGCGGCCCACATTTATGGTGTCCGTGGTGTACGCGGTGTAGCACGTCTGCTCGTGAAGCAGAATGTACGGTCCCCTGTCGGTCACCCTTCGGAACAGAGAAAGGAATGGATCATGGTAGCGAAGATGCTCCAGTGCCCGGGCGCTGGTGCTGGAACCGCAACTGGCAGCCAGTGAACGTGGCCACGGTGTTGCGGGGCTGGTGCTGTTGTGGAACGAGTCCGCGCGGGTCGTCGATCCAACGGACTACCAGCTTTACACCTGGGAGGATTGGTCGAAGTTGCGTCCGCGCGACGACGAGCGGTTCATCCAGGCGGTGAAGTTTCGCTGCGTGTGCCGGAAGTGATTACGCTCGCCGACTACGACCGGGTTGCCATCGGCGGCCGTCTCGTTCAGCCGTCGGAACATTTTCAAGCGTGACCATTACACGTGCCAGTACTGCGGTCGGCAGCCCGGCAGCGAGGAACTGACGATCGACCACGTTGTGCCTGTGCTCAGGGCGAGTCGCGGTGGGATCAACTGCGTGCTGGATGGTTTGACGTGCAACCACCGCAAGGCCGACCGCACGCCACAGCAAGCCAAGCTGCGACTCCGCAACGAGCCAGCACAGCCGAAGTGGAACCTGCTTACACCGCGGCACGAAGTGCGAATGGAAAGCTTCATCGAAGTTCGTCAGCGAGGCGTACTGGAACGTCGAGCTGGCGAAGTAATTGACAACGATCGCTCCCTGGTTCCAGTCGCCGGGAGTTTCTCACTCCACGAGCGTGCTCCTGGGAGAAGCAGCCAGCCTCCAAAACTGGCGGACAGGGTTCGACTCTCGCGCTCTCATGCTTTGCGAGGCTTGAGGTGTGAGGCTTGAGGCTTGAGGGGCGTGTTTTCCTCGGTTTCCTCAGGTCTCAGGACTCAAGCCTCACTTACGCCCTGCGAGTGTGTGATTTTTTGGACGGCATGGCAGACTCTGGAATCTGCCGGACGAGGTTCGATTCCTCGATAAAGCGTGCTAGGCTTGAGGCGCGAGGCTTGAGACTTGAGGGAAGAACAGAGAACGATCCTTCCTCGAGCCTCAGGTCTTAAGTCTCAGGACTCATGAGTCGCCGGAGTGTGCCGGATTCGCACGCGAGCCCGCGAAGCTCGAAGATCAGGTTCGATTCCTGGCGGCGACACTGAAGAGGCTTGAGGTGTGAGGCTTGAGACTTGAGGGAGGTTAGTTGTCGGGGCGTAACGACCGGATTAGGCCAACGAGGACGCGAGCGGTCTCGTCGGCCTGGCGGCTGAGATCGGTGGCGACATCGTCCGGCAGATAGCCGAGACGATGGGCGACGGATAGCTGGTACTCGACTTCGCGGGCCGAGCCCAATGCTAGGTCGAGAAACCGAACGTAGTCTGCCTGCGTGCTACGAGCGCAGCCTTCGACGATGTTCGAGGCGATGGAAAGAGCGGCACGGTGCATCTGGGATGTAAGCCCGAACAGCTCTTCTTTCGGGAAGGACTTCGTCGCGGCGTAAACGGCCAGGACCAGCGCGTCAGCAAGCTCGAACGCCCGGAGTTTTCGATGATCTCTCATGACGACATTTTCTTCCCGTCTCGTGGTCCTGGGCTTCACGACTCGGAACAATGACGCCAGAGCCAGACGGTGCAAGGCTGCCTCGGGCGAAGCCAGCGGTTCGACCTCGCCGGCGTCTCTTCCAAGCAAGGTTTCGATGTCGTCTGGACCAGCGGCGCCTCGATCCATCCATTCGGATTCGGGTCGGTGTGTTCCGGACATGGATTATGACAATGACGATGTCACTACCGACAAGGTTAGCTCAGAGGGTAGAGCACCAGACTATGAATCTGGAAGTCACGGGTTCGACTCCCGTACCAACACCACCAACAGGCTGTATCATGGCAATCGATGCCCGAACCGCCAGGACATCGGCGTTACCCAAGAGCCTGAGGGAGGCGGGCGTACGTAGGATCGGCTGCCAGTTGGTCGCCATGTAGGCGAGTCTCGAAGAGACTGGCTTACAGAAGTGATCGGCCGGTGGCAGCATGAACGAACACCATGTAGTGCGCGGATACCGCCTTTGCCCGCTGTCGGTGGAAGGTTGCCGGTGCTGGTGAGCGACGCCACGGGCTGCGGCCCGACGCGAACTCATCAGCCGACGCAGTCGAAAACCGTCAGCGGTGACCGCTCAAGCAGCACTCCGTGCCAGTTCATGTGATCCGCGAACGTTCCGCCTTCCAACGGCGTCTCTTTCGTTTAACCGCAACGCCAACGGCGTGCGTGTGGAGCGCGGTTGGACGATCGATTGCAGCACACGCGCAGCCCGTTGGGCTTGCGGTTAAACGATGATGACACACCACGCCCTTGATAACAGAAAGGAGGGCAATCCAATGATGCTGTTCAAGCGAATTAAGATCCGTAGTTATGAGATGGGATTGTACTTCCGTGACGGCGAGTTCAAGGGACTCTTGAGCGAAGGTCGGCACTGGCTGTTCGATCCGCTGATGAAGGTCCGCGTCGACGTGGCCAACATGCGCGACGCGTGGCTGGCTCACGACAAGCTCGACATGATCGTCAAGTCGGGTGTGCTGAAGGACCGCGCGGTTGTGATGGACCTGAAGGACCACCAGCGTGGTCTGGTCTGGATCGACGGCCGGTTCACGCACTTGCTCGCCGCCGGCCTGTACGCCTACTGGCACGGTGTCCGCGACGTGCGTGTCGAGGTGATCGACGTTCGCCAGGTGCGGTTCGAGCACGAGGACCTGAAGGTCATCGCGAAGACGCACATGGCGAAGCAGTTGCTCGACATCTGCACGGTCGACCGCGACCGCGTGGGTGTACTGTTCATCGACGGACGGTACGTCGACACGCTGCGGCCGGGTCTGTACGCGTTCTGGAAGGGCGCGGCGGACGCCCGGGTTGTCGAGATCGACATGCGCGAGACCACGATCGACGTCAGCGGTCAGGAGATCATGACGTCGGACAAGGTCAGCCTGCGCATGAACGCACTGGTCACGTACCGCATCGCCGACGCGCGGAAGGCGGTCAGCTCGACGGACGATGTCCGCCAGGCTCTGTACCGCGAGACGCAGTTGGCATTGCGGGCCATCGTCGGCGCACGCGAGCTCGACGCATTCCTGACGGACAAGGACGCCGTGGCTCAGGAGATCGAGCAGGCGGTACGCCGCCGCGCGGGCGAGCTGGGTCTGGAGATCGTATCGGTCGGTATCCGGGACGTGATCCTGCCGGGCGACATGAAGGACCTGATGAACAAGGTCACGGAGGCCAAGAAGGCCGCCGAGGCCAACCTCATCTCGCGCCGCGAGGAGACGGCCGCCATGCGCAGCCAAGCCAACACCGCCAAGCTGCTGGCCGACAACCCAACGCTGATGCGACTGCGTGAACTGGAAGTCCTGGAAAAGATCGCATCGGCCGGGCAACCTGAACGTCGTCCTTGGCGAAAAGGACTTGCCGAGCGCGGTCAACCTGTTGTAACCCTCTGCCCCGTTTGAGTCATTGAGCCCGGGGCCTTTCCACTTTGAAGAGCCGCAACCAACTGGCCTCGGTCGGTGTGACTATGGCGGGTTCCTTCAACCAGTGTGGCGTCGGTGGCTCATTGCCACATGAAGAGCTGAACGAGCCCAAATCACACTGCCGAGGACCATACCGCCGGCCCGCTTCTCAACTCCTAGACGAATTGCCTGAACCCCTCAGCAGTCAGCGGACTCGGACGGCTTACTCCTTGGAACTGAATCCAAAAACGATGAACGTCGTCATCCCCAACAGTACAATCGTAAGACCGATCAAATCGAGGACCGTAAATCGGCAGCAGCGGCATTACTATGAGCATCTCGACAGCCTAGCCGCTAATCGTTGGACGTTTCACGAATGAGTTTCGACGCTGTGGGGAACGGAGTTTCGATTCGGAACAACGACGGATTTTTGCGATAGCCCAACATTGGCATATACCGTGGTTAAGCCACGATCCAACTTGGGGAATCCGTGCAACTGGCCTAAGCGTGGTTTGCGATATATGCAATCCATGTAGGAAGCGAAATGCGTTCGTCGAGCCGCGTTGGAATCCAACGCGTTCTTTTTCGTTACTGGCCCGAGATGCCGTATTGGTCCAGTTTCTTTTTTAGCGTGGTGCGGTGCAGGCCCAGCGTGCGGGCGGCGGCGGCGTATTGGTCTCGGTTGTTTTGCATCGCCACCTCGAACAGCGGCGGCTCGATCACTCGCAGCAGTTGTTCATACAGATCCGTGACGTCCTCCGACTCGCGATAGTGCGACTCGGCCCAACGACGGACCAACTCGACCAACAACGATTCGGGATCCGCGTTTTCAGCGGCCGAATTCACGACGCTCGGTTCCACCGGGGCCGGCAAATGCTCGGGCAGGATCGCGCCGCCGCGAGCCAGGATCAACGCATGCTCGACGGCGTTTCGCAATTCGCGAACGTTGCCATACCACGGCCGGCGCTCGAGCGCCTGGGCCGTCGCATCGCTGATCGTCGGCCGCCCCTGGGTCGAACGTTGTTTGGATCGCTCCAAAAAATGTTGAGCCAATTCGCGAACGTCGTCGCGGCGTTCGCGCAGCGGCGGCATCTCGATCTGAAACGCACACAGGCGAAAATACAGATCATGTCGGAACTCGCCCTGTTGCACACGATGCAGCAGGTTTTGGTGCGTGGCCGAGATCACGCGAAAATTCGTGCGTTGCGGCTGGGTCGCGCCGACCGGCGTTACTTCACCCTGTTCGAGTGCTCGCAACAATTTCACTTGTACTGGCATCGGAATGTCGGCAACTTCGTCCAAGAACAACGTGCCGCCATCGGCGTGAACCAGCAGACCCACGCGAGCTTGATCCGCGCCGGTGAAGGCGCCGCGCACATGTCCGAACAGCTCGCTCTCGGCCAACGTCGGGCTGAGCGACGCCACGTTCACCGCCACGAACGGCCGTTCGGCTCGCGGGCTAAAGCGATGAATGGCTCGCGCGGCCAACTCCTTTCCCGTGCCGCTCTCGCCGGAGATTAGCACGCAGGCGTCTGACGCCGCGGCCAACGCGATGCGTTTGAATGCCTCTTGCATCGCGGGCGTGTTGCCGACCAGTCCGCCGATATAGCTGCGCTGCTGATCCTCGGGTGGCGACTCGCCGCCTCGTTCAAAGGCCCGCGTCAGCACGCGTTCGACATGGTCCAGCGGGAATGGCTTAATAAGGTATTCAAAAGCTCCGCCGCGAATCGCTTCGACCGCCGTCCCCAGATCGCCGTAGGCCGTAATCACGATGATCGGGATCGGACCCAATCGGCGGCGAAAATGTTCGATGGCTTCCAAGCCGCTCATGCCGGGCAGTCGCACGTCCATCACCATCACGTCGGGCTGGAATTGGTCGAGCGCCTCCAGTCCGGATTCGGCCGTCGACGCCGTTGTGACTTCGTGCCCGAGGCTTTCGGCCAGCCGCCGCAACGCCCAACAGATTGCCTGCTCGTCATCAACCACCAACAATTTCGGCACGCTCGGGCTCCGCTGCTAACAAAGGGAATTCAACGTAGAAACAAGTCGTCGCTCCGTCGCGCCGCCAGCCGATCTGGCCTCGATGCTGCTCGACGATGCGTTTGGCCACCGATAACCCCAGCCCGGTCCCGTCCGGCTTTCCGGTAACCAGCGGTTCGAACAACCGATCGCCCACTTCCGCCGCCGGACCGGGACCTGAGTCGATCACTTCGAGCCGCACGGACTTGTCGCCCGAGGCGGCCGCACGCAGAATCACGCTGCCCTGATCGGTCGCTTGCACGGCTTCGTCGGCCGCCGCTTCGATGGCGTTCATCAACAGGTTGATTAGAAGCTGTTCGAGCGAATCGGCATCGCCGCTGATCCAGAGCGGCCGGGCGGGAGGTTGCCACCCGAGCGACACGTGAACATGACGAGCCATCGGTTCGATCAGTGGCAACGCTCCGTCGACCACCGCACGCAGCTCCAACGGCTGGTGCGTGGCCGCGGGTTGGTTGTGAGGCGTGAGAAAGCGACGCAGGAATCGCTCCATCAATCGAAGTTGCCGCACGGCGACGTCCAGGCTTTCGCCCTCGCCCTGCCGCGGACATTCGCGGCGATGCAGCTCGAGAGCCAAGCAACAGCCGGTCACCGCATTTCGCATCTGATGGGCGATGCCGCCGCCGAGCTGGCCGAGCGTGCGGAGTTGTTCGTTTCGCCGGACTTCGTCTTCGTAGTGGCTGAGCATGTCGGACATGCGATTGATCGCTTGGCCCAGTTCGAGCACTTCGTCGTGACGACGATTCAGCGTGACGGGCTGGAACTCGCCCTCGGCGATGCGATCCACTTGTACTCGAAGACGATCCAACGGCCGAGTCACATGGGCGGCGATCCCCGCGCTCAACAAGGCCGACAGCGCCAAGCCGACGCCACCGACGCACAATGGCGGATAGATGGCGTTCCACCACGCGACGCGGTAAGTTTCGACCGGATAGAGAATATGCAGCTCGACAGCGCGGGCCGCGCCGGCTCGCGACAACCGAACCTGATTGTGAAAGTAACGGACGCCACCCACGGCGATGGAACTGTCGAGCGTCAGTCGCTGCGGCGTGCGAGGCACAACGGTGTCGGGCAACGAGCTCATGTCGATCGACTCCAAGCTGGACGCCGTGATCTGCCCGGTTGCATCCACCGCGACGAACTCGGCCCCCGAAAGCCCACGCGTTTGGCGCAGCACGGCGTCGGTCAGCGGGAAGTTCGAGTCGCTGAGCGTGCCGGCCAAGTCACGCAACTGGCTCTCGATTCGCGTCGCGGCCGCTCGAACCGAAACATAGGCATTCAGCACGCTGACGCCGGCCAGCGTTACGGCCATCAGACCGACCGTGGGCAACAGAATCTGATTACGAACGGGCCACCGCATCAAACGCCTCGGAGCTCGAATTGTGAATGACGAAACATTCATCCTATTGTGGCTCCGCGGGACAACTGGCGGAACGGACCGAAAATTCGTGTCGTGGTCGAGTGGAAGTTATGCTCGAACATGTCGAACCAATCGACATGTTTGTCGTTTCAATCGACATGGACGAGTGGCGTCGTAGTCGGTGAACCCCGTGTTTTGCTGGCATTTTACGACGCCGACGGCGTAACGCCTGGTTTAATACATACGGCGCGCCGTTTGCCTAGAATGTCGCGACTTCTGTTGGCCCAATGTGGATTCGCCTGACCCAGTAGCGAGGAAATTTCGAGATGTTACATCGCATTGTCGTAGGTCTGCTGTTGACCTTGTTTCTGATTCCCGTCACCACGATCCGGGCGGCCGACGAAGCCGACTCGCGAGCGATCGAGCAAGCGGTCGCCAAGGGCATCAACTTTCTGAAGGTGAAGGGCCAAGCCGACGATGGCTCGTACAGCAGCTTTGCCGGAATTGGCCCGACGGCGTTGGTCGCAACGGCGTTGCTGCGCAGCGGCGTATCGCCCGACGATCCGGCCGTCGCGAAGAGCTTGAAGTATTTGGAGAAGACCGTGCGCGAGGACGGCGGCTTCTACGGCGAAGGTTCGACGCACCGCAATTACGAGACGTGCCTAACGATGTTGGCCCTTGCGGAAGCGAACCGCGATGGCCGATACGATTCGCTGTTGAAGAAGGCCGAGTCGTTCGTCAAGGAATTGCAGTGGGATAAGGGCGAAGACCAGGACCCGTCGGATGTGGCTTACGGCGGGGCGGGCTATGGCCGCAGCAAGCGTCCGGACTTGTCGAACACCAGCTTTATGATCGACGCACTGAAGGCGACCGGCAACGACTATAACGATGAAGCGATTCAGCGGGCGATCATCTTCATTTCGCGCTGCCAGAACCTGGAAACCGAGCACAACACGACGGAGTTCGCGGCAAAGAACCCGGACGGCGGTTTCTACTATACGCCGGCGGCGGGCGGTTCCAGCCAAGCGGGCGAGACCGACGCCGGCGGCTTGCGTAGCTACGGTTCGATGACTTACGCCGGTTTGAAGAGCATGATCTACGCGGGCGTCAAGCCGGACGATCCTCGTGTGAAGGCGGCCGTGGAATGGGTGCAAAAGCATTACAGCTTGGAAGAGAATCCCGGCATGGGCGATTCCGGCTTGTACTACTATTACCACTTGTTCGGCAAAGCGCTGGATGCCATCGGCCAAGAGCAGTTCACGGACGCTTCAGGCAAGACGCATCATTGGCGAGCCGAGTTGGCCAAGGAGCTCATCTCGCGTCAACAAGCCGACGGTTCGTGGGTGAACGAGAACTCTCGCTGGCTCGAGGGCGATGCGAATCTGGTGACCGGATACGCGTTGTTGGCCTTGACATATTGCCAACCGAAGGCAGAAGAGAAGTAAACATCACCGCAACACGACACGAATCCCGCCAAGAGCCGCGCATCGTCGCGGCTCTTGGTGTTTGTGGCGATCAACCGCTCTTGTCGATTGTCCGAGAGGTTCGTTAAATATCGGTAGAGTTTCGCGGGCCACGCCGTCGGTTGGCAAGCGATTTACCCGCATCGCATTGAATTTCTCTCGGAGCCGAATCGAATGCCCCTGTACGAGTACACGTGTGAAGGTTGCCACGGCGATTTTGAGCTATTGGTTCGGGATCGCGAACAGCCGGCTTGCCCAGAATGCGGCGGCGTGCGGTTGCAGAAACGGTTAAGCGTACCAGCCGCTCCGGCGATTTCGGGCGCCAGTCTGCCGATGTGCGAACCACGGCCCAGCAGCGGCGGCTGTGGCCTGCCCCAATGCGGCAGCGGCGGCTGCATGGGAATGATGTAGCCAACGGGAGCTCGAGGCTCGGGAGAGCGAGGCTCGGGAGATCGAGGCTCCTGCCGAGTAATTCCCGCCGGTGATCGAGGCTCCTGCCGCGCCATCTTCACTTGAGCTTGCGGCTCTTCCCAGATGATTCGCTGTTCGAGTATCGAGGCTACCGTCGAGATATCCGCTGCCAAATCTATTCCCCTGCGGGCTTCCCTGTCGGCAACGGTTCGTTCTGGAAACGCTCGAGCTGCTGTTTGAGTTCCGTCGAACCGGGCGACAAGTCCACCGCCCGCATGGCATGCGTCACTGCTTGCTCACGATCGCCGCGTTGGAAATGAACCTCGGCCAGCGTGTCGACATAACCGCCGCTCTTCGGCTCCAGTTCGACCGCTTGCTCGGCGTGCCGCAGCGCTTCGTCCAGATGCCGATGGCTGCGAGCGTTGGCCCAAGCCAGATTGTTATGAGCATAAGCACACCGAGGATGTTGCTCGCAAATCGTCGTGTAATGCCTTCGGACACTTTCCAGAATTCGGTCCGTCCGATCGCGTTCTCCGGCCGCATCGAACAACGGAGCCAACTCCTCCAGCACCTTCGCATCGCCGGGAACCAGTTCGAGCGCCGCCATCGCCTCTCGCTCGGCCGTTGCCGCGTCGCCGGAATCGAGCGCCGCGCGAGCCGCCAAACGATGCGTTTGAGCTGGCAAGCGAATGTAATAGCGATCATCCAACAAACGGAAGCTCGTGTGGAGATCAACCAACAAGTAATGTTCCCACAAATCGACACGCTCGGCCGCCGAGAGGGCTTTGTCATTTTCGGCCAGCCAACGATTGGCGTCGTGCCATTGAAAGCTGCCCATCGGAGCCGTGCGAAGCTGCGAGCGGAACATGTCGAGCGCCGTGTCGTGCAAACCGGCCTGGTATAAGGCCACCGCCAAGTTGTGCATTGCCACCGCGTCGGCCGCCAGTGCCGTCGCGCGTCGCTTCAGCTCCGCGGCTCGCTCCGTTTCGCCGGCTCGCTCGCGCGCTTCGCCCGCCAAATACAGCCAGCCGAGTTGATCCCAGTTGGCTTGCCAGCCGGCCTCGTATCGCTCGGCGGCCTCGATCCAATCGCCTTCGTCGAATGCTCGTTTCGCCAGATCGATGGTCAGTTCTTCGAGCGATTGATTCGCGTGGTTGAATTCGTAGTGAGTGAACAACTCCGCGACCAAATCATGGCGCGATCGCTTCGCACACGTCTCCGACAATCCGAGCACGGTGGCGTTGCGTGTATACGGATGCATCGTCGCCAGTTCGTTCATCGACGCTCGGATCAGAGATTCAAATTGTTCGGGCGAATCCGAATCGTGCGGACTAAACAGACGCTCGATCAATTGAGCGATCACGGCCTCGGGCGCGGGAGTCACTCCGTCGCGAACCGCTTCGATTTGCCGCATCTCTTCCGGGAAGAATTGCCACCGGGCGTCGCCGAGCTGACGGAGAACGTGATACCAGCCGCCCGCCTCTCGACTGCGTTGGGAAAACAGTTGCATGATGCCGAACGGTGGAACACTGTTGCCGAGATTCGATTTTCCAATCGCCCGCCAGCCACGATCGCGTTCGCCCAGTCGAAACGCTTCTTGCGCGAGCTTCAACCAATACTGATGTTGGCCGTATTGGTAATGATTGTTCGCGGTGGTGTCGGACGGAGCGGCTTCGGCAATCGTCTCCAGCCAGTCCAACATCTTGAGCGCCTCGTCGCGATAACCGAGCAGATTTCGGAGCCGCACCACGCGCAAGGCGAACTCGAAACGCCACAACGCCGCTTGCGCCTCGTCGTCCGCGCCGACCGGCAACGCGTCCAACCAAGCCTTGTCGATCTCGTTGCTTTCCGGCCAGTCGACCATTGCCAGCGCTTCGGCAAACTCCTTACGCTCGACCAACACATCGAACGCCCGCGCGGGCAGGGCTTTCTTCATCACGCGGAGCGCGGCTTGCGGACGGTCTTCCAGGAACAAAGCTTCGATGGCGTTGAACGCGCGGTCGCGGCCTTGCGGTTCAAGCATCGCCAGCCGCTCGATCTCGTCCAACGTCTTGCCCAATGCTTCCCGTTGACCAGCCAAACGCTCGTAGGCGGATCGAATTCCTAACGCCGGAATTTTGGCTTGATCCGGATGGCCCGCGGTACCGCGCGTCGGCAAAGCGATCGGAGCCGAAACGAAATCCGGCTCACTCATCAAATGCAAAGTTCCGGCCCAATCACGTTGTTCGATCAGCAGTCCGCTCCACAAGGTGAATTGCTTGTGTTGCTTGGCCAACGCCAGAGCTCCCGCCAAATCCCCCTTCGCGCGGCGAGCGATAATGAGCAGATTCACGTCGAGAGCCGGCAATTCTGGCTTCACTTCGTCGTCGCTAGAAGTCTTTCCATCGGGCTCACTGCCATCCGAATCCCCGTCTTCGGGAGCCTCGGCCGCTTGCTTCTCAAGCTGCTCGACACGTTCGTCGAACACTCCCGTGGCCAACCAGAACCTGACCAACGCATATCGTCCGTTGTCGTCGGTCGCTGCCGATTTCAGAATCGCTTCGGCCCGATCCCACTGGCTGTCGATCACTTCCCGTCCGAACTGGCCACTAATCGCTCGTTGGATCAACGATTTATAGTTCTGCCGATTCTGTTCGTTCGGACTCAGCTCGGCCAACGCCAAGAGCGCATCGGCATGACCCTGACTCAGCCACGCTTGGCGGAATCGCGCGTCACTCACGCGCGACGCGGCCTGCGTCGTCGTGTTGTCGTCGCCGATCGACTTGACGAACGATACTAGCCAATCGCAATGGTCGTGCTTCGCCAGCAATTCGGGTCCGGCACGGTACAACATCGGCTGAGTGATTGTCTGAAGCACCATCTGACGTTCGTTGTCGGGCGTGTCCTTGACGAGCTGTTCCAGCTCGTCCCACAGCTTGCCGGACTCCGCCAGGGACGTGAAAACCGGCACTGAACCGAGAAATCGAGAGCGCGGATACGTCCCAATTTTGCGCGACATTTCGAGCAGCATATCCTGGTGGCCCTGCTGCAAGAGATACATCAGCGCGGTTTCGTTTTGCGAGAGATTTTGGAAGAACTGATCTCGATTCGCGCCCGACACATCTCGCAGCGAAGCGACCAGTCGATCCAGGCCGCCATTGGCCTTCATCTGTTCGTGCAACTTGGGCAACGACACCAGTTTGATGACCACCTGGGACTGCGCCGGCTCCTGACCACGCACGGCGTTCAGCAGGTCGTCGACGCGGTCGTGTTTTACCAGCCAATCCAAAACCTCCGCGTTGTTGGCGATGGCCTGAACGCGCTGCGCCCGCTGGCCTGCGTCCGGCTCGCTCAGCGCCGCGTCGAAGCACGCTCCGACGTGATTCTTCTCCACTAGGAAATTCAAAGCGGTCGACTTGTATAGCAACGCGGACAAGAGCTGCCGTCGGAAGTTGGCGTCTCCCTGCACTTGGCACAAGGCGTAGTAGTCATCCATGAGCTGGTGTTCGATCATCCGCTCAAGCGACCGCGGTTCCTGCAACGCCTGCAGATAATTCATTCGCGATTGATCGTGATCGATTTCCTTGGCCCAATCCAAAAGCTTGGGCAACTCCTTATCTCGCTCGAGCCGCTTCAGCACCATCTCCGATCGCACGAACTGCGACAACATCTGAGACCGCTGCCGTGCGTCCGATTCGTGGCTGATCCAATCGAGCAGCGGCTTGTACATGTCGTGCTTCATCAACGCGTCGATGCCATCCGAGCCGTTGAACAGATGCGTGCGGTAGCTCTGCCGTAGATTCGGGTCGTCGAACGATTCGCTCAGCTCAAACAGCAACGTCAACCTTTTCTTCTTCGCCAAGTATTCAATCACGGATGGCGTGGCGACGAAGCGGCCCAAATACTGCGCCCGATTCGACGGTTGTTCGTTGTCTTGGATCAGCTTGAGCAAGCCATCAAAATGACCGGCGTCCAACAGGATCTGAACCACGTTCGGTCGACCGCTGCCAAACGATTGAAACAGAACTTGCATGCCATAGCCGGCTTGGTCGGCGGCCAGCAACGCCATGAGTTGGTCCAATTGCTGTTTGTCGCGTAACCGTTCGATCGCCTTGCCGTTGTAGACCAAGCGTTGCACGGCCATGCCCGCCGAGTAGCGATCCTTCGTTTCGAGCAACGGTTGGCAGATCTCCTTGAACTTGTCCTTGTCGATGATCGCTTCCATCAGCGGTTCGATGCCGAACGCCTGCTGATAGAAGTTGCGTTGATTCCCGGCGTCCAGCTTCCCCGGCAAGCTCACGATCAGCTCCAATTTGCCGTCCTTGAGCAAACGCTCGATGGCCTTCGGATTCACGGCGAAGCTGGCGAACAAGCGGGGGCGTTGGCTCTCATCCGGAAACTGCTCGGCCACACGGAAAAGCTGCTCGTACCGTCCATCCTCGATCAAGGCGTCGACGGCGGCCGACGATGAAAACAGCGATTGCAGATACTGGCCGCGCGTGGCAACGTCCTGTTCCTGTTCGGCGAAAGCAAACAGATCCTCCAGACGCTTCTTCTGCTTGAGCACATTCACGAAGTCGGCGACGCGGACCAGCATGCCCCAGCGGCGACCGCGATCCGCTTCGTCGCTGGCCTGGACGGCTTCGATCAACGCGTCGGCCTTGTCCTGCTTAATCAACAGGCTTACCGCCGCGAATTGAGACAGCAGCATGTCCATCAGCGGTTGTCGCTGGCCCGTGAACGGATCAGGCTTTTCCTCCGTGTCGTCCGCCTCGCGCTGTCGAGCGACCTCGAACGCGTCGAGTATCGCTTGGTCGAAGTCCTTCAATTCCGTTCGATTGCCGTAGGCCGCTAACCGCAAGGCGGCGTACGCTCGCCAGCGCCGATCGGGATCGCTGACGATATGCTCCCACAATGCCACATAGGATTTGTCGTTGACGAAATACCGGTAGAACCCGCCGCCGGCCAACATCGAACCGATGTATTCGCGGCGCGTCGGCGCATCGAGATCGGCGAGCAGACTTCTCGCGAGCCCCTTGATCTTTTCGTCATTGCGATTCGACAGCAAATGCGACATGAACAGCCGGGCCACCAACCGGCCGCGCTGCGTCGGATTCTCTTCTTCCCGAAGAAATTCAACCAGCTTTTCCAACCCCGGATCGCGCATCACCGCGTCGATAAAGCCACTGTTTTGGAACAGCATCATGGCCAAGCGCAACTGGCCGTCGTCGTCCAATTTGTCCTGGCCGTATTTCCACAATTCGCGCCATTGCTTGTTCGACACGACGATCGTCAACACTTGCTGGTTGCCGATCAGCCGCAACAGATTCTGCTCGCGTATGTTGGCCTGCGAGTGCTGTTCGGCCACGGCCAACAAGAACGGCAACTGCTTCTGCTGGACCAAAGCCGTGACCGTTTCGTTGGACGACAACAGAGCCATGGTTAATTGGTATCGCTGGTTGTCGTCCTTTTCGTTCTCCAGCACCTTGAGAATCTGATCCAGCTCCTTTCGCTCGGCTAACCGCAATATCATTTTCGGCGCGAACAACAGTTGCGTGGTCATCTGGCGACGCCAGTTTGCATCCTGATCCGCGCCGACCGCATCGACCAACGCGGCAATGTTTTCCGACTCGATAAACTTGTCGACGACCATCGGATTGTTGATGACCGACGTCAGCAGCGCTCGGCGCGTGTTCGCGTCCGGTTCCTTCCGCAACAATCGCGCGGCCGCCGCCAATCGCTCGCGCTGCAGCAGTTGTTGCACGACGTCGACCCGAGTCTGAGCGTCGCCCGACCGATATTGAGCGATCAGTCCGATCACGTCGCGTGGCGTACCGGGTAGGATGCCGTAGCTGAAGTCTTCAAGAATTTGCCGAGCCCGCGAACGGACTTCAGCGTCGCGCCGCGTGGCGGCTTCCTGCAAAGCGGGCTCGGCCGCCAAGCCGAATTTCCACAGCGCTCGCGAAGCGATTTCGCGCGTGGTGAATCGAGGATCGCCGAGCTGCTCGATCGCTTTGGCAATCGCCGCCGCCTTTGCTTCGTCGACCTCCGAAGCGGCCGGCGTTTGCGTCGCGTTCACTCTCGCATTGCCGTCGCCCGCTCCCGCTTCGCCCGCCGTTTGGCCGACGGAACCCCCGGCCAACAGCACCGCGACTACCCAAGTTGTAAGCATGTGATCGTCCTCGATTAGCACCCCACCGACTCTCTGGATCAATATACCCAAACTTGAGGTGGATGGGGCAAGTCTCTTCCGCTAGTGATTCACCAAAAACTCTTTGGTGTTCAACAGCGCCCACATCAAGTCACGGAGTCCGGCCTTCGACGTGGCGGCTTCGCTCAGATACTTTCGAGCCGCCGCGATTTCTCGGTCGTTTGCCGGACGGCTGACCGTGCGTAGATAAGCGTCTTGAATGAGTGAATCGACGTCGGCGAGCGGGGCGTCGGTTTTCTTGTTCGCGAAGTTTTCAGCCAGCCAGCCGTCGCGGCGTTCAATCAATTTCGCCACCGCGTCGTCATTGCGAAAGTACAACGTCTGTTGCAGATTCGGGCTGTTTGACCGCTCGCAATCGCAATTCAGCTCGCGCTCGGGCTGCCCAAACAGGTTCGTGGCATAAGCCATTTCCTCGCGAGTGCCAGCGAACCCGCTGCTAGGGCCAATCGCTCGCTTCAACAGTTCGCTCCGCTCGTTGTTCAAAGCCAGTTGCGAAGCGTTGCTGGCCGTAGCCAGTGTCGCTGCGTCGTAGAGAACTTCGGCCGGCAAGCGACGCACGACGAAGCGGCTGTGGTTGCGTTCGTCGCGTTGGTTCGTGTCGTTCGGCCGCCAACTGCGTTGATAGGCGTCGCTGTTGACGATCTCGCGATGCAGCCAGCGAAGGTCGAACCCGCGCGATACGAACTCGGAAGACAGATAGTCCAACAGCGGCGCGTTGCTCGGCGGATTGGCCAAGTTCATGTCGTCCGGCGGCTCGACCAATCCGGTTCCGAAATAGCTGGCCCAGACGCGATTAACAAGCGCACGAGCGAAGTACGGATTATCCGCTTCCCGCAGCCAATCCATCAGCGGCTGGCGCGGGTCGCCGTAGTCGTCGGTCAGCACTTCTTCATCACCCAACAAGCGCGGCGTGATTACGCGGCCCAAGCGCTTATTCGGTCGCCGCTTGGCCGACGACCGATTCGGCGAAGGACTCGGCACGCTGACTTCCTTGAACGGCGCGACTTCGCCGCGCTCGACCATCGCCACGAATCGGCGTTTGTAATTGCCAGAGTCTTCGTCCAGGCCCTTCAGCTCGGTCGACTCTTTCATCTCCAAGTAAGCCGACCGATCACGTGGGCCGTAACGCACGCCGACAAAGAACTCGGCGAACTGGTCGAAATCGTCTTTCGTCCATTGGTCGAACGGATGCTTATGACACTGAGCACATTCCAGCCTCACGCCCAGAAACGAGTAGGCAAAGGCCCGAGCCTTCTCGACCTCCGGGCCGAGCGAGCGGCGACTCCAGAAATGAGGCATCGTGGCTCGCGCGGCGAAATCGCTCGGCTGTTCCGCTCGAAAATACGAACTCATCTCGGCACAGAACTGGTCGAACGACTGGTCGGGCTCGCGGCTCGTGGCGAGCACGATGCCGGCGACGATCTGGTCGTAGGGAACGTTATCGGCCAAGCGGCGTTCCAGCCACGCATGCCATTGTTCTGAGTAGCGTCGTCGCAAACCTTGTTCGCTCCCAACCGGCCCGTTCGACTCGGCGTTGCCAGTCCAGTCGCTCAGACGCGTGGCCCACCAAGCCGCATACGTCGGTCGCTCCAGCAACTCGTCGATCTTCCGGCTCCGCTTGTTCGGCGAAGTGTCGGCCAGAAACTCGCGCACCTCCGCCGGCGTCGGCAGCGTGCCCGTGATGTCCAAACTCGCTCGACGCAAGAATTCGTGATCTTCGCAAATCGGCGACGGAACCACGCCGAGCTTACGAAGCTTCTCCACTACGAGTTCGTCCACTCGCGTGTGCGCAGGCACGTCGGGATAAGCGTCACCCGTTTGATTGCTAAACGGTTGCAGCACCGGAACGGCCGCGACGCCGTTGTCGTAGAACGCGACCACATGCGTATCGCCCGGGCCGACCGCGACCACGCGTCCATCGGCGTCGACCGTGGCGATGGAATCATCGTTGGTCTGAAATCGGCACAGCGGCGTCACGTCCTCGCGCGTGCCGTCCGACCAGACGGCGACGGCTCGCAACGATTCCGATTCGCCAGCGCGGCGAAACAACAACTCGGCGGGTTCGATTTCCAGCCGCACGAGCTCCGCCGCTTGCTCGGCGATCGGCTGCGCGCCGTCTTCGATCCAGCGCGTGACGAGCCGCTGTTGCCAACCGGTGGAGGGCAATCGAAGTCCGCCTTCGTGGTCGGTCTCCAACGTCGGTTTTTGCAGCAGCAAACTCTTCCGAGGCCGGTGCCGGTCTATCCGCGAATAGTCGGCGTCGCCCACGATCGCTTGATGATCGGAGGCGAAGTCGTATCCAAATAACGAGAGCGCGAAACCACCTTGTCCTTGAAACGAACCGTGACACGCTCGGCCGTTACAGCCGAGCCGCCCCAGCAGCGGAACGACGTGCCGCTGGAAATCCGGCGTTTCCGTCACATCGTCGGCCGCGAATCGCTCGGAAACCGGCGGCAACGTTTCGGCCGCCGAGGCGAAGGTTTTTGCACTGCCGATGGCGCCGCCACCGACAAAGACAAACAGCATCCACCCAATCGTTCGCAACCGAGGCAAGCGCGTCATTCGTTGGCTCCTTTGCGAACAGAATAGCGAATTCGCTGACTCGAAGTCGACTCGCTACTTGCCGGTCACAAACTGCGAGGAGCCGGCGCCGCCCGGCAACAACTCGACGCGCAGCGGCTGGCGGCGTTCGTTCTGATCCACGGCCAGCGTGAATGAATGCACGGCCTGGTCCAACGTCAGTCGCAACTCGGGCGTGATCGGTTGTGGCTTGCCGTCCACCCACAGCGAAAGTCCCGACGCCTCACCAAACTGCAACGCCACTTCGCCCGCGGTAGTCACGTCCAATTCGAATCGCACGAACGTCGTCGGCGCCAGTTGACGATGCGGTTGGAACGTAGGGAGATTATCGAGCGGCAAATCGCCGAAGACGCGACTGTACACCGGCTCCCAAACCAGCGCCGGGTCGTTCGTGGCGGCCGTGTCGAAGCTGGTTCGATTCAGCCGTCGATGCGCCTCTTCGGTCCAAGTCAACACTTGCCAGCGACGCACGACGGGCGTGTTGCTAATCGAATACGCGCCGACCTTACCTAACTCGGAAAGGAATCGCGTCAGATCAACCAACTCGTCGCGCGTGAGCGGATCGACTAGACCGTCGGGCATCAGCGAGCGTCCGTCGCGAATCTCGTCGATCTGGTTTTCCGGAATCGAAACCTCGCGATCTTCGGCGTCGCGCAGCACCAGTACGCCGCCGGCCTGCCGCACGGGAATTCCGTTGAAGATGCGGCCGTTGTCGTCCAGCACCATCTTGGAATGGAAGTTCTCTTTGACTTTGGCCGCGGGCGCGATCAGCGATTCGATCAGATAGTCGACCTGAGCGCTGCCGCCGATACTGGTCAAGTCCGGGCCGACTCGACCGCCCGCGCCGCCGATCGCGTGGCACTTCAAACACTGCTGCGACTTGCTTCGAAAGACGGCTTCGCCCCGAGCCGCGTCGCCGCGCTCGGCCACTTCCGCAACCAATTGAGCCGACAGTTCCGGCGTCAGCTTCCAACCGGCATCGGCCAAACCGCCGGCAGCTCGAACGGCTTCAACCAATTCGGGCGAAGGCCGCAGCGAACCTTGCACGGCCCGAACCGTTAGCTTCGCCACATCGGCTGGCAGCTTGTCTTGCGATTCGCCGAACGCCTTAACGAGAGCCGCCGGCCCGTCTTTACGCGCCATCAAGTTGGCCAGCAGCGGACTTGGGTCCGCGCCCTCGGGCAACTCGCGCAGCATCGCCACGGCTCGTTTTGCCGCCGCCTGCGGAGCGATGTTTGCCAAATTGTTGACCGCATGTTGCCGCTCGGAAAAGTCCGCTTGGGAATTGGCGACTGCCAACAACGACTTGACGCTCTCCGGGCCGCCGAACGCCGCGATGCCATCCAAAGCCGCTCGACGCACATTGGCGGTGGCGTCGCTGGCCTGCGCGAGTTCGCTGACCGCCGCTCGCAACGATTCCACTTTCCAAGCTCCGGCCGCTCGCGCCGCGGCAGCCTGCACGCGCTCGTCATCGTGTTTCAAAAGTTGGCCAATGCGAGCCAAATCGCCGGCCGGTGTGACTTGCCGCAACCGCGTGGTTTCGACCAGCGCGTCTAGCAGCGACGCTTTCACCTCGGGCGAAAGCTGATTACCCGTGTCGACAACCATGTTCAAGACTTCGCCCAATTCGTTCGCGCCGCCTAGCGCCGCGATAACGGACAGAATTCCTGGAACACGATCGGCCGTGACTTTGCTTTCGCGAATCAACGCCAACAGTGGCGGCACAACGCCCGGCGCATCGACGGCCTTTAGCGCGAACGTGAGCCGGTCGACATCGCCATCAAAGTTCAGCCGCCCTTCGCGAACCGCCGGAAGCCAGTTCGCTTGCAAGTCGCGCATCGTTTGCCATAAGGCGAAATCGAGAAAGCGGTCCATCGGTTGATCGAGCGCGACCAGAGCCTGCGCGGCTGATTCGGCCGACGGCACTTCGGCCAACGCCCGCACGCCTTCCAAGCGAACACGCGGATGTTCGTCGCGCACGGCCGCGGCAAAGTACTCGTTGACGACGGGCGACTTCATCCTTGTTCGCCAATGCGAAGCCGTGCGGATCGCTGCCGCGCGAACTCGATGATCGGCCGACTTGACTAACTCGGCCAACAACTCGGCGTTCGGCGAATCCAAGCATTCGTATAGCCACAACGCTTCCAGCCGCTGATGTTCGTAGTTCGGATCGGCCGCGTCGAGCGAACCCAACCAGGCAGCCAATCGCGGCAGCACCGCCTCCGCGCCGTGCTGTTTCAGCAACAGCTTGGCGTTCAACCGCGTCCAATCCTCCGACGCTTTCAACAGATTCAGCAGTTCGTCGATCGTGGCGTTCTCAGCGATCGCCGTTCGCAATGTCGGGCGGCCCTTTGCCGTCACTCGCCACACTCGGCCGTGTACGTGGTCGCGTCGTTCATCACGAAAGTCAACTTCGCCGTGTTGAATGATCGGGTTGTACCAATCGGCAATGTAGATCGCGCCGTCGGTTCCCATCTTCACGTCGATCGGACGAAAGGCGACGTGCGACGACTTGATGACTTCTACCTCTTGCCGCGAAGCGTATCCCGAGCTGTCTTCGGTCACCACAAATCGGCAGACGCGATGCGCTCGGAAGTCGTTCGTAATCATGCTGCCTTGCCAATCGTCGGGCAGATGTCCGCCGCCGACAATTTCCAGCCCACAATGTTTCGGGCTGCCCGGATTCAAACCCGACATGATCCGCGTCGCGCCGGGTGAAGTGACGAACACCGAACCGGGAAACACATAGTTGATGCCTTCGCCGTACGCTCCGTCGGTGGCGAACGATTGGCCCCAGCGATCGAAGTGATGGCCCCACGGATTCACGAACCCCTTGCAAACGATCTCCAACTCCAGCGTTTCGGGACGGAACCGCCAAATGCCGCCGCCGTTCAAACGCTTGACGCCCTGCGGCGTCTCGACATGGCTGTGAATGTAGATCGACTGATTCATGTAGATACAGCCGTCCGGTCCCCATCGCAGCGTGTGCAGCAAGTGATGCGTGTCTTCGGTGCCGAAGCCGGAGAGCACGATGCGGCGCGAGTCGGCCTTGCCATCGCCATCGTCGTCGTGCAGGTAAATCAGCTCGGTGCTGTTCGCCACATAACAGCCCCGCCCATCCGCGTCGGGCAGCACGCCAGTCGGAATCAGCAATCCGCCCGCAAACACGGTGCTCTTGTCGACGCTGCCATCATGGTCGGTGTCTTCCAGCACCAGAATCTTGTCGGTCGCCGGCTGGCCCGGTTTAATGTGCGGATACACTTCGCTGCTGGCGATCCACAACCGACCGCGGGCGTCGAAGTTCATCTGGATCGGCTTGGCCATTTGCGGATCGCCGGCGAACAGATTCACCTCCATCCCATCGGCCACGATGAACGAAGCCCGCTCGATCTCGGGATCGGGATCCGGGATGTTTTTCAGATCGCGTTGAGCCAGAGAACTGGAAACGGGCATCGCCAGCAGGGCGACCAGCGACCAAAGCGACAAACGACTAGCGGTGCGAAATCGGCGGGACATGAACAAACTCGTAGCGGAGAGAGTGATTTCCGCGTCCGCCGCATGGCGGAGCGGGTGGCGTATTGAAGAACTTGCGGCCGTTGGAACGAGAAGAGCAATCAAGAACCGGTGGTCAACGATTCGCGGAACTCGGCGATCCGATCTTCTTGTTCTTGCACGAGTGGATCGAACTGAGGAATCTCGACGGCGTTGTTACCCTGTTCGTGTTTGCGGAACAGGAACAAGTAAGTTTCGTTTTGCGGTCGGTAGCGGTGAAAGTACAGCTCGTTCTTCTTCTGAATCGCTTGCCGCATCGGCTCCAGTCGAGCGAAGTCGCTGATCGGAGTTGCACCTAACGCCGCCGCCAATCGCGGCGCCAACGTCTTATAACCGTCCGGCGTAAGATGTACGCCGTTGTTCGTCAGCCGCTCGTCGACGGGCGAAAGCTGTTGTAAGTCGACCGTCGGCAATTCGCGTTGCTTGGCGACTTCCGCCAAACGAGCCCGATAAAGTTGCAGCTTGGCATTGTATTCCGTGGGCGAAGGCAGCGGCTCGTCCGCCTGCTCGTAGCCGCGCGGCAGCAACAGAATCATGCGGGCGTCGGTCTTGGCCAATTCGTTCAGCAGTCGATTCAACCCCTGCGTAAAGTGCTCCAAACCGGCCTCGCCAGCGTGCGCTTCATTCGCGCCGTAAGCGATCAACAGCACGGTCGGCTTGGCTTCCGTCGTGTCTTTCAGCAATCGTCGAAAGCCATCTTCGGCCGAACCGAATACAGCCCGCGCTTCGCCAAACACCGTGTCGCCGCTCCAGCCGAGATTGCGAAACGTTATCCGCCGGTTGGGATAACCAGCCGTAATCGCCGTCTCGACAAACTCGCTGGCTTGCATCCGCTCGACAAATGCGCCGCCCAGCCACACGACTCGGTCGCCGTCCTTTAGCTCGATCGATTCGCCCCAAGCCGACCCAGCTCCTGCGAACCACAACGCACTACATGTCAAAATCAAACCCAGATGTCGCATATCGCGTTCGATCTCCAAAAACTTAGGCCATTCATTCTCGCCGCCATCGTGCTACCAGTAACCGCTGGCGACGACTGGCTCGCGAGCCTCGATGATCGGCGTTGCCAACGGGCTTCAAGTTTAATTCAATCACGGCGAAATGCTCGCCCGATTTCCGCCTGCTCGCCAACCGGCTGAACGAACCAGCCGCCGCCTAATCCTTCGCCGGCTTAATCTTTCGCCGGCTTCTGGCCCGGCTCGATCGGCGTCGCCTCTTCGTTTCCCCATTCGCTCCAACCGCGATAGTAATTCTGAATCTGGCTGGCTCCCATCAATTCGAAGCCGAACACCATCACCGACGCTCGGCCGCCCGATTGGCAATGCGTCGCCGTCGGTCGATTCAAGTCGATCCCGGCGTTGTTGAAAATCTGACGCAATTCGACAGCGGATTTGAAGCGGTGCGTCTCGGCGTCGACCAAATCGCTCCACTCCAGATGCTTCGCACTCGGAATCGCGCCGGCTCGCTTGTTACTCAAGCCAGCCGTGCCGCAAAACTCACCTTCGGATCGCGAATCGACAATCTGCAATTTTCGACTTCCGTTCAGAGCGCCCAAGATATCCGACTTCGTGGCCAGCCAATCGCGCCGCTTTTCGGGCTCGAACTTCACGGCCGTCACTTCCGTTGGCTGACCATCGGCCGTGGGAAGTTCGGCAGTCTGCCAAGCTTTCCAGCCGCCGTTCAACAACCGCGCGTCGCTGACGCCCCAATACCGCAGGATCCACCAAATCCGAGCGGCATTCTTCATCTGGCTATCGTCGTACAACACGACTCTCGAGCCGTTGCCGATCCCCAGTTCCCCGATCCGTTGGCCCCATTGCTCGGCATCGTCGCCATCGCCAAACGCTTTGGCCCACAGTCCGTGATCGACCCACCGAGCTCCCGGAATTCGCTGTTCGGCAAACGCCTCCTCGGACCGGACATCCAAAATCGTGTACCGCCCGGCGACGTCTGGCTTGGCCAGTTCCGCTGGCTCCAACAGCAATTGCGGCCGCGAATAACTTGCATCCGCCCCGCTCGCCACCGACGCCGCGGCGTCCGCGATCGATAGTCCAACCAATAGCAACGTCCAAACTTTGATACTCGCAACATTCAACCGCAACATGGGCGTTCTCCGAGCGACCTAGCCGAGCGAATGGCATCGCTGCCATGAGTTTTTCGATGGCTGGAATTGTATCGAGTGTAGTTGGCCCTGGAAGCTCGCACAGCCATTTTGGTCTTGCGCCACGTGAAGAACGACGAATGCTCCCAGCACATGGCGAAGCCAAACAGAAAAAAACGGCTCCGTTCTCGTGGAACGGAGCCGTCTTCCGGTTGTTCTCGACAGAGCCTCTCAAGTGGCTCTGCATCGTTCGTGTCGATTTATCGACTAGCGACCGCCAATCGCGCCACCGATGCCAGCGCCAATAGCCGCGCCCGAGCGACCGCCGATCGCGCCGCCGATGTTGGCGCCGATGTTCGATCCCGCTTGGTAACCACGGTTCCCATAACCGTATCCGCCATAGCCACCGTAGCCACCATAGCCGTAGCCCGGATTGTAATAGTTGTTGCCCCAACCATTATTGTAGTAGCCATTGTTGTAATAGCCGCTACGGAATCCGGGGCGATAGTAAGAGTTGTTATAACCGCGGTTATTGTTGTAATACTGGCCGCCGTCGTTGTAGTACATGCCCGAGTTGTTATTAGTGCCGCGATAGCCTACCGACTGACGAGGACTATATGCCTGCCAGTTGCCGCCATCGTGCCACATCCAAGTGTTATTGGGAGTCCAATACCACCACTGGCCATTATGGCGGACGAAACGCCAGCGAGCGTTGCGGCCATTGTCACGCATATTTTGAGCATTCATGTCGGCATTCGCGCCGGCGTTGCCTTGATTGTCGAACTGACCTTGAGCATTCAATTGCCCTTGTGAGTTCGCGCGAGTTTGTCCGCCTAGATTGGCGTCGGAACCGAGATTCGCATTACCGCCGATATTGGCGTTAGGGTCGAGCTGCGGCGAAGTATCCGCGGCGTTCAAACCACCTTGAGCGTTCGCTCCAACATTAGCGCCCGCACCCGTATTCGGCCCGAGGTTCGCCCCCACATCCGTATTCGCGCCAACGCCCGTGTTCGCACCGACTCCGGTGTTAGCTCCGACGCCCGTATTCGCTCCGACGCCCGCGTTACCGCCGACGTTTGGCTCGGTCAACTGCTTGGCGGCATTCACCGCGCCGAGGTCGCCGGTGGCGCCGACATCGACTTGGGCGATGGCTTGGGACGCGGTCCAACCGAGGACGGCGGTCAAGGCAACGGATAACATTGTGATTCGCATAGCCTAATCTCCTTGAAGTAGTGTGGTGAGCACGACTGGTGGGTTACTCACGCGGTTGGCGGCTCACCCAATGCCTCTTGCGATCCGCATGATTTCTAAGCGGCGCCAACGCGCGAAGGCAATGATTCGCCCCCCGCACGCGACGCCTTGTATTCAACTAGCAGGCGCCGACGCGTCCATTCGATCGGCCGCTCGAACATTCAGCGACGGCGACTGCATGGGACAAGCTTTTTTGCAACCAGTGTGCCGCTCCGCTCCGGATTGCGGTAATCCTGGGCGAATTGAGACGCATGGCGTCGGTTCGACCTGCGCGTCAGCGACCGAATGGCCGAACCTTGTCTTACAAACGCCGATGGGCGGCGGGAAAACGACCGGGCTGCTCGCTGGGACGCTTGTTGACGCAGCCGCTCGGCATGGGAAATAATCATCGCTGCTGGCGGGTCGCCGCGATCCGTTCGTTCCACGCTTCCGTCACATCAGCAGGAGTTATCTCACATGTACCGACGAACGTTTCTCACCGGCGGCGCGATGGCGGCGGCTGCGGTTCCGGCGTCGCGGATGGCTCGCGCGGCGAAGGCCAACGACCGAATTCGCGTCGGCCTAATCGGTTGTGGCGGGCGCGGGCGAGGCGTAGCGGCTGGCTTCGCGGGCTTGAAGGAAGTGGAGGTCGCGGCCGTTTGCGATCCCGATTCCGGACATGCCGCCAGCACGTCTCAGTTGTTGCCGAACAAGCCGCCGGTTCAAGCCGACATGCGGCGGTTGCTGGACGACAAGTCGATCGACGCGGTGATCGTGGCGACGCCGGATCATTGGCACGCTCCGGCCGCGATTCTGGCCGCCGAGGCGGGCAAGCATGTCTATGTCGAAAAGCCTTGTTCGCACAACGTGCGCGAAGGTCGATTGTTGGTCGACGCGGCTCGGCGGAACAAACGGTTGATCCAACACGGTACTCAGAGCCGCTCGATGTCGCTGATCGCGCACGCCGTGCAACTGCTTCGCGACGGCATCATTGGCGACGTGTTGACCGCGAAGGCTTGGAACGTGCAGAAACGCGGGCCGATCGGCAAAGCCCAACCGAGCAAGCCGCCGTCGGGAGTCGACTACGATTTATGGGTTGGGCCGGCGAGTTGGCTGCCGTACCAGTCGAATCGTTTCCACTACACCTGGCATTGGTGGCATAATTTCGGCACCGGCGACATGGGGAACGATGGCGTCCATGAGCTGGATATTGCTCGCTGGGGGTTGGGTGTGACCGAACATCCGTCGACCGTGGCGGCGATCGGCGGCAAGCTGGCTTATGACGACGATCAGCAGTTTCCCGACACTCAGTATGTCCAGTTCGACTATCCGGGCGATGGTCGGCCGGGGTCGCGACGGCAATTGATCTTCGAGATGCGATTGTGGTCGCGCTACGGCCTGCAGGGCTTCGACAATGGCAATGCGTTCTACGGAACGAGCGGCTGGATGTTGCTGAGCAAGCGGGCGCTTGAAGGTTTACGACGAGCGCAACCGCGAGCTGGAGCTGAAGCCTTCGGATCTGAACTTGCCGGCTCACGATCAGAATTTCATCAACGCGATCCGTGGCGAGCAGCCGTTGACGGCCGAGATCGAAATAGGCCATTTGTCGGCGACACTATGCCACCTGGGCAACATCGCGACTCGCTTGGGACGATCGCTCGCGTTCGATCCCCGAACAGAAACCGTGGCGGACGATGCCGAAGCCAATCGGATGCTCGGCCGCGAGTATCGCGACGGCGGCCATTGGGCGATCCGGCGGCTGCGGATAAACGAAACAGCGGCTGCGGGTTAAACGATCGTGCGACCTGCTTTTACGGGCGGCGAGCGACGCTTTGCTTGGGGATGACGCCCAGATAGGCGAAGAGGTCGGAGATCTCTTCCAGCGTGAGCGTGTCGAGCAATGCGGAGGGCATGGCGGACGTCTTGCTGGGCGTGATCTCATCCACGTCGTCGCTGGGGATCGTTACCTTCGTGCCGTCTGACTTGAGCACCAACACTTCGCCCGTCGGCGTTTGGCTGATGATGCCGCTGTGTACTATCCCATCGGCGGTGACCACCGTCTTGGCCGCGTATTGATCGCTAATCACATGGCTGGGGAACACGATCGATTCCAGAATCTCACGCTTCGTAAACCGGCGGCTGACGGTCGTCAGGTCCGGGCCCATTGACTCGCCGCGATCGCCGAACCGATGGCACTTGGCGCATTGGGCTTTGGCAAACACTTGCTCGCCGCCATCGGTCGAACCGGTCGAGCCGTCGTCGCTGGCCAAGTGTTCCAGCAGCTCGTCGAACTGCCATTTCGTTCCTTCGGCCGCTACCGGCAATTCGGCGGCCGGATGATCGGGATACCGATCGGCGAACCAAACTTGCCACCGCTCGATCGCCACGTCCCAAGTTTCGCTGTCATCGTGCGGCTCGCCGGTCCAATGTTCCAGCAACGTAATGGCCTGCGCCGCGCCGCCTTCCTTGAGCTCCAATCCGCGTAGGATCACTTGGCGATAAAGCTCGGGATCTTCCGGCGCTTCGTCGACCGTTGCCAAACGCGAGAGCACTTCGCGAGCCGCCGCGCCTTCCAGAACGGGCAGGCTGCGGACCAAGAAGCTCCAGTTCTCGCCTTCTGGCTGCTGGGCCAAACCCATCGCCACCGTGTGACGGCGTTCCGGCGCTCGGTCCCAAATCTCGCGCAAGTAGCTCATCGAATGCTCGTCGCCGCTGCGAGCCAGCACGGCGACCAAGCCCACCTTGAGCGGCTCGTAATCTTCGTTCCACTCGTCGCCCAAACGGGCATCCAGCACACGCAGATCCGCCAGGGTCGCGATGTCCAGTTCCTTGGGCAATCGGTACAGTGCGCCCACGGCCGCATCGGGCCAGAGGTCGCCGCGAGCCAGAACATTGCGGCTCTCTTCGGGCGACAGCGAACGTCCGACATCTCGCAACACGTTGATGATGTAGTGTTCGTAGCTGCCGCCGCCTTCATTGGCTTTGGCTGTCTGCAAATAGTCGATCAATTCCAGCTTTTGGCCAGCCTGCCAGCCGTCGTTCACGAAACGCAGGTGCAGGGCCAAGTGCAATTTTTCCTCGGGCGGCGCATCGGATTTCAAATACTGCATCGCTCGCGGCAACACCGACGAAGCTTGCAGATACGTCATCAGCCGCACGATTTCGCGATTCATCGTGACGTCGCCGGCCGGGAACTCTTCGGCGATTTGCGTTTGCAGTCCCGGCACATCGGCCGCTTGAATCCGGCCGCGATGCAGGGCGACTTCGGACACGCGCAGCATGTCGATAAAATCGCGGTCGCTGGTGAATCCGGTAATGAGCGTGCTGAACTGGGCGATCACTGCCAGCGCGTGATCGCGAGTCGGCGCGGCGGTCAACAGCGCCAGCGAACCCTGAATGAAAACCCGCTTGTTGTCGCTGGCCAGCACGGCGTCGCGCCACGTTTCCACCGGCTGACGTTCCAGCAGTGCGACGAGCGGCGAAGGCTCAGCGATCGTCGGACCCCAGCAACTTTGATACGGCTTTGAACGGCACGGGTTGTTCGCCGCGAGTCAACGCTTCGCACGCTTTTCGCGCGACGAACCGATCCGAGTCGTCCAGCATTTCGATTAGTCGCTGGCTGGCCTGTTCGTCCGTTTGCTGCCCCAGCAGTTCCGCCGCGGTGGCTCGCAACAGCTCGTTCGGTTCCTGCGACATGTCCAGCAGCAAATCGAGCGACGGCGAAGGTCCGAACCATTGCATCACTTGCAATGCACGCGTGCGATAGTGCGGCGGATTCTCGGAACTGCGAGCGACACCTTCCAGCAGCTTGCCCCAATCCGAGCCCAGCTCGCGCTGCAGCTTGGCCAACTCCTGGCGGCTCCAGGCGGCGTGCAATTGCGGTTGGCGAATGACGGCCGAGATGCCGGTGCCCAGGTTAGTCACCGCCTCGGGAACTTGGCCGTTCCAACTCACTCGGTACAGACCGCCAGCCGTGCCTCGACCGCCGGTCACGAAATACAGACTGCCGTCCGGGCCGACGTCCAAATCCGTCACGTTCAACGGTCGCCCAGCAAGAAACACTTCGCTGTTGGCGGTCACGCCGCTGCCGTTGCGTTTCGTGTGGACGGCCAAGATGCGGCCTTCGGACCAGTCCGCCAAGAACACGGCGTCGTGATACTTGGCCGGAAACATGTGATGGTTGTAGACCACACTGCCGGTCGGCGATCCGCGGCCCGTGTCGAGCACTTGCGGCACGCCGTCCACGTAATAGTCGGGCCACTTGGACCAACCGCTGCGCCAACCAAATTCGGCGCCCGGCGTGACAAAGCAAACGCGTGTCGGGCGATACCAAGTCGTGCCCAGGTCCGATTCCATATCGGAATCGTGCGTGTAGAGATCGCCGTCGCGGCTGAAGCAAAGGTCGTAGGCGTTTCGCAATCCGCCGGCGACCACCTCGACCTTCGAGCCTTCGAGATCGGTGCGAATGATCGTGCCGCCGGGCGCCTTGATGCCAGCCGCATGGCCGGTCGGATCTTCGTAACGCGGGAACAGATCGCCTTCGTATCCATTGCGATAGGGACTGGAATCGGCGTATCCATCCGCGGCAGCCGTGTGATTGCCGATTATCACGTAGATCATTCCGTCGGGACCGAACGCGATTCCGTGCGCTCCGTGCTCGCCTCCTTCGCGGTTGAATTTGACCAGCGGCGTGACTTGTTCCAGGCGACCATCGCGGTCCGTATCGGTCAGGCGGTACAGCGCGTTGCCATCCGGTCCGTCGGCCGTGACGTAGACCTCGCCGTTCAATGCCAAGATGCCTTGGCAATTCTTTACCGCTTCGCAGTAGGGCCGGACCTTGTCGACCAATCCATCGTCGTCGCTGTCGTACATCAGCAACAACGGGCCGCCTTCTTGGCCGGCCAACACATGCCCAAATTCGTTGAAGGTCATGGTGATTAGCGAGCCGACCGTTTCGCTGTCGATCAGGCGTTCCACTTGGAATTGATCGACGATGTCAAAGCGATCGTTTTGCGGTTCGGTTTTCGGCGCTTCCGTCGGGACTTCCTCGACCGCCACTTGTTCGCGCACATCCCAAGGCGCCGTTTCGCCGAGCGGCCCGAAGGCTTGCGCGACGGACCAGCGGGCGTCGTTGTAAATCGGCGCGGACCACAGCGGCAACGGATTGAGGTTCGTCTTCCAACTCTTGTCGGTCGAGAACGAACGCCAGCGTCCGTCGCCTTCTTGCACCATGACACGCGCCGCGACGGCCGCTGTCGAGCCGCGCGTGTTCGTGACCTTGATCGCAATCAGATTCGTGCCGCGACGAATGTGGGGCGAGATGTTGTGTTCGTCCAGTTTCTGCGAGCCGCCGTTGCCGCGAGCGATCATGCGACCGTTGACATACAATTCGTATTCGTCATCGGCGGTGATCGAAACCTGCGCTTGCCGAGGCTGGGAGGTCGGGAACGTGTGGCGGAAGTAGCACGAGGTTCGTGGAACTTGGCCGCGCTGGTGCGACGGCGACCAAATCCATTGAGCTTCATTGGCTGCTTGGCCGACGGCGGACGTCATCATCGCCACGGCGAAGGCCGCGACGACAATGAACTTTTGCCAGCGTGGGCTGCCGACGTGATTCAGCAATGAGGCCGTACGATTACAGCGGATCGCGGATTCCGTCATCCTGACTTCTCCGGAGATAAGATCGGGCGTGTTCCGTGGGCGCGGCGGAGCGGTCTTCGCTCGTTTCTCGTGTCGCGTAGGCAAACGCTACCGATCGAGACGCGCTAATGGGGCGGGAAAATACACAGAATGCAGGTTTCAAAGCAACAGGGATTTTTGACAAATCGCAGGCAATTGCCAATCATTTTTGTTTCCGTCGCGAGTCCATGTTTTCGTCTTGGCGATCCCGAAAAGCTGTGATACTCTTCCGCCCGCACTTGGATGCTCAAGGAAGACATCTCACGTCCACGGGAGGGATTTAGGCATGCAAGCCTCGAATAAGCAGGATGTTTGCGTTCATATTCGTTGGATGATTCGGCGCGACATGCCCGAAGTATTGGAGATCGAAGAACGCAGCTTCGAGTTCCCTTGGACCGAAGAAGACTTCATCCGCTGCCTGCGTCAACGCAACTGCATCGGCATGGTCGCCGAGCACGACGAGCACGTTGTCGGCTTCATGATTTACGAACTGCACAAGACGCGATTGCACATTCTCAACTTCGCGGTGAACCCGGCCTTTCGCCGCCGGGGCGTGGGCGAAGCGATGGTGGGCAAGCTGATTAGCAAGCTGTCGCCGCAACGCCGCAATCACATTCGCTTGGAAGTTCGCGAGACGAACTTGCCCGCGCAGTTGTTCTTCAAGAACAGCGGCTTCGTGGCGACTTCGGTTCTGAAGGATTTTTACGACGACACGACCGAAGACGCCTATGTGATGATCTTGCGTCATCAGAACTCGGAAAGCGAGTTCATGCCGATCAATCGCATCTCGCGGTTGGCGGGCTGAAGCGAACGCGAGGCCGCTGCCTCAATCGCAGACAATGATCCAGCCGTTGGCTCGCAACGATTGCAGCAGCCACGGCCGCGGCAACAGACGATCGCGCCGCGTATCCAGCGGGATCAATTCTCTCAATCGAAAGCCGGACGCGCGCAGCAGGCGTTTGATCTCGCCGCGCGTGAATACGTGCAGAAACATGTTCGGCACGCCGCGATACTCGAAATAGCGATCGCCCGCCTCCACTTCGCGGCTGAACCAAGATTGCAGCCAGTTGCTGATGACCCACCACGGGCCGCCGGGGTCGTACAAGTTGTACCAATAGTTGTGTAGGTGCAGCACGAATACGCCGCCTGGCTTCAAAATGCGGCGCGTCTCGCGCATCGCTTGCACGCGATTTCGCCATCCGCGAATCATGCCGAGCGTGCTAAACAGCGACATCGCATAGTCGAGCGAGGCGTCCGGCAAACAATCCAGCTCGACCAAGTTGGCTCGAACACACACGATCGGCAAGTCGCCTTGATGCGCTTTTTCCTCGACGATTTCCAACATTCGCTGCGAGAGATCGACGGCCAGGCCGTGAAAACCGCGCTCGACCAACGGCACCAGCGCTCGGCCCGTGCCGCAACCAAGATCGGCCACCCAAGTCGGGCCGTCGTCGCGCAAATGAAAGTGTCGCGCGAGCACTTGGCCATCCAGCTCAAACAGCCGATTGAAGGCGAAGTAATCATCGTAGCCGTCCGCGATGTGGTCGGCTGTCGCGTATTCCCACAGCCCGCGAGACACGCCGATGGGCAATTGCCAAGCGGCTCGATGCGATCGGTTCATGGATGGCGGGCAGCTCGTGGAAACAAGGAAAAAGGCCGATTCTACGTCTGACCGACAAGCCGCAACATCGGGCATCGGCGGTGAAAACGATCGACGATCGCGGATTCACTTGGAGCGACTCTCGTGCGGGACTAAGATGGCGAGCTATTTTCTGGGGCAACCGCCGTCGGACGATGGCGCGACTTGCAAAAGCCGTTCGTTTTCCGTTCCGATCGCGTATCGCATGCAAACCTTGGCCAAATTCGTCAGTCGCCGCTGGTGGGCCGTGATGCTGTTTTGGGCAGTCGCGGTGGCGCTGCTGCGAGGATTCGCGCCGGCTTGGGATGACGTGACTCACGACGGCAATTTAGCCTTTCTGCCCGCTGACCGTCCCAGTGTCATCGGCGAACAGTGGCTTGAAGAAGCCTTTCCGTATGATCGCGCGAAGAGTCAGATCGTGATCGTTGTGGCTCGCGAGGATCGGCCGCTGGAGATGGGCGATTTTGCCGTCGGCTACGATCTCGCTAGGCGATTTCGCAATCTGCAAGGCGCCGCGGCAATGGGCCGAGCCGCCGAGCTAGACGCGTCGGCGAATGCGGCCCGCGAAAAACACGATCAAGTCGCCGCGAACAAGTGGGCCGAACGGGCCGATCGAACTCGGCAAACGGCGCTCGCGGCTTTCGATGAAGCCGTGTTGTTCGACGAATTGCTGTACGAGCACGCCGACGAGCTGCGCGACGCGAACGCGGAAGGCGACGATTCGCTGGCCATCGAAAGGTTGGCCGAAGCCTATTGGAATCGAGCGCTCGTACGCGAAAGCCTGGGCGAAAAAGACGCCGCGGCCGAAGACCGTCGCATCGCGATGCTGCTTGATCCCGAATCGGTGAATGCGGACGACGAACCTCTGCCCCACAACGCCAAGAATTGGCCGCTATTGGACGTGTGGACTTGGCGAGATGGATTGTTGGGAAAGAAATTGGGGGACGGCAATCGGCACGCGCGCCTGATCATCCTGCAACTTTCCAACGAGTTCATGGATACGGGAAATATGCAGTTGATCGAGGACGTGGAACGCGTGGTCGACGACGTGCGGCGAACAGCTCCGCGTCTGACCGATGCCGGACTGCGTATCGGTTTATCCGGCTCGGCGGCGATTGGCGGGGATATGCGGCGAGCGGCGGCGGCCGGTATTAAGAACACGGAGCTTTTCACGCTACTCTTAGTATTGGTGATTCTCACAGTCGTTTATCGTTCGCCATTATTGGTGGCCGTACCATTGATTTCGATCGCCGTGGCTTTCCTGGCTTCGACCAGCTTGGTCGCTCTGCTGACACAATTGGATCAACTGCCCGGATTTTCATGGTGGTCGCTGAAGATTTTCACCACGTCACGGATCTTTATCGTGGCGATCCTGTTCGGTGCGGGAACGGACTACTGTTTATTCTTGATCGCCCGCTATCGAGAAGAACTTGCTCATTGCGGTTCGGCGGAATTGGCCGTGCAACGCGCGCTTTCGGGTGTGGGCGACGCACTTGCCGCCAGCGCGCTCACAACCATTTTGGGTTTGGCCATGATGTGGTTCGCCGATTTTGGCAAGTTCCATTACACCGGTCCGATGATCGGATTGTGTTTGGTCATCACGCTCTTGACATGTGTGACACTGACGCCCGCGCTGTTGCGAGTGGCCGGAAAACGGGTCTTCTGGCCGACGCGATTGGAATCTTATGGGCATCCAAAATCCACCAGCACGGCCCAGCGAGTTTGGCAGTGGATGGCTCGGGCCATCGTAACGCGTCCGGGATTGGTGTTGTGTGTCAGCTTGGTTTTGCTCGCGCCACTTGCTGGTTTCGGATATTCGCAATCCGATCATGTAACTTATGATTTCGCCGCGGATCTATCATCGGATTGGCCCAGCCGACAAGGGACGGAACTGTTAGAACAGTATTTCCCCGTGGGTGAAAGTGGTCCGTTAACGGTCCTCGTGCGACGGCCGGAAGGTCGTTTCGATGACGAGGCTGGACGCCAGCAGTTGACGACATTGACCGAGGCGATGTATGTGGACGGAGTGAAGGCGGTTCGCAGTCTAACGGACCCATTGGGCGAGTTTCGCCCTGGTCAGCGAACCGGCGCTTCGGCGTCGCGAGCTTGGCGACGGTGGATGTTGGCTCATCGAGACCGCACGAACGAGCTGTTCGTGGCCCAAAACGGCGAGAATGCGGGCAAGATTGCTCGATTCGACATTATCCTGCGCGACGATCCGTTTTCGGTCGCGGCGGCCGAAACGTTGGCTCGCGTTGACGATCGTTTGCATCAACTGGCGACCGAAACTCCGATGTGGCGAGGCGTTCGCTTCGCCTACGCCGGAACGACGGCCGGTATTCGCGATCTGCGCGCGGTCACTCGCACCGACAACGCTCGCATACAGATTCTGGTCGTCGCGGCGGTATTCCTCGTGCTGTTAGTGATTCTGCGTCGCCCGGTTATTTGTGTATATATGATGGCGACCGTGTTGCTCAGCTATTACGTCACCATGGGTTTGACTCATCTATATTTCGGTTGGGTCTATGGCGACTCGTATCAAGGGCTAGACTGGAAGGCCCCGCTATTCTTGTTTGTGATTTTGGTCGCCGTGGGGCAAGACTACAACGTCTATCTCGCCACGCGGGTGTTTGAGGAACAGGGCTCGTTCGGCTTGTTCGCCGGACTGCGACGGGCGATTGTGAGCACCGGCGGCATTATTACCAGTTGCGGTGTGATTATGGCGGGAACGTTTGTCTCGATGACCAGCGGCAGTTGGGCCGCGTATCTACCGGATTGGCTGCCTGGCAAGGGTTGGTTGTTTGTCCAAGCCGGCACGTTGCGAGGCATCGCGGAGCTGGGGTTCGCCCTTGCGTTGGGCGTGCTCTTGGACACGTTCGTGGTGCGTCCGGTGCTAGTGCCCGCGTTCATGGCTTTACAGGCTCGGTGGATGGCTGGGCGCGAGCAACGTCTGTCGGCCGCCGCCTACGCCTATGAAAACTCCACACGAATAAGTTCGTGACGCGCGACTCGCTTCCTTCTCACAACTTCGTGGTGATCGCTCCGCATGGCTCGCATTCTCATAACTTCTGGACCGACACGTCAATACATCGATCCAGTGCGATATCTCACGAACGCTTCCAGCGGACGCATGGGGAGCGCGCTTGCCGCCGCGGCGTTGGCCGACGGTCATGAAGTGATCGTGGTATCCGGGCCGGTCGTGGTTGACTATCCAGCCGCGGCCCGAGTCATTTGGGTCACGTCCACGGACGAGATGCTTGAGATCAGCCAGCGCGAGTTTGCCGTTTGCGATGGACTGATCGCCGCCGCGGCGCCTTGCGATTATCAGCCCGTCCGCGTCGAGCAACATAAGATCGCCAAGACGGGGCAACCGTTGGTGCTGCACTTGATTGAAACGCCTGATATCGCGGCGACATTGGGAGCCGCCAAACGTGCGGAGCAATGGACCGTCGGTTTTGCGTTGGAAACGGAAGATCAACGGTTTCGCGCGTTGACGAAGCTGGAAAAGAAGAGCTGCGATTTGATCGTGCTCAACGGGCCCGAAGCGATGAACTCGGACGAGAATCAAGTCGAAGTGCTCGACCGTACCGGAACGGTGATCGCTGCGGCGCACGGTAGCAAACCGCATGTCGCCGCCACGATCCTCCAGGTGATCGGCGATCGCTTGATCCGCGCTGTGGGTGACTGAAGCGAACTTCGCGGTTCGGAGTTCTCCCGGCGGGCCGTTCACGTCGCCTCGTCACCAAGTGACTTTGGCTTCTCGAATTCGGCTCGGTAGATCGTCTCGCCAATCATTCGCTTGCGGCGCTCAAAGTGCGTACGAAATTCCTCGGGCCCCGGTTCTTCCACGGGAATCGGCAGACTGAATTGAGTGGTTGCGGCGATCAGCTCGAGTGAAGTGTCGAAATACTCTTGCACGTCCGTCCAGAACACCAACCGGCCCGCTGGCTTCAGCACGCGAAAAGCGTCTTGCAGGAACGATTCGTTCAGCACCCGCCGCTTGCGATGCCGCTTCTTCCACCAGGGATCGGGAAAGTAAACGTGAACCCGGTCGGCGATTCGGGCGGGATAGAATTCGTGGAATAGTCGCAGCCCGTCGCCGTCGATCATCAGCGCGTTAGTCAGTCCGAATTTGGCCAACCGCGACGCACAAAAATACGCGTACTTTTTCGCATATTCGACCCCGACGAAATTGCGATCGGGATGCCGCAACGCGGACTGGGTTAAGAACCAGCCCTTGCCGCTGCCCATCTCCAATTCCAACGGCGCGGCTCGCCCGAAAAACTCGGCCGGATCGAAGGGCGTGGGCAACTGGTCCAGCTTCCGCAGAAACGGCGTGACGTTCAGCGTCGGGTCGATCTTCGAAAGAGCTCGGCGGCCCATAACAGCGTGCCGGGAAAAACGGGCGGAGATGAGGGGGCGAAATCGAAGCTACGGAGCGGTGCGACGCTGCTGTTCGTTCAACGCTTCGACCGGAATAGGAATGCCTTTCAGCACGCCATCCACGACCAACTCGGTGCCGACGACGCCTTGAAAGGCGGAGACCAACATCCTGCCGCGTCGAGCCTTGAGCTGTCGGCACATCAAAATCAGGCGATCGCCAGGGATTACCGGATCGCGAAAACGCACGTCTTCCAACCCGCCGAACCCGACCATCGCCGCGCCCAGCAGGTCGTACTTCTGCACGAAGTAACTGCACAACTGGGCCGCCGCCTCGAGCATGACGACTCCCGGCATCAGCGGCATGCCGGGCATGTGACCGCGGACCCAAAACTCGTCGTGCGTCAGATCCTTGTACCCGACGCAGATCAAATTCTCTAAGTCCTCGTAGACGATCGCCGTCAATTGCTCCATCTCGAAGCGTTGCGGATTGTGCTTCCGAATCTCCTCGATATCCGCCACGACATTCGTCATGTCCAGCGACGCGAGATCGACAATTAAATCCTTTCCGGCCACTACGCAATTCCTCGGGGGCGATGGTCGTCGGGAGCATTCGGCGGCGCGATTCGCGCAACCGGTCGGACAAGCGGCTGCTTGATCGGCGCCGCTGCTAGGTCTTGATCTTCTTGCGGCGGGCCTTGCGGCTCTTGGCGTTGGCGGGACGAGCGCCGTGATTGGCTTTCTTGACTTTGTGATGCGGCTTGGCCATTTCCGAGCAAACTCCTGAATTGCGGTGTTTCAAACCAGAGGATCACCCAAGCTAACACGGATCGAAAAACCTGAGAAGGTCGGGTTCCGCGCCGCCGATCGGCTCAAGGCGACTTGTAACAGCGACCCATCATCGGTTACTGTATCGGTTTACTCAAAATTCAAGCGGGACGCGTTTCGGCGTGGCGCCCATTTTGTTGTCGTGAAATCTTGAGAACGTTGGAGTCTGTTTGTGGGAACGAAAAAGACTGGGAAAGGTCGACGAAAAATCGGTCGTAAGAAGCGCCGGATGCGAGCTCGGATTCGGCATCGCAAAAAATAGCGCAGTACGTTAATTGCGCAGCGCCTCGCCGAACTAATGGCTACCCGCCCAGGTGGAAATCACCGCCTGGGCGGAAACAACCGACCGGTGTTGTGACATGGACCAACCGTTGCTGGCGCCGACTTTTCTCTTTCGCTTTGCGGTTCCCTGTCGTCGTTGCGAGCTGTCTTGGCCGAGCGATGCCTTCGAATTGCCGGAGGTTTATAGTCTGCCGGCCTTCGGAGGTTTAGAGGACCGCGCGACCTTCGCTGACCTTCGCGTCGGCTGGAATGAGTCCGGGCTGTTCTTCTCACTGCAAGTTGCCGGCAAGCGCCAACCCGCTTGGTGTCGCGATAGCCGAATCGAGGACAGCGACGGTCTACACGTCTGGCTCGATACGCGCGATACCAAGAACATCCATCGGGCAAGTCGGTTCTGTCACCGATTCGCCTTTCTTCCCGCCGGATCTGGCCGCGATGTGAAATCACCCGTCGCTGCGATGCTATCGATCAACCGCGCTCGCGAAAACGCCAAACCGTTCGACGGACGGCGACTGGGCGTGATCAGCCGGATCGAGTCGGACGGTTACTGGCTTGGCGGCCATATTCCTGCCGCTGGCCTCACGGGATTCGATCCGGCCGAGCAACCGAGACTCGGTTTCTACTACCTGGTTCAAGACCGGGAACGAGGCACGCAGCCATTTGCTATCGGCAGCGATTTTCCCGTGCAAGAGGATCCAGCCTGCAGGAGCAGCTCGAATTGCAAATGTGATTCGCGGCCAAGTAGACTCGATGGTTCTGGATTGGCGGCACTAACGCATCGCCAACCAGTTGCTCAAACAGGCCAGCCCCGAGGCGATCGAGTATTTGAAGACTGGCATCAACGAAAACCAGGAGTCAGCTCCATGACCGCACACAAATCGGACTTGCCGCTATCCAAGCCGCGGAACGAGCCTCAGTCTTTTTGGCTCCGAACCGTTCGGCTCGTTGCTTCTTCATTGGTTGTTTTGGGACTAATGTCCGGCGAGCGATTGAATGCGAGCGACGATCTGCCAATGGCCCTTTCGCGCTTCGCAAACAAATACTGTGTGTCGTGTCACGGGCCCGCCAAACAAGAAGGCCGCGTGCGTTTGGATCGCTTGCCCGCCGATTCGCACGCGCCCCATGCGGCACAACTGTTATCGCAAATTCATATCCAGCTTCGCGATGGATTGATGCCGCCGGACGACGCGCCGCAGCCCAGCCGCGCGGAACTGCGTGAAGTCGTTTCGGGACTGGATCAAGTCCTGGCAAGTTTGCGTCCACCGGGACAACTGACCGAGGACCAACTGCCGAATAAGGGGAATCTGGTCCCGCACGGATTGCTATTTGGCACACCAGTAAGCTTACCGACCGCCTCGCCGGCTCGGGTGTGGCGGTTAAATTCCGCTTCCTACCTGCAAATGCTGCGCGGGGTGTATCGTTCGTCGCGCATCAAGGATGAGGTGGTCGAGCCCTTCACATTAATTCCAGATCGTGGATTCAAGGACTACGCCGCGCTATATTCGCTCGACGAACCGACGACCGAGATTCTGCTGAGGAACGCCGCGATCATCGTCAATCGCCAGTGCGAACATGAGTTGAAGGATGGCGCCATAAAACCGAAAGGTTGGGATACCGTTCGCGAATTCGTGGCCTTAATGGATCCCGAGCTTTCGCCCACGCGCGACCAGATTGATAAGGCTGTCGAGCTTCAATACCGCCTGGCGATTGGGCGAGTTCCCACGCGGGAACAGCTCGACCGATACTTCGCCCTATACGAACGCTGTGCCGCCGACGGAAATCGCCCCGAGGCGATGAAGACGGTGTTACAGGCCGTGTTGTTGCACGCCGACGCAATCTTCCGCTCGGAATTGGGTGGCGCCCCAGACGAAACGGGACGTCGCATGCTGACGCCGTTAGAGCTCGCCGAGGCACTCAGTTTCGCCCTGGGTAACAAGCGGTCCGACGTATTCACGAGTGCCGCGGAACGTGGTGATTTGGCGAGTCCGATGCAAGTCTCGGAACTGCTCCGCACGGCTCTGTCCGCCAAGGATAACCGTGTGGATACATCCCGGTTGCTCACGTTCTTTCAACAGTACTTCGACTACTATCGCGCGCCGGAAGTCTTCAAAGCCGATCGAACTCCATTCCCGAGCTTTGCCAACGAGTGGGAGGAACTGGGTGGCCAGTTTCCAAAGGCTTCACCGATATTCGAGGCGCAATGCACTCTCCCACGTCGTTGGTTGCCGATACCGACGCCTTGATCCAATACGTCTTGGAACAAGACAAAGAAGTGCTCCGCACGTTGCTCACGATCGATGTCACCTGCCACACGCCACATGGAAGCAGGACAAGGCCACGCGGCAACTGGTACTCGCCCCAGCTTTCGTTCGCAACGAAAACAATCATCGCGGAATCGGCGAGCCTCACTATGTATATGGTTTCGAGAAATGGCCTCAGCATCAACCCGCCCAACCGCCTTCCGACCAACCGCGTTTGGGTGTGTTAATGCAGCCGGCATGGTTGGTCGCGCATTCCACGAACTTCGAAAACGATCCGGTTCGGCGAGGCCGTTGGATTCGCGAACGCCTGCTTGGTCAGACCGTCCCCGATTTGCCGATCGACGTCGCGGCTCAAGTCCCCGACGATCCGCATCGCACGTATCGCGATCGCCTGACGGTTACACGCGACAACAAATGTTGGAAATGCCATCGAGTGGATGGACGATTTAGGACTGCCGTTCGAGCAGTTCACACACTACGGACTGCATCGTGACGCGGAACTGGTTGAGGATGAAGCAACGTCTCGGAAGCGGTTGCATCGCAACGGCGAACCGATCAAACAATTCCACCCGCAATCGCTCGATACAACAGGCGTCATTGACTGACGGAAGATCCGCAACTAGACGGACCGGTACGCGACCCTTACGAACTGGTGCGGCGACTTGCCGATTCCCAGCGAGTTCGTCAGGTCTTCGTGCGGCATGCGTTTCGATATTTCCTGGGGCGAAACGAAACATTGGCCGACGCCAGCGTATTGCAAGCAGCCGACCGAGCTTACGTGAATAGCGGCGGCAGTTTTCGTGAGTTGGTCATATCGCTGCTAACATCCGATTCGTTCTTGTATCGAGTCGTCGACGACTAGTTCACGACGGCTCCGTGGTCACCCTATCATTATAAGAACACAACGCGTCCTATCATTTTTAAGGCACGAAAAGAGACGTTCCATGAGCTTCTCCCCTTTGCAACCGAATCCAGATTGGGTCCGCCGCGATGTTCTCAAAGGATTGTCTTTGGGGGCCGGAGCCACGTTGCTGGCGCCGTTAATTCAGCAAGCGGTGGCTCTGGCTGAAGGAAAATCCGACGGCGTTCAACGTCGCGTGGTATTTGTACTGCAGAGTAATGGATTGCGTCCATCATTCATTACTCCGAGTGGACATGTCTGGAAGGAGAGTCGTGAAGGAGGCACAACCGGCGGCGAACTTGTGGAACTGTCGCTACGGGACAAAGGCGTTGTCGGCCGCGCTGGAGCCGCTCACTCCGCTGAAGGATCGCATCACATTGCTTCAGAGCTTGTCGGGCCGCATCGCCTATAGTGACCATTCGGCGAATCATGGTGCGGCTGGGATGCTATTCGGCCCGAGGCGTCCATGGCAGACCATCGATTCGGCACTCGCCGCCGCTTTGCCCCGTCTTCCCACACGTGCTGCTCGGTTTGGGAGCGAATGGCTCGGAGGCCATCAACTACGCCCACTCCGCTCTGGCGGCGAACAAGCCGTTGCCAACAATCTGCTCGCCGAGTCTCGCGTTTCGTTCTCTGTTTGGCAGTGTGGATGGTGGAGGTAAGGCTGAGTTTGATCGACAAACAAATCTACTCGACTTCCTGGCCGACGACGTAAAACGCTCGGCTGCCGCTTTGCCGGCCAGCGAACGCGGAAAGCTGGAAAGTTATGCGGAAGCCTTCGAGTCGCTGTACGCGAGACAGCGTGAGATTGCCGACTTACAAGGCATTATCCGACGTCACGCGCCGGACTTAGGCGAGAAGCGAACGACGACCACTTCCAGTCTTGTACTGGAAGCTCAATTTGAAATCGCTACGGCCGCGTTAATCGCTGGGCTTACCAATGTTGTCACGCTAACTTCCGGTAGTGGACATCAACGATTCGGACAGTATCCCGAACTCGGCGCCGCGGACCTTCACAATCTGGGCCACGGTGGCAGCATTGCCGGCAAGACGAATGAAGAGAGTTTCATTCTAATCCACCAAATACATACGCGCCTGATCGCCGAGATGGCCCAAAATTATCCAACATTCCCGAGGAAATGGCAGCATGTTGGACAACACCCTCATCGTGTTCATGAGCGATTCGGGAGATGGACACCATCCACGATTGTACTCGTGGCCGATTGTTTTGATCGGTGACTTGGGCGGACGACTGAAGCGGGGTGGACGATATTTGGAGTTCCCCGCCTACGGTCAAAACAAGCACGCTACCATTGGCAGTTTGTACGCGGCTGCTACAGGCCGCGGGGCAATCGTGTGATAAATTCGGCCACGACGACATCAAGCTGTCGGATATACGCCAAGGCGAACCGTTGCAGGATCTTTTGGCTTAGTGTCCGTCCGTAAAAAAGTGTCCGATGTAATTATATTTGACTTCGCCGGCGATTTAATACCGCAAGTTTGGTGACAAGTGGGAATGGCCACAGTGTGGATTGGAATACGGCGGCTAGGTCGAACGCCAGCGCATAAGAAAAGCCCGGCGTGTTGGAAAACGCCGGGCTTTTCGCGTCGAGATCAGCAAGCCGCAATGTGGCTCGATCTTGCGGCTGGGTTTCAATCCAAGAATCCCACCAGTTCCTGACTTCGACACGGTTGTTGAAGTTTGCACTTTCTGGCTTCAATCTGGCGAATGCGTTCGCGGGTCACCCTTTGAAGATGTGGCCGACTTCTTCCAATGTATAACAGTATCCGTCGCCCAATCCGTAACGCAGCTTGATGATTTCGCGTTCGCGATAGCTAAGTGTTTTCAGGACCTTGGAGATGCGATTTCGCAACATCTCCTGTGTGGCAATCGCCGCGGGATTCGCGGTATTTCCGTCCGGCAGCAAGTCGCCGAACTGGCTATCGTCGTTGGTGCCAATGGGCCGATCGAGGCTGATCGGATAGCGATTCATCGCCAGCACTCGTCGCGACTCGTCCAAGGTCGTTTCCGCTTGGCGAGCGATTTCTTCCAACGACGGCTCGCGTCCCAACTCTTGGAAAAGTTGCTTCGTAACGTTCCTCACACGTGAAATCGTTTCCACCATGTGAACGGGGATGCGGATCGTGCGGCTTTGGTCCGCGACGGCTCGGGTAATTGCTTGGCGAATCCACCAAGTCGCGTAAGTGCAAAACTTGAAGCCGCGGCGGTATTCAAACTTGTCGACCGCTCGCATCAATCCCGCGTTGCCTTCTTGGATCAGGTCCAAAAAGCTTAAGCCTCGGTTGCGGTAACGTTTCGCGATGGAGACGACCAACCGCAAGTTGCCTTCGGAGAGCCCGCGTTTGGCTTTCTGATATTCGCCGAAGACTTGCTTCAACATACGCACGCGATTTCGCAAGCTGCGCGGCGTCTCTTGGGTCGTCATCAAGAGATTGAGGTACTCGCGGCGGAGCGGACGCATTTCTTCGATCGACGCGCGATTGCCTCGCAATTCGGCCAGTTGCACTTGCAGCTCATCGATGCGTTGGCTGAACTGTTCCAACACCGGCAAGAGCGGCTCGACCCGTTGCGTCCGCAGGCCGAGTTCTTCGATCAAACGCACCGCGCGGCGACGGCGGCGCGAAAGACGCTGCCAGGCGGCCAATCGTGCGGGCATCGGATTCTGACGATTCACGGCGAACAAATAGTCATGCCGATTTCGCTTCAGCAGGATTTCGAGCGTCCGTAGATTGTGTGGAAATCGGCCCATGATCTGGTCCTTTTCCAGCCGATCCGACACCGAAACTTGAATCGTTCGGTCGAACGGAAGATCGCCATCGTGGACGCGGCGCAGCGTTTTGTAGGCGGCTTGAATCACATAGTCGCATTCCATCAGCTTGGTACGGAAGCGTCGCCGCGAGCCTTCGATTTGTCGAGCCAGCGTGACTTCTTCTTTCCGCGTCAGTAGCGGAATCTCGCCCATCTGCGTCAAATACATCCGCACCGGATCGTCGGACCAGGATTCATTGTCGTCGATCGAGCTGAGCCCATCCTCGTCGTCGTCCGCCGAGCGTTTGGCGCGAGCGCCGGAAGCTTCGTCGTCGCCGAAATCGAAATCATCGTCCACGTCCAAGTCGTCGCTGACGAGATTATCCAGATCGTCGTCGCCGGCGGTGCGAGTAGCGTCGTCTTCAAAATCATCCAGTAATGCGTCGAACAAGTCCGTACTCCTACGCTGAGAATTGGAAACGACCGTTCATCGCGCCAGCCCTGGCTGAACGCAATGAAAGCTTACCACTCACGTAACGAGCGACTGAGTGCAGTCCACATTTGGAAAAAGATTACGCCAGCGGCAAGCCTGCGGGTCAGGCAATTCGTGAGCGCATGCGAGACCATGATGAACTCTCGCAAGAGACACTCCCCGACTCCGACCGTTATTCAGCAAGCACCGCGGTACGCGAACATCGACTCCCCGTGAGACCGTTCGTCGCCCGTTAATTCCTCGTCCCTGTTTCGTCCGGTGGTCGTTCGATGGTCGAAGATTGATCCGCGACGCTGTTGGCATGCGCGATGGGATGGCGAGAGAGCGAGGCGGCCAACGTTTCGATTTGGGCCTGCCTCCTACGACTCTCCGCAATGCCGGAGAAAGGATGGATCAATCCAATCGATGTCGATCCGTCGAACACCACGGGTAACTGTACTCACCCGGTTGGGCAAATTCCAGTCGACGAAAAACGCGACCGCGAGCAAGTAGGAGCCGCTTCAAGTGCAGTTGGCGTGAGTCGTTCTCGGCGCATGAAAAAGCGAACGAATCATCGGTCGAATGTTGCGACGATTCGTTCGCTCGTATTTTTTGCAGAGCCAGTGCGGCCGAGCTGCGCTAAGCGGCGCGAGCCAAGCTGGCGAGGGTTTCGACGACGTCGACGGCATTGTCCACGCCGCCCGCGTCGACCAACAATTGCTTCAGCGTCAGCGCCTGTTCCATGCTGACGGAGATGCCGTGCTCGCCCAACAGTTCTGCCAATTCATCAGCGGCCAAATCTTGGATGGAGTACTCTTCGCTCATGGCGTTCCTTTCCGGTTAGCAAGTGGTTGCCTCGAACATCGAATCTATCGGCGATTCTTTGCCGAGGATTCAGACGATTCCAACGGCGGAAGCTGGGAAAAGTTTGCGGGCGAGGAAAGAGCGCGCGACAAGTCCGCAAACAGCGAGTGGCGGCAGGAAGCACGGTCCCCTACTCGACAACCACCTTCGCCCAAAACGGATGCTGCCGGTCGGCTCGCGTGCGAACATCGTCCAACATCACTTGCAGCGACGGCGTGATCTCGTCGCGAATCTTTCGGCGATTCACAACCAGGCTGATACGCTGATCGAAGTCGACCAGTTCGGGCGAAAAGTAGACCGTGACCTTGGCGGCCGACGTATCGACCCGCACCGTATTGCCGACCGTGATCTCGCCTTCCACCGGCGCTTCGCTGCTACGAGCGGTCGGCCAATTCACGGGCAACACCATCGACCGGTCGGGAAACTTTTCCGCTTCGACCCACCAAAAGAAATTGTCCCACGGCCGCATCGTCACACACTCGAATTCCTTCAAGTTGAACGGCCGGCGATGCGACGATAGGTTCATCCATGTGAACAGATTCTGGAGCTCGTCGCTAAAGTGCTCGTGGCCGCGCCCCTGAAACTCGGAGACGATGCAGTCAAACCCGGCTCGCGTAAGGTAGCGATCCCAGTCCCGTGAATTCCTGGCCGTGGTACCGGAATCCATCTGACCGCCGACGAAATACAACGGAACATACTTGGCATTCGGCCAATAGCGAGCGATGTACTTGTCGCTGATGCCGACGATCGGAATCACGCCGGCCCAGAGATCGGGATGAGCCAGTCCGATGTCCCAAGCCGCGCTGCCGCCGCGCGAATGCCCGCTGAGGAACACTCGATCCGTGTCGATGCTGAATCGCCGGCAGGCGTCGCGTAACGTGAACAGGACGGCCGCATGTTCCCGAGCCGAGTAGTCGTAACCGCGTTGGTGCGGCTTGACCCAATAAGGCGCGATCACGATATAGCCATGACGCGTCGCTTGGCCCAGACGCATCCGTAGCGAATCGTTGTAGCCACCGGCCCACCAATCCATCTGCTGACTTGGCGTCGTCGCCGAACCGTTCAACGTCATCACGCAGGGATACCTCCGATGCGGATCGTATTCCGGCGGCAACTGAATCTCGTAGCGAAAATTGTCTTCACCGGGCAAACCGGGAACTTCCAGCTTGAGATAGCCGGGGATTCCGTCATCGGGAATCTCGGTCTTCTTCGGCGGTTTGATCGTCCGCAACAGCTTTGCCACATTCGCTGGCGAAACGCCTTCGGTCCGTTCCAACTCGGCCAGCAACTGGCTACGTTCAATTTCCTGCTCGCTGGTCAGGTAACGCACGACGAGATCGCGAGCCGTGATCAGCGAAGTCGACACGGCCAGATTCTCGGTCGCTTCGCCGCTGCCCAACAACCAGGCGCTGACGGCCAACGACAGCTTCTGCTCCGGCGACAACGATTCGTCGTCCGCCAACCGCAGATAGTCCGCCATGCGTTCCAGCGTGTTGATGTTCAGCTCGGACTTGAGTTCCTCGCCAAGCGGTTCCAGCCGGCGTTTGACGTCCTCGTCCGTGATTTCGCTCAAGTGCTGTTCGAGCAGCTTGAGCACGCGATCGCGCTGGTCGAATCGCTTCTGATATTCGTCCAACATTTGTTTGATGCGTAGCAATGTTTCGCTGGCAACGCCCTCGGCGGGAAAGGCGTTCAGCATGCGGAAGGCGAGGAAATGCTGCCCGGCCTCTTGCCGCAGTTCGATCTCGCGAATCGTGCGGTTGGCTTCAAGCTGTCGCAGCGCCTGCTCCTGCTTTCGCAAATCGGCGAGGTCAGGGAAGCGAGCGATGATCTCGGCCAGCTCCTCGCGAGCGTCCTTGTAGCGCTCGGACTGCACGTACAGCCGCACCACGCGCAAGCGTTCGTTGGCGTTGTCCGTCGGTAGCTGGCGGTTCAGAATCGCGCTGAGCGTCTCGCGCGGAATCGAGCTGGTCGCCAATCGCATGTCCCACACATATGGGTTCTTTGCCAGCAGCCCTTCGATGCGCGTGTAGTCGGGCGTAATCAGCGTGATGCCTTGAAAAATATCCAGCGGCCCGTCGGGGCCTTGCATCGTGAACACGCGGCGGCCGAATTCATCGAACGGCGTGATTCGCAAGATCCCGCCTACCGAAGCGATCCGTCGGCCGCCCGGCGGAACACGCTGGTCGATCTCGATCCGCTCACGCGGCGAGGCGTCCGATGTGCCGACGTTCCGCACGTTGTTGGCGTAGAAAAAAATTCGCCGCAAGTTGTCGTCGACCATCACGATCTGTTGGATCTTGATTTCGCCGCCGCCGGGATTCGATTTGAACGGATCTTCGCTGACCGAAGCCAGCTTGGCCACGGCGCCGTCGATCTGCATTCCGTTGTTCAGCGTGATGACTTCGGCCCGAGCGTTCGGTCCAGCCAATAGAAATACGCCGCCGGCCAGCAGCGCCGCCCAAGTCAGTCGATTCGTGACTCGCATCCTCAATCCCTCCTCGTGCTTCCCACCAGTTTCCCCCGCTGGCCGTTCATTCATTGTGGGATAGCCCCGCGCGCTGTCAAGCAAAGCCGACAGCCTGGGAGGATTGTGCCGAACGAATCGGCCGTTGGGACTCGATCGCTAGAACTGAGCCGGCGAGGCCAGTTCGCGCTCGCGCAGCAGCGTACACGAGCGGCGGAGTGTCAGGCCGTTGGTGAACGTCGGCACCAGCCACCCGTGGTTTCCGACCGGGATTTCGACGGTCACGGTCACCTCCGAAGTTTCGTCGGCGATCACCGCCGGAGTTACCGACACGGCTACGTCCGCGCCGCTGACGCCGACGATGCTGAGAATGTTCGACGCGGCTTGTTGCGCTTGTGCCGCGGTCGCTCCCGGCACGATCGCTCGACGAGCGCCCTCGTAAGCCGCGTTCTCCGCCGTGTGCCGCATGATGTTCAGCCGACAGATTTCGATCGCTCCGAACACGAGCAGAAACAAGATCGGTACGGTCATCGCGAACTCAACGGTCGCGGCCCCGCGGCGCGAGCGAGAACGTCGCGGGCGCGGACAACTCGGCGAACGTCGGCGATTGGCGGCGATGATCGGAAACATAGCGTGGACCAAATCGAATGAGGCAACATGAGAGAGTGCTGACGGTTGCAGTTCGCTCGCCGCGAAGTTGCATATCCCGCGGAACGAGCCTCCGCCGCCGATTATTCAGTCAAAACGATCGGCAACGTCATCGCCAACTCGCGAAACGCTTCGATCAACCCGGCTTCGTCGTCCGCATGAAAGTGCCGACCGCCGGTGATATTGGCCACTTCCTGCATCCCGGCTTGATCGGTCGTCGGCAGGAACGTAATCGTGTGAATCACGATGCCTAGATTGCGGGCCTCGGCCGCCACGACCTTCGGCTGGCGGCCACGATTCCAGCGGCCGTCGGTCATCAAGATCATCGTTTTCTTGGCAAACGGTCGAGCGTCCTGGCCAGTCAGGATCGCGATCGCTTCGTCCATGCCGGCCGACATGTGCGTAGCGCCCAGCATGATGTCGTTGCTTCGCACGTCGATCGCGTCACGAATCTCTTGAACCGTGCTGCCCAGTTCCGCGTCCGTCGCCACGGCCACTTCGGTCCGCTGCACCAAGTTGCCGTCGTAGTCGTTCAACGTCACTTCCGAGCCCCAGGTGACGAGCCCGATGCGTGGCTGCCAATACTGCTGCTCGACGATGTCCAGGAACTGATCCAATGCCTCGGTCAACGACGACCAACGGCTGCCGATCGGGTTCGGCGGATAGAAGATCGAGTGCGGCGTGTCCGGCGTGTTCGGCGGATAAACCCATTCAACGCCCGAGTGGTCGAAGGCCATCGAGTGGGAGCGGTCGATCGTCAGCACGATGTCGTGATCGTAGTGAGCCGCGGTGGCTCGCATTTGCGGAGTGAACGTTTCCGTGCCTAAGAGTTTGCCGAGCAGCAAGTTCACGGCGCCGGCCGGCGTGTCGCCAGCCATCCGTGCCGTCACGCGCACCGCGTTGGGTTTGACCGTCGTGGGCGTGAAGTTCCACGTGCCGTCGGCTTGCTGCGTGCTTTGGCCCAGTTCGACGTCCTCGCGTTCGATCGCCAGAGGTCGCCCAACTACATGGTTGTTGCCGGCGTAATCGACGGCCGATGTGATCGCCAACTCCGTGTCTTGCGAGTCGCTGAGGGTCTTCACGCCCGCCTTTGCCGCGGCGTCCGTAGCCGCTCGCAATTCGGTGCGGACCAACTGCATGTAGGCCACGTCGATGCTGAACGCGGCCGCCACGACAAACACGATCAACATGATTCCGACCAACACCAGCATCGCGCCGCGCCGGATGCGAGACACGCTGCGGCGGCGAGAACAACTCACGCGAGTCGAGCGAACTTGGCTGTGCATCATGATGCTCCCGAAATGGAAAAGTCGTACGGTGAACCCGGCGTTAGAAGCGAATCATCTTGACCGACGCCACCACGTTGTAGCCGCCGGTGAACCACGCAAATCCAAACGTGTTCGAGCTGGACGGCACGGTCACGGTCGCGGTTAGCTCGGTGCCGGATGGCGTGAGCGCGGTCACTTGGGGCGAAAGATCGACTTGTGCCTGCGAGACGTTGCGGCTGGCCAACGCCTGTTGACCTTTGCTCGTGGCATAGGCGGCGCTGGCGCCTCGGCTTGTCGCGGCCCGCGCCGTTTCGTAGGCGGCCAGCGTGGCAGCTTGTTTCAAGAAGATGAAGTTGGCGATCTCGATCGCGCCGAACACCAATAAAATCAACGCGGGCAGAGTCACCGCGAGTTCGACGGTAGCCGTAGCGCGCCGTCGCATTCGTTTCCCGCGCGACTTCGGCTTCCGCGCGTCGCGATCATGCTCCGACGCTCGGCGGTCGTCGCCTGGTCGGCAGTCGGCGCTTGGTCCGTTGTCGTGCGAATCTCGTTTCGCCATGAGAGCAGCCCATGTTGCGCCCCGACAACTCTAGCTTTTAATTCGCCCGCGCGACGCGGCGACACAAAAAAGATTGTTCGCGTGGCGAGGCGACTCGCTTCCGAGCAAACTCGATTCTGCCGCCTGATTTTGATTCGCACTGTCGAGCGACATCTGGTCGCAATATGCTTCACGAATTCCAATTTCGATTTTCCCGTGCGAGCCCCAGGAGTCGACGATGACCGCAACCACCACGCCCGCCGCCGGACGACGCGAGCTATCGTTCGCCACGATGGAAGAGATGCTGGCCGACGCCCAGCGATTGGTCGAATCACCGGGCTCGCGAACGACCGGTCATTGGCCGCTGGAACGGTTGCTCTCGCATCTGGCCTACACCATTGACGGCTCGATCGACGGATTCGGCTCGACCGCGCCCTGGTTTGTGCGGCTGATCGCTCCGTTCCTGAAGGGCGGGATATTGAAGAAGATGTCGCCCGGAATCAAGCTGCCCGAGGCCACCGTATCGGCGGCGTTTCCCGACTATGGCTCGCCCGCCGAAGCGCTCGAACGCCTGCGAGCCGCCGTCGAGCGAGCGAAGAGCGAGTCGATGGTCGCGCCGCATCCCGCGTTCGGAAAGATGACGCACGACGAGTGGTATCGGCTGCATCTGCGACACGCGGAAATGCATCTGAGTTTCGCGCGGGCCGAGTGAATCGTTGGAAGCGGTCGGGGGCGGGCTCTCCGGTTTCGCGTTACCGGACGGCTTGCGCCGTGCCGCTTTTATCGCGTTCGCTTTACCGGACGGCTTGCGCCGTGCCGCTTTTATCGTGGCGCCGGACGGCTTGAGCCGTGGCGCTAAAATGGCGAGTTGATGAAATGGTGAGTTGATGCCGCCCGTTCGTCACTCGCCGGTCGCTTCGCCGCCGATGATGCGCACGTTGGTCGATAGGAAGTAGGCCAGCGGTTCGTCCCGCGAAAAGACCGCTTCGCCGAATAGAGCGGCGTAACCGTCCGTCGGCGTCTCCAATTGATGCGTAAACGTTTCGCCGTCACGGCGGCAATCCAGCGAGTACCAAGTAGCTTTGCGGAAGTCGCGCGTCGGCGACTTTGCCATCCAAGCTCGGACTTGATCCGGGGCGATGTCCGAGTTCACCTGAAGCTGCAGCTTGCCGGCTTCCTCCTGGAAATCCCATTTCATTTGCGGCAGTCGTTTGCCGCGAGCCGTGTGTTGATGTAGCGCGTTCAAGCTGCCGGCGATGCGAGCGTAGTCGTTCAAACCATGGCCGTTATTTGGCACGTACAGCAGGTACTTCGGGCCCTTCAGTTGGTCCCAATACAGATTCGCCGCGTCCAGCGGCCAGTAGGCGTCGTTCGTGCCGAGCAAAATCAGCTTTGGCTGGCTGAGCCGCTCGCGATACGAAAACGGATCGACGATCGCCTGCAACGACTTGCCGGCCGGCGTCTTCAACCGATCTTGCAAACCCAACCGCGTGTAGTCGTCGATCTGCTCGGAAAACTGCCCGAACGTCTTCTTCTGATGGTCCATCTGCGTGGCCATGTTCAACATGTCGATCACCATCGGCGCGATGGCCGTCGCGCGCGGATCAACGGCGCCGGTCAGCCAAGTGGTCCAGCCGCGTTTCGACGCTCCGGTTACGGTGAACGTCTTCACGTCCAGCTTCCATTGCTCGGCGGCAAAGTCGCTGATCGCATCCATCCCGCGCACGGCGCTCTTCACCATCGGCAACAACAGCGGCCATTGCTCATCGCCCGTCTTCAAATACTGAGCGAACGTGTAGGCAATCGCTTGATCTTCGTAGCGGTCGCCCAAGATCGGCTGATGGGGCACTTGCAGCAGCACGGCAATCGGCGTCCCAATCTGTTCGGCCAAGGTGGCGAACAGCGTGGCTTCGCGAGGCAACCGCGTGGGGCCATTCGCCTGATCGTACTCATCGCGCCAACGGCCGCCGGCGATGAACAGCAATGCGTGATGCGAGTCGGCCTTCACCGACTTGGGGCGGATCACAAACAACTGATGCTTCCAAACGATGTCCTTCCAGGTTTGCGAAGTCAGACGCAGTTCGCAATAGTCCGTCCCGCCGATCGCGCCCTCGTGCAGCTTGGTCCAGCCATAGGAAGCGTCGGGCTGAGCGACGTACTCGGCGAGCGGCCCGATCTCGGGCATCGGTTCGGCGGCACGAGACGGCATGACGAGGACGAACGTCGCGAGCAGCGCGACAACGATGGTGGCAAGTTGAAAGCGACGATGGCGTTTCACGCGGAAAACTCCCCTGGAATTGGGCTGAGATGAGATGAGCGAAGAGAAAAGCGGCGGGGGCAGTCCTCGCCTGCGGCTGCGGGTTAAGCGAAGTTGGATCGATTCGTCCTCGCCTGCGGCTGCGGGTTAAACATGGTTGGTGTCGAACTATTTGGATTCGGACGGCTGGTAGTCGCGCCACAGCCACCGAAGCGACTCGGGCAGCAACGCGCCGCCGTGTTTGCGATTGTGTCCGCCATCGCCGAATTCGAAACGGTAATCGTAGCCGGCAAACTTCAGCGAAGCCGCCATTTGCTGATTGGCCAACGGCCAACTGCCGTGCAAGTTGTCCAGATCGTTCGCGCCGTCCTGCAGAAAGACGCGGAGCGGCTTCTTCTCGGTCTTGCGAATCAGAGCCGGATAGACATGGCCGCCGCGAATGTTGGTGAAGCTGCCGACGTGGCTGAGCACTTTGCGAAACGAATCGGGCCGCTCCCAAGCGACCGTAAACGCGCAGATTCCGCCGGAGCTGATCCCGCAAATCGCACGGCCGTCCGGGTCGCTCGTCACGTTGTACTTTTCCAACACGGCCGGCAAAAACTCGTCGAGCAGAAATTGGGCGTACTGATCGCCCAACGAATCGTATTCAAAGCTGCGATTCGACCGCGGCCGCGCGCCCGGCTTGTCGGCGGGAATCACACCGGGATTGATAAAGACGCCGATCGTCACCGGCATCTCGCCGCGATGAATCAAGTTGTCGAACACGACCGGCACCGGCGTCGGACCGTTCTTGTCGACATAGCCGCGACCGTCTTGAAACACCATCAAGCACGCGGGCCGCTCGGCGTTGTACTGAGCCGGAATGTACAGCCAGTAATCGCGTTCGGTTCCCGGATAGACCTTCTCGCTCGTAAATTTGCCGGCCACGATCTCGCCTTCCGGAACACCCTCTTGCGGCTTGGCGTCCGGTCCCAACGTGTAGTCGTCGGCGGCCAAGACGGACCCGGCCGTCATCAGCCAACCGGCCAACAATGCGACGAACACATAGCAATGGGCGACCAATCCGGCGGAAACAAACGCAGTGCGACGCGAGGCAAACAACCGACTCATGGCAGAGACATCCCGGAGAACAAAACTTGGAGAGTAATCGCAGTCCGTTACAGTGAGCGTCGTGTCGGTTGCCGTCAAGGCTTCGCGACAAGATCGCACGTCCGAGATCGCTGTTCGTCGCGAACCAGGGTGGCTGGTACAATCGACCCACAGGGGCGGTTCGACGACTGAAACAACGAGTCAGGAATGATGCAGCGACAACTTCGCAATTACTCACCCGGTCAAAGTTCGGCGTTACACGTGGCAGCGCCGGTGATGCTCAGTCTCGTGGCCTTCTGGGCGATGCTCGCCAGCGACGCCCGCGCGGCCGAAGAGATTTCGCTGGTCCGCGATGGGCGGCCGCATCATGTGACGGGCGAACTGTTGGTGGAAGCACAGGACGGCGGCGTGCTGCTGAAGGCCGCGGACGGCGAGTTGTGGGTGATCCAGCCTGACGAGATTAAGGAGCGACGCTCGAATGACAAACCGTTCGAGCCGCTCGATGCCGAAGCCACCGCTCGCCGGCTGCTGGACGAATTCGGCGGCGGTTTTTCCATCCATCAAACCGCTCACTATGTGATTTGCTACAACACGTCGTCGGCGTATGCCGAATGGTGCGGCGCGTTATACGAACGGCTTTACCGCGGGTTTTTCACGTACTGGAGCAATCAGGGCGTCGAGCTGCGCGAGCCGACTTGGCCGCTCGTCGCGCTCGTGTTTCGCGATCGCGAGTCGTATGCCGAGTACTCACGCGGCGAGTTGGGCGACGCCGTGAACTCGATCATCGGCTACTACAACGTCCGCACGAATCGCGTCACGATGTACGATCTGACGGGCGTCGACGAGCTGCGTCAGAACACCCGCCGCATTAGCTCGGCGGCTCATGTGAACGCCATCCTCTCGCAACCCGCGGCCGAGCGAACCGTGGCCACGATCGTGCACGAAGCGACCCATCAGTTGGCTTACAACAGCGGTTTGCAGACGCGGTATGCCGACAATCCGTTTTGGGTCAGCGAGGGATTGGCCGTGTATTTCGAGACGCCCGATTTGAAGAGCTCGAAGGGCTGGCGGAACATCGGCGGCGTGAATCGAGTGAACTTGATTCAGTTCCACAAGTACCTTCGCCGTCGTCCGGACGATTCTTTGGCCGCGATGATTGTGAACGACCAACGTTTCCGCGACAGCAAAACGGCCGGCGATGCGTACGCCGAGGCCTGGGCGTTGAACTATTACCTGCTACGAACTCAACCGCGGCAGTACGCCGACTACTTGGCGAAACTCGCCGCCCGCGGCCCGCTGGAAACCGTCACACCACAGCAGCGGTTGGACGAGTTCCGCTCGATCTTCGGCCAAGATTTGAGTCGTCTCGACACCGAGTTCCTGCGATTCATGCAGCGAGTTCGCTGAAGTCCACCGCCCGGCGCACGCTTGTAGCGGCAGGACGCGAGCCCGCCAATTTCGCGGTACCGGACGGCTTGCGCCGTGCCGCTTTCATACGCAGGCACCGGACGGCTCGCCCGTGCCGCTTTCATACGCATGCGATTCGCGATTTATTTGCGGCCGGGCCCCAAACATCCACGCCCCTTCTACTGCCTTTCCTTCGTGCTCTTCGTGTCCTTCGTGGTAGTAAAAACAGCTCGCGACAGGTTTCGCGGTACCGGACGGCTTGCGCCCGTGCCGCTTACATACGCATGGCACCGGACGGCTCGCGCCGTGCCGCTTACATACGCATGCACCGGACGGCTTGCGCCGTGCCGCTTACATGCGGTAACGGACGGCTTGCGCCGTGCCGATTACGTGGTGACTGCAATATCCGCGTAATCCGTACACCCGGATTCCGTGAATTGGAAACGTAGGGTGATCTAGGTTATAGGAGACTTCCACGGTTTACGTTCCATCTCCCACGGAAACGACGAAACAGGCTCATGCGTATTTTGCTGTTGTCGCTGTTCTGTCTCGCTTGTCCCGCGATCGTGCTGGCTGATCCCTGGGCCGATTTCGAAGCGGCCTTGCCGCATTCGGCCGGCGACCTGAGCGAGGATCAGGTCGACCAATTGATCCAAGCGGCTGATGCCGTCGAGGCTTGGGCCAGCGATCTGGAGTGGGCCACGCCGACTGCGGCTGACGGCGCGCCGCTGCCCGCCGATCCGGACGAGGTGTTGCGAGTCGTGCGAACGCTGGTCGACGCCAAACAGCGAGCCGATGCGGCGCTCGCCAACAATTGGCCGCTGCGAAAAGAGTTCGTCCAACTGACTGACGGGGCTGAGAACCGCCAGCGGTTAGGCCATTATCTGCGGACCACTTCCACGCTGATCGACCTCTCGGGCCGCATTCGCTATCGCATGCGAGACGTGCTGGATTCGGCCACTTACGAGCTGGACCCGCATCCGCCGCAGTTCGAGGCGATGATCGAAATGCTGACCAAGCATCGCGTCGAGATCGGCGGGACCGCGCTCTCCTACGTGCTGCTGGACCCCGCGCCCGAGACCGGCGCCGTTCCCTACTCGCCGGCGGTAAAGGCCAAAGTGTTGCGGCTGCTGGCGACCGTGCGAGACATGGAAATGGTGCCCGACGTTGTCACGCTGCTCGAACAGCCGACCACCACTCCCGAGCTGGCAATCCTCGCGGCCGAGACGATTCGGCAAATCGGATTGCCCCAAGACGCTCGACCCGGCACGCCCACGCCGCTCGCGCCCTCCATCACCGCCGCCCAGCTCCGCGATCACTTGACCGCCTTGAACGACCGCACGCTGCGTCCGCAATTGAAAGCCGCTCGTCAATCGTTGCTGGCTTGGGCGAGCGAACGGGCCGAGCACGGCGTGACCGGCGACAGCTACCGCGTCGGCGACTTCGAGGTGAAAAGCGGCGACTGGCTGCTGATGCGGAACCCGTCGCCCTACAACATGTTCACCGACATCTCGCCCGGCCTGTTCACGCACGTCGGCGTCGTCGCCACCGAAGTCGGCGAGGATGGCAAGCGGCGATTCGTGATTGTCGACCTGCCCGAACGCGGCGCGAAGATTCCGGCCACGAACGTCGACGACTACCTGCTACGGACATTGCACTACATGTTTCTGCGGCACAACGATCCGGCCGTACAGCAGCAACTGGGCGCCGCCGCGGCCGAGATGATCGGCAACCGCAGCAACTTCGACCTGACGTTTCGCACCAGCCGCGTGCTGGATTTGAAAGGCAAACCGCTCAAGGGCCAGACGATCAACACGTACTGCGCCGGCTTCCTGTTGCTGTGTGCCCAGACGACGTCGCGGCCTCGCACCGAGTTCTTTCCGATCCCCGAATACGCGGCCGGCGGAAACTGTTTGTCGAACCTGAAGAAGCTGGGCTTGGCGATCGGCGACGATTTCGTCTCGCCCAGCGGCGCGATCTTTTCGCCCGCGTTGGAGATCGCCGGTCGCCGCGAGCCGATGTATTCGCCCGACCGCCAGGTGAAGGAAGCCGTGTACGATCACTTTGCCGTGAGCATGGTCGAGGAGACGTTGCACCCGGCCCCTGATCTGTCTCAAGCGATGTTGGAGTCGGCGGCGCGAATCGCCAAGCAGAACGCGTGGCTGCGTCAGTTCCTGGCGCGAGCCAACAACGTCAGCCCCGAGATGGATTTGGAGTCGGCGGCGAAGGCAGCGGCGGTGATCGAGACGTTGGACGCCATCGCCGACGCCAACATGAGCGGATTCTTGAAGGCCCGCGAGGCGTTCGTGGCCGGGCCGCTCGAAGCGTTGCGGCAATCCGGCGCGTCCGAGCAGCGCGTGGCCGAGATCGCCCAATATCGCCAGCGGCACGCCGACCTCTGGAACCGGTGGATAGCCGGCCAGTTGTCGCCGCGCGACATGCGGATCGCGTTGGTCGATTTCTATTCGCAGCAGGGCCGCGACCAACTGGACGAGAAGTTCTTCGGCCCCGCAGCGCCGTAGCACCCCGCAGCGCCGTAGCACTCAGCAGCGCCGTAGCACTCAGCCCGCTTGATTCACGTTGCGTTGCGGCTACAGGACCTCTCTGCTGGGGGGGTGCAAGTTCTGTGCGCGGCACCTGGCTGCGGCCCAGTAGGGCGCAAAGAACTGCGCGCGGCCCCTGGCTGCGGCCAGGTAGGGCGCAAAGATCTTGTCGGTACGCCAGGCTGTCGCCTGACCGGGCGTCAAGATCTTGTTGTGCTGCCGGGCTGTTGCCAGGTAGGGCGTTAAGAACTGCGCGCGGCCCCTGGCTGCGGCCCAGTTGGGCGCAAAGATCTTGTCGGGGTGCCAGGCCGTCGCCTGACCGGGCGTCAAGATCTTGTTGTGCTGCCGGGCTGTTGCCGAGTCGCGTTTCCGTATGAGAGCGGAAGTGCGCAAGCACTCCGGTTCCGCGGCGCTTCAAACCTCGCGCTGCGCCACGTCATCGCGCGTCACCGGGCAGCTTGCGCTGCTCCGCTCCTGTAGCTGCTCCGCTCCTGTATAGGAGCGGTAGTGCGCAAGCACTCCGGTTCCGCCGCACTTCAAACCGGCAACCGGCCGATCGAATGGTATGCGAAGCCGGCTTCGGACATCTGCTGTGGGTCGTACAGGTTTCGGCCGTCGAAGATCAGCGGCTGCTTGAGGCGGCGCTTCATCTCGTCGAAATCCGGGTTGCGAAACTCGCTCCACTCGGTATTGATCGCCAACGCATCGGCGCCGTCCAAAGCTTCCATCGGTTGCATGAAGTACTGCAGCCGGTCGCCGTAGATCGCTCGCACATTCGCGTTCGCTTCGGGATCATGCACCCGCACCGACGCGCCCAATTCCAACAGGCGGTCGATCATCACCAACGCCGGGGCTTCGCGGATGTCGTCCGTTCGCGGCTTGAACGCCAGTCCCCATAAGGCGATCGTGGCTTTCGGCAACGCATCGCCGAAATGCCGTTCGACTTTGCCGATCAGCACATGCTTCTGCTCTTCGTTCACGCGATCCACGGCGTCCATGATTCGCGGTTCGACGCCCAGCTCGCGAGCCATGCTGGACAACGCCCGCACGTCTTTCGGAAAACAGCTTCCGCCGTAGCCGACGCCGGGAAACAGAAACGCGAAACCGATCCGGCGATCGTGGCCGATGCCGCGCCGCACGTCGTTGATGTCGCCGTTCATCCGTTCGCACAGGTTGGCCATCTCGTTGATGAAGCTGATCTTGGTCGAAAGCAGCGCGTTGGCCACGTACTTCGTCAGCTCGGCGCTCTCCGGCGTCATCGTGAGGAACGGTTTGTCGGTCCGCAGGAACGGGCCGTACAGCTCCTCCAGCACTTCGGCAACTTCCGGCCGCCGCACGCCCACCACCACACGGTCCGGGAACATAAAGTCGTTGATCGCCGCGCCCTCTTTCAAGAACTCGGGATTGCTGGCCACGTCGCAGTCGCGGCCGGTCAGCTCGCGCAGACGGTTGTAGGTCTTGGTATTCGTGCCGACCGGAACCGTGCTCTTCACCACCACCACGGCGTCGTGGCGCAAGTGCGGCGCGATCCCGTCCACGACGCTCCACAGAGCTCGCAAATCGGCCGATCCATCCGCAGCCGACGGCGTGCCGACCGCCAAGTAAACGATCTTGGCCGCCGCGACCGCCGTCGGCAGATCGGTGCTGAACTTCAGCCGCCCGACCTGTGAATTGCGTTTGACCAGCTCGGCCAATCCCGGTTCGTAGATCGGCACGTCACCACCGTTCAAGCGGTCAATCTTGGATTGATCGATGTCCACGCAAGTCACGTGGTTGCCGCTATCGGCGAAACAGGTTCCGGTGACCAACCCCACATAGCCGGTCCCGATCATGGCAATCTTCATTCGCTTAACTCCGTCAACCAGTATTGCAACGTATCGTCAATAGTTTGTTCGATTGGTATTTGCGGACGCCACGGCGTGTCGTGCGTCAGGCGGCCGATGTCGGCGATCGGCTGGTAGATGCGCGCCGGGGCGGTTTCGATCACTTGGCGAGCCGGATCGTGCCGAGCCCGCAGATGCTCGAAGACCTCGCCCGTGCGAAGGCAACGACCCGAGCCGACGTTGTAGGCGGTCGACGCTTGGCCGTGCAACAGCAGTTCATAATAAGCCGCAGCGATATCGCGCACGTCGGACAAATCGAGGTAACTGTTTAGCGAACGCACTTCGACCGGGTTTGTGCCGAGTGCGAATTGCCGCGCCCATTCGGGCAGCAACAATCGCGGCGGTTGACCAGGGCCGGAGTGCTGAAACGCTCGGGCCACGATCCAAGGCATCGCGGCCCGGTCGGCGACGTGTCGAACGATTGCTTCGCCTTCGAGTTTGGTGATGCCGTATCCGTTCGTCGGGCCCAGCGGACACGATTCGTCGACCGTCGCGCATTGCTGGCTAACGGGCCGATAAACGTAGCAGGTGCTGACCATCAGAAAACGAGGCGGCGCGGCCAATGAAGCCGCCAGCTCGCACACGCGCCGAGTGCCTTCGACATTGACAGCCATTGCTTCGGCCGTCGGCTGTTCTCGACCGCAATCGGCCGGAATGCTGAGCGCCGCCAGATGCACGAACCAGTCCGGCGCGAACGCTCGCAAGCGTTCGATCAACTCATGCGGCGCCGCTTCCGTCACGTCCCATCGCACGACGGGAACGCGACGGCTCACGTCGTCGCTGGCAAACGATGGCCACACGCCGTGCTGCGAACATCCCAACACTTCCACGCCGTCGCCGAGCAACCGCTCGGCCAAATACGCGCCGGCGAATCCGGTAATCCCGGTGACGAATGCGCGACGAACCATGCGACGGACCTAGAGCGGAAAGATTGGAGATGATTCGCGCGATCGAAAGGGACGGGTTTACGGGTGTTGGTTCTCGCCAGCGGTCTCGATGGTCACGGCCATCACGATCGGCGCCGTTTGGTCCGGGCCTTTGACCAGCTCGATCCGTTCGATCACGGCGTCCCGCTCGGGTTGCACCGAGAGATACCGAATCTGCCGACCGTCGAGATCGAAAGCGAATTTTGACTCGGGCACATCCACACGCCGAATGTAATCGGCGAAGTGCACGCCGTTCTTCAGCGCATGATCTTCCGTTTCGCCGTCGGCGTAATGCAGCCGCACGATCAACGAGACGCTCCCCTCCGAACCGAGCGGATGGCCCCAACCGCTGACGCCGCTGAGCAAGTGAATCGCCTTCGCCGCCGTGTTGCAAGGCAGCGTTACGGCTCGCGGCATTTGAGGCGGCAGCGAACCTTGCGGCCCGTGCAGCAGAACCACATTCGGACGGCGATCGCCATCGGGGTCGACCAACATAAAGGGAACTTCGCCCACGGACTTCGGCGACCAATCGGCGAACGCCATCCGTTCGACCGTCGATTCGCGGCTGTGGAACATGCCCTTGGTGCTGACGATCGTGGCGACTTTGTCCAGCGGAATCGGCACAAAGCGTCCGCGCTGCGTGAGAAACTCCAGCAGATTCACCAAGTCGTCGGGCGTCGCTTGCTTCTCGAAGCCTTCCGGCATCAGCGACTTGGGCGACGCGATCAGTTCTTCGATCTCGTCGCGTTGCAGCACGTGGCGTTTGCCTTCCGCGTCGAACATCTCGACCGTCGTCCGCGTCTCCGAAGCGAGCAGCCCGCTGGTCACGCGGCCGTCGTCAGTGACCACCGTGTAAACGCGGAAATTGCCTTCGACGCTGCGGCTGGGGTCAATAATGTGCGTGAGCAGTTCTTTCTTTGGATGAATGGCCATGCCGGTCAAGTCCGGACCGACCTTGGCCCCTTCGCCCTTGTACGTGTGGCACTTGGCACATTGCTTGGTGAAGACCACCTTGCCGGCCGCCACATCGCCTTGCCGTTCGACCAACGGCATCAGTTCGTCCAACACTTTCTGGCGGTCGGCATTGGGCAGTCCGCCGCCGCTGGCCAACATCTCCTTCGCGCGAGCCGCGATCTTGGCGTCGGGATGCGAAGCGAGTCGTTGCTTTTGGTCCAGCGAAAGCTCGGTGAAACGGATCAAGCCGTCCTCAACTCCGTCCAGCAACGCGGCCGTGCCATCGGCCCGACCGAGCAACACTTGCAGCGCGATCGGCCGCACCGACGGAGTCATGCTGCCGAGACTTTCGACGATCAAGTTGCCCGCTTCGGCCGCTTCGCTGCGTCCAACGGCTTCGATCAGCCCTTGAGCCAACGAGGGCGAAGTTCGCGGTGAAATCGACTCCAGAATATCGGCCACGGCGTCTTCGTTTCGCGGCAAGAAGGAGATCAATTGCCGAGCCGCTTCGATCCGAGCTTTCTCCGCCGCCTCTTCGTCTTGAATCGTTTCGACCAAGGTCTCGGCGAGCTTGGCGCCGTACTCTTCCAGCTTCTTCGATCCCCAACGGTTGGCCAGCGACACGAGCTGGCTTTGAGCCGGTCCGGGCAACGATTCCAGTAGAGCGACCAACCGATCCTCGGATTCGGCGGATAGCTTCACTTCGCCGTCGCGCGGCCAACCGGCTTGCAATCCGTCCAAAATCACGGCGTTCGTGCGGGGATTGCCCGTCGCCATCGCGGCCAGCAGCTTGTTTACCTGTGCGGCGGAATCGCTTCGGGCCCAGTGTTCGGCGACGCGTTGATGATCGCCAAAGCTTCGGGAGCCAGCGGTGATCGCGCGGCCGATGCGGCGGTCTGCTTCAACACTGGCAAGGCGGAACTGGCAGCGGCTGAAGTCATCGCGTCGCGCAGCCAGCGGTCTTGCAGATTGAACGGGTCGGCCATCGCCTGCATTACGGCGTGCGCCGCGGCTTCCGACGAAGGCTGATCGGCAATCGCCAGCAACGCCGCCAAACGGACATGCGGATCATTGTCGGCGAGCACTCCGCTGGCAATGATCTTCGGCGTCGCGGACTCGATCGCGGCCGCCACGGCGACCGCGTTGCGTCGAACTCCGGCCGACGGATGACTCATTGCGGCGAACACGGCCTCGGTCGCTTCAGGATGCGAACCGTCCAGCAATCCCAGCCCGTGCAGTGTCCAAAGCGCGTGCATCGCACCGGGATTCAAACCGACTTCGTCGACGCTGGTATCCGCGATTAGCGCGATCAACTGCGGGGCAATTTCGCGATGCCCTCCTTCGATCAATCGCCGCTGAGCGTGCAAACGCCAGAACATGTTCGAGTGCGGCAGCACAACGGTCGCCAACTGCTCGGGCGTCGCTTGCGCGGCGAACAGCGGCATCAAATTCGGGGCCGTCGTGTTTACCGCCAAACGATAGATTCGTCCGTGCCGTTTATCGCGAAGCTCCGTCTCATACGCGTTCCCCTTGCCCGTCTTGTATCCAACCGGCGTCGGGTTGTGTTGCACGATGTAGTTGTACCAATCGATCACCCACATGTTTCCGTCCGGACCGACTTCGGCCATGATCGGGGCCGACCACTCATCATCGCTGGCCCACAGATTCCAGGCGTTCCGCGAGATATAGCTCGCTCCGTCCGGCTGGATTTGGAACGTGGCCACCAAATGCCCCGTGGGTCCCGCCACGAACGCGGTGCGATTCCAATAAGTCCGCGGATATTGGCGTGCCGTGTACAACGCATGGCCGGCGGCCGCGGTAAAGCGACCGTGCTGATCGACTTGCCGAACTTTGTCGGTGATCGGATCGAACTTCGGATCGATCGCAATCGAGCCCAACACGCTGCTCGACCAACCTCGCACCCGTTCGTAATACCGATTCGGAATCGGCAGATGCACGCTGGGGTTATTGTTCGCGGTCGAGCCAAACAGCTCGCCCTCTTCGCTGATTCCCACGCCCCACGAATTGTTGTTCGTATTGCGCAGGAACTCGAATTCGACGTGGGGCGTCTCGGACTTCATCGGGTCGTCGAAACGAAAGCGATAGAAGCCCGTGCGGAATGATTGTCGCTGGCCGCCGATCTCACCCTCGAATCCCGCGTAGCCGACCATTCCGTAGAACCAGTTGTCCAATCCGTAACGCAGATTGCTCGGCCCAGCATGCGTATCGCCGGTCGACCAACCGGTGAACAGCGTCTTCCGCACATCGGCCACGTCATCGCCATCGGTGTCCTTCAGGAACAACGTGTCCGGCGCTTGATGCACAACCACTCCGCCGTAGGCAAACGCCAAGCTGGTCGGAATGCTCAGCCGCTCGGCGAACACCGTGAACTTGTCGGCCCGGCCATCGCCATCGGTGTCCTCGCAGATGCGGATGCGATCGCGACCTTCGCCGGGACGCTGCAACTCGTTGGGATAATCCACCGTCTCGCAAACCCAAAGGCGGCCGCGGTCGTCCCAATTCATGCAGATTGGCTTGCCGCCGATTTCGGGTTCGGACGCCACCAACTCCAGGTCGAATCCAACCGGGATCGATACGTGCGTGGCCGACTCGGCCGGCGTGAGCGGCTTCTGCATCTGATTCAGCGGTTTGCCGATCGTGCCCCACTTTTCGTTCGCCGGGTAGTTCACGATCTCCGCTTCGACGTAATCGAACTTGGCGGCGTCCTCACCGATCTCCGTCATCGCCGGCTGATCGGTATACGTTCCAGCAATCGCCGGATCGCCCTGCGTGGCCCAACGAATGCCGCGTTCAATCAGATTATGGAAGCCGGGGTTGCCCCAAGTCCGCGAGTCGTGCCCCCAAGCCGTATAGAAGATGCGGCCCTTGCCGTGCTGACGAACCCACGTCCACGGCTCGCGCTGTTCGCCATCAACTCGGACTTCCAACACGGTGCGATCCGCGTTGTGCCGGTGGTGCGTATACGTTTCGTCCCAGCTTTCAAAGGCGTGAAAGCCCTGCATGATCGGATGATCCGGCCGGACGACTTCCGTGCGGAAAGTTCCCGTCGTATGCCGCTGAAACTGAGCGCCGACCAGCTCGATATACTTGTCCGAATTCAGAAAGCAGTACGACGCACAGTGGATCGGAATGAAGCCCCGGCCGCTGGCCACGAAGTTCAGCAGCGCGGACTCTTGTTCGGGCGAGATCCGATCGATGTTCGCGTAGACAATCAATCCGTCATAGTGAGCCAGCGTTTCGACGTTCAACGAGCTGACATCGTCCGTATATGTCAGCTCGATTCCCCGATTGGCCATCGGCGGCGCCAGCTCACGGAATCGCAAGGCTGGCTGGTGATGTCCACCATCGCCGAGAAAAAGAATGTCCAGCGTATCGCCCTGGTCGGCTTGGGACGTACTGCAGTGTCCCGCAAAGATTGCCGCTGAGCAAAATAGAGCAAATAAAGTGCGGATCATGGTTAGCACCGGCCAGTCAAATAAGAAAGTATTTTAGGGGAAAGCTCTTGCGACCCCGCGCGTGACAAATGGCGGCTTTCGGTCGAACCGCGATTATGAATAAGGACTTACGTTCTGAACACCCCCTAGCCCGCCGTGAGTCCATGGCTTGCAAAGTTCGCCTCCGTTGATCCTTCCGCGATATTCGGACGTGTTTGTCTCGATTTGCGGATCGTCCCTGTTGACACATTCGGAAAAGTCGAATTAGTATCGAAAATCGTCCTTAAGCGGCGATATTATGCCGTGTCGAGTCGGTCTCTTTTTCAAGTTTTATGTGATTTCTGGTTTTGGAGAGGAAGGTGAGTTGATGAAAGTTGGGCGGAAGGGGTTTACGTTGGTCGAGCTACTGGTGGTGATTGCCATCATCGGCGTGTTGGTGGCAATGTTGCTGCCCGCCGTTCAGGCGGCTCGCGAGGCGGCTCGACGGTCGAGCTGCACGAACAATGTCAAGCAGTTGGCGCTGGCGTTCCACAATTACCATGACACGTATAAGAAGTTTCCCGCGTATCAGTATCACGTGTCGGGTGTGAATGCGTGGCAGGGCCACGGGGCTTTGACAATGATTCTGCCGTTTATCGAGCAGAATAACATTTATGACAAAGTCGACTTCACCAAGTCGTGGGATAATGGCGTACACAGTGCCTTGCGCACGACGCACATCGAAGCGTTTAAGTGCCCGTCGGACGTACCGTATCCCAACCAAGCGTACGGCGGAACGAATTACGGGGTCAGCGGCGGAGCTCGTGTGAATTTCTACGACACGGGCAGCCCGACACCGGCCAGCGGCGTGTTTGTTCGACGCCGTGAGACATCGATGGCCGAAGTTTTGGACGGCACTTCCAATACGATCATGGTGGCCGAGTTCCTGCATGGCGATGACAGTACTTCGTTCCGAACGTTGGAGCGTGACTTTACCAACAGCTTGTCGATTGCCACGGACAATTTCCCAACGCAATCCGAAGTGGAAACGGCAGGCACGGCATGTGATGCGAATTCATATCAACAAGTCAACGCCGGCCGCGACTGGATGGGCAGCTTCCCCGGTCATATCGCCGTCAACATGGTTGCGCCGCCCAACTGGCAGCACATCAATTGTTGTTCCGGCGGCGGTTTCGGTTACGCTTGCGACCGCAACGGCATCGTCCCGGCGCGCAGCTTGCATCCTGGCGGCGTGAACGTGGGGCTGGCCGATGGCTCGACACGCTTCGTGCCAGAAACCGTGGACTTTGTCACTTGGCAACGCATGGGCGCCCGCGCCGACGGACAGCCGATCCAGCTTCCGTAAACGTTATTCACCGGAGTGCTCGCGCACTTCCGCTTTCATATGAAAGCGGAGCAGCGCAAGCTGCCCGGTGACGCGCCGCAACGCGAACCTTTACGTCAGCGGCACGTGTGCCCGGCGCGACCGCGTCGGGCACTTGCCTTTCTTGTTGATTGCCGACGCTCTCAGTAGTTGGCTTGTCGTGTTTAACACAATTTGGAATCGGAATTAGAGGTAAGTTATGTATAGATATATGTTGGGTGTGATGTTGTTGGCCGTGGCTTTGATGTCCGGATGTGGTCGCAGCACCAAATCCGTACGAGTGGAAGTGCCTCCCGCAGTGGAACAAATTCGCATGACGCTGCAACCCTACGCCGACTCGGGCCAACTCGACAGCGGCGTTGTTGCGTTGCACGATCAGATCGAGGCTTTGAAGGCCGACGATCCGGCCAAGGCCGCGACATTGGAATCGGATCTGACTGAGTTGGAAGGACTGAAGACGCCAGATAAAGTGAAGGCCAAAGCTCAGGAGATGCTGGGTAAGCTTTAATGTGACGCCTGCAGCCTAGCCGGTACAATCGCGGTCTACCCGCCGGGACGACGAACGAGCGATGGCGAAAAGGGAATCGAAACGGCGAAAACCGAGAAACGGCGTTGCTGAGTCTCCGCGAAAAGAATCTTCAAATCCACGTCGCGCGACTCGCGGGACGTGGATTCTTTTCGCGCTCGTCGCGACAGCGGCTTTCTTTTCCGTCTGGAAGATGACTGGGTGGCTGCAACGGACATCTCACAGCGATACTCCTTCGTCGCCAGACTTCAACGTAAACAAATCTCCACCTATTTCACCGGAAACGGTATTTGATATTTCGTCATCGCCGCCGAAGACTACGGAGGCGATTCGTGACGAAGCGTTCGACCTGTGTAAGACATTGATTGCGGATTCGCCGACTTCACCCGAAGCGATCGCGGTTCTTGCACTCAGCCAGATGCGGTGGGGCCAAACCGATGAGGCGTCCGAGTCATGGCGACGAGCGTTGGCGCTGAATCCACAATTCTCGCCGGCTCATGTGGGACTTGGTCGCATTGCCCATACCGCCGGACAGCCACAATCCGTCGTAAAACACATGCAAGCCGCCATCGCGGCGAATTCCAAGCAATGTGCCGCCTACGCCCCACTGATTGACGCGTTGCTCCAGTTGCCCGATATCGACCAGGCGTTTCAAGTGGCGGAAGCGTATCAACGTCTTTGTCCAGAAGATAACGAAGCCTATTTTTGGCTGGGCCAAGTTTATCTTCAGCGCGAAGAATACGATCGGGCTCGTGCGGCCCATGAGAATAGCATTCGCCTCAATCCACAGGCCACGCGTTCTTACTATTCGCTAGCGCTCGCTTGCCAACGATTGGGAGACGATCAGCAGGCCGCCGCTTATCGGAAAACATTCCTGGAACTAAGCCGGCAGGATTTGGATCGTCAACGACAAGCCAATCGCGAACATGAGGATGTAAGCTATGTTCGGGGTTGGGCGTCGGGTGTGTGGTTCTCGGCGGGAGAAGTCTACCGAAAGAACGGTCAAGGGTTGAAAGCCGAAGCCTGTTGGGTGCGCGGCGCCAGGCTCGACACTGGCGAAGTTGCTTGCCGAGAAGGGCTGGTAGCATTGTACCGTGAGGAACGGCGATTTCCGGCCGCCGTCCAAGTGTTAGAAGAGTTGGTTGCATCCCATCATGAACGGGCCGACTATTGGACCTCTTTGGGCGAGTCGCGAATGGAGATGCGGCAGGCAACGGAAGCAAGCAGCGCTTTCCGAAGTGCACTGAGGATTGATCCTCGTTTCTTGGCCGCATATTTGGGACTAGCGCAACTTGAATTGCAGATACCGGGTTCCGTGCCGGACGCCGCGGTAATGGCGGAGAAAGCCGCCGATATCCAGCCGTCGCCGGAAACCTTCGTCACGCTCGGCGCGCTGTTACAACAGCAGGGCCGCCCCAGGGACGCGGTCGACGCGATGCGCAAGGCCATCGAACTTGCTCCCAATAATTCGCAATTGCGAGCTACCTATGAACAGATGCTTCAGGAAGCCGAATAACAGCCGGCCACATGATCGTTCGTACTGGCCTTCGTGTGTTGCACTCGTGCTGTGTGGATTCGCGATCAACCCATGCGGCACGGCATGGGGGCAGGACCAGTTTCCGATTCGCTTAGTCGATGTCACTGGGCGCACGGGCATCGATTTCCTGCATACCGACGGAAGTTCGGGGGAGCGCTATATCGTCGAGACATTGGCATCCGGCATGGCTGCTTTTGATTATGACAATGATGGAGACACCGATCTGTATTTTCTTAACGGCATGCGCAATGGCTCCGCATACGGCCAACCCTTCTACCACGAATCGATTGTATCGCAACGATGGGGAGGGCGCTTTACCGATGTCACGGAATACGCGGGCGTGGGTGATCCGGGCTTCGGATTGGGTGTGGCGGTGGCTGACTACGACAACGATGGCTACCAAGACTTGTATGTGAGCAACTTTGGGGTCAACGTGCTGTATCGCAATCGGGGTGACGGCACGTTTGCGAATGCTTCGGACGAAGCAGCGGTGGCAGGCGGGGAAACCGTTGGAGCTGGCGTCTGTTTTCTCGACATTGAAGGCGATGGCGATTTGGATGTGTACGTGGCCAACTATGTACGGTTTCAGTTCGACCAGCATCGTTCGCTTACGGTCGACGGTTTCCCCAATACCGTGGGCCTAAGGACTTTGAGGCCCAGCCGGACGTGATGTATCGAAACAATGGCGACGGGACGTTTAGCGATGTGAGCCGGGAAGCTGGGCTTCAGATCGCCACGGGCACTGGCATGGGAACGCTATGCTTGGATTTCGACGACGATCGGGATACGGATATTGTGGTATTGAACGATGTGATGGGCAATTTTCTGTGGCAGAACGACGGGCATGGCAAGTTCGAGGAAGTGGGGCTGATCGCGGGGATCGGCTACAACGCCGACGGATTACCGCTGGGCAGCATGGGTTTGGACAGCGCGGACTATGACCGGGACGGCCGTCTGGATGTTTATCAAACGTCGTATGCCAATGAGTTACCGGCGCTGTATCGAAATCTGGGGGGCGGTTTGTTTCAGGATGTGACGAAACCTTCCGGGGCGGGCGCTGGGTTATATCCGCATGTGAATTGGGGCGCTGGCTTCGTGGATTTCGAGAACGATGGCGACTGTGATTTGTATATTGCCAACGGTCATCTACAGGACAACGTGCATCGGTACAGTGATACCACCACCTATGAAACGGCTAATTCAGTTTTGCTGAACGAGGGCAACGGCCGTTTCCGGGATGTGAGTTCGTTGTGCGGCGAAGCGTTGGCCGAGCGTCTCAGTAGCCGTGGGATTGCGATTGCCGACCTGGATCAAGATGGTCGCTGCGACGTGGTCGTTAGCCAAGCTCGCAGCCGGCCGACTCTGCTGCGTAATGAAAGTCAGCCAGCCGGGCACTGGATCAGTGTCCGATTGCATGGACGTGGGACGAATCGTGACGGCGTGGGGGCTCGCATCCGCGTGATGGCCAACGGCGTTTCACAGGTGCGAGAAGTCCATAGCGGCCGGGGCTATCAAAGCCATTGGGGGACGGAAGTGCCGTTTGGTTTGGCTGCGGCGACCGCGGTGGATGAGATCTATGTTCAGTGGATTGGCGGTGGCGAGCAAGTCGTGAAATCACCGCCGATCGACCGTGTGGTACACATCATCGAATCGAGTAGCGGTCGGCCGTGACCGCTTGCGATGCTGTCGGTATGACGGACTTATTATGTCTACTGTTATTAAGGTGAATTGTCTGGGGACTCTCGTTGATCGACCCCAGGCATGTTTTTACTATGGCGCACGGAATACTAGCTGCACTTTTTGACCATGCGGACTTCGTTGCCGCGGTCGTTGAAGCGGATTTCGTCCATGAAGGCTTGCATCAACATTAGTCCGCGACGGTTCTCCACATCGAGCGTCTCGGCCGCGGCGGTTATCGTGGCTTCCACATCGAAGCCGGGGCCTTCGTCGCGGACCACAAAGACCGCTTCGCTTGACGACAATTGGATTCGTACATGAACGCAGCGATCTCGATACGGCGGTTGCAGCAACCGAGCCGACACGGCTTCGCTGGGACGCGCGGAGTACTCGCCAATCGTCTGATCCGCTGGCAACTCCAGATTGCCTCGGTATAGGGCGTTCAGCAACGCTTCCTTGAGCGCCACACTCATTCGCTGGCCATCGGTATTGTCGCAAAACCGCATTCCGGCCGCCAATTGGTGAACTAGGTCGATCAGCGGATCGATGGCCGCCGGGTCGTTGGCAATTGTGAATTCAAACTCCGTGCGGCCCAAGTAGCTAATCAAGCGATCATAATTCCGCTCGGCCCGCGAGATGGCCAGCACGTCTTCGACCGTTTCTAGTAACTTGACCGACAATTGCGACTTGGGCACATAACTGGCGGCTCCCGCGTTGAGCGCCCGCAGCGCCAAAGCTTCGCTGCCATGGGCCGTCATCAGGATCACGGGCAGTCCGACGTACTCGTTGCGAATCAACTCAACCAACTGCAGCCCATCCATGTTTGGCATCTGCATATCCGTCAGCACTAAGTCGGCCTTAATTCGCTGAAGTTGTTCGAGCGCTTGCTCGCCATCGATCGCGAATTCGATTTGGCAATCCGACTTGGCTCGCAATAGTCCCGCGGCCAACCGTCGGTCTACTTCGGAATCATCTACCAACAGAATCGTCGTCATCGGTGTCTCCGAACGAAGTTGTGGCCCGGATGAGAAGCATCATGATGAGGTGAGGTGTGACGCCAGGGCGGGTTCGATTGTACCAACTGGACGCGTCGTGGCGAGTTGCCCGAGCGGCGATGCCAAGTTTTAGGCGACCGGCAGATCAAAAGTAGCAGCACGCGGCGCAAGCAAGTGAATCCGCCGACACACTCGCTCGCGCTACGTGCTCGTATTTCGGGATTCCGACACACTCGCTCGCGCTACGTGCTCGCATTTCGGTACATTCTCATCTGCCGGTTGCCTTACCGACCGCCGTGCCGTCAGCGTCGCGTTGACGCTGCTGTCCTGCGTCCTAGAATGAACGGGCTCGCCGGGTTCGACCGGCGGCCGAGGGGTAAACCTGATCGCTTCATGCCGCCGTGGAAATGGTTCCGGGCGCTCGATTTGCAACAGCGAACGCCAACCATTTTTCGTGGCACCCGCCTTTCCTCGACGTCAAACCCAGAAAGTTTAACTGCATGGTTACGCGAGCGTTGACCGCCTTGCCCGTGTTTAACGAAGTTGGCCACGTGGCCGAAGTCCTCGAACAGGTGCGGCGGTATTGTCCGCAGGTGTTGGTGGTCGACGACGGATCGACCGACGGGACTTCGGAACTGTTGAGCGAATTGACGACGGCTCATCGCGAAATCACGGTCCTCCGCCACGAACAGAACCAAGGGTACGGGGCCGCGCTGCGGACGGCGTTTCGTTTCGCCGTCGATATGGGTTACGACGTGCTCGTCACGATCGACTGCGACGGACAGCACGAACCGCAGCGGATTCCGCGGTTTATCACGGCTTGCCACCACGGCGTCGATATCGTGTCGGGCAGTCGGTACTTGAAGCAATATCCGCGCGACAGCCGCCCGCCGGCGGATCGACGTTGGATTAACCAGCGGATCACGAGCGACTTGAATCGGCGGCTCGGCTTGCATTTGACCGACGCGTTTTGCGGTTTCAAGGCGTATCGCACCTCGGCATTGCGGCATCTGACTCCGACCGAAAGCGGCTATGCGATGCCGCTGGAATTGTGGGTGCAAGCCGCCGCGGCTCGGCTGCGAATTGTCGAGCTGCCGGTGCCGCTGATCTATCTGGACGAGAAGCGTTCGTTTGGCGGAGCGCTTGATGATTCGCAGACGCGGCTGGACTACTATCACACCGTTTTGGATCGAGCGATCGCTTCGGCGGGCTGCTGGGAAGTGTCGCTGTGCGGTGAAGGCGCCGGTTAATGTCGGCCGACGGCGACTTGGAATATCGGCGTTGGCGAGCGCCGCGCGAGCACGCGTCCGCTCTGATCGAACCGGCGCTGTCGGACGTAGAAAACTGTTGGCGGCAGAATCAGCGTCGTCTGGCGCAACCTGCCATGTTGCGGTTTAGTTCGCTTGACGATCTGCGTCGGCAAGCTCGGCTGGAGCTGTTCGACATCGCGCGGCGACACACGCTGGCCTATCGCGACGCGCCGGGGCCGCTGTCGCCGGACCAGCCATGTCTGATGGCCGGGCATCAACCCGAGATGTTTCATCCGGGCGTGTGGTTCAAGAACTATGTGTTGTCGGCGCTGGGCCAGCGTTTTGCCGCCGCGGCGATCAACCTGGTGATCGATAACGACACGCCGCACTCGACGGCCATTCGCGTGCCGCTGGACGACGCGGCAGCGACGCGCGTCGAACCCGTTCCGTTCGATCAAGCCACGACGGACATCGCATTCGAAGAACGCACGGTGATCGACGCCGAGCTGTTCGCATCGTTCGGCCGCCGAGTGCGCGAGGCGATCGCGCCGCTAGTGGCGAACCCGCTGATCGAACGCTATTGGCCGTTGGTGTTGGAAACCTTGCCGCGCATGTCGAACAATATTGGACTGGCCTTGGCCGCCGCTCGGCATCGAATCGAAGCGGATCATGGGTTGAAGACCTGGGAAGCGCCGCTGAGCCACGTGTGTGAGACGACCGCGTTTCGGCGATTCTTGTTGGAGTTGTTCGGGCGAGCCGCCGAGCTGCATGCGATTCACAACGCCGCGTTGGACGAGTACCGCCGCGTGAATCGCGCGCAGCCAAACGCATCCGGTCCCCGCGCTGGCCGTCGAACAAGATTGGCTGGAGTTGCCGTTGTGGATGTGGACGGCGGACGAGCCACGGCGTCGGCGGCTGTTTGTTCGACAGACGCGGGGCGGCATCGAGCTCACGGACCGCCAGCGGCAACGCCTGTCGATCGCGATGCCCGAGAGCGGCTGCCACGGCAGCGACTGCATCGGCTTGGCGCTCGAGCAGTTGGACGAACTATCGCGAGCCGGGCTGCGTTTGAGGCCGCGGGCCTTGGCGACCACGATGTTCGCGCGGCTCGTGCTGAGCGATCTGTTTCTGCACGGCATTGGCGGCGGCAAGTACGATCAGCTCACCGACGTGATTTTGCGGCGGTTCTTTGCGGTCGAACCGCCCGAGTTCATGGTGCTGACCGCCACCACGCATCTGCCGATCGCGATGCCGTCGGTCACGGCCGACGATCTGCGCGCGACCGAACTTCGGCTACGGCGGCTCGAATGGAATCCCGAGCAATGCTTGCCCGCCGACGCGCCGGAAGCCGCTCGTCGCTTGGCGGCGGACAAGCGCGCGTGGCTCGAACGCGATTTGTCCGGCGGCCAGCGACGCGAGCGGCACGCGGCAATTCAGCAAATCAACGCGGACTTGCGGGCGTTCGTCGAACGGCAGCGGTCGGAGGCCGCGGCCGAACGGCAACGTGTGGCGGCCGAGTTGCGGCGGCGAACGCTGCTGGCTTCGCGCGAATTTTCGTTCTGCTTGTTCCCGGAAGAAAGTTTGTGCAAATTGCTACTGGAACTTTCCATGAAAGGGGCGTAAGTTAATCTCTGCATCAACGGAACAGGGGCCTTGATGGACCGACGACTCTTTCGTGGAAGGGATGCTCGTTATGCGTTCGCCCAAGTCGGGCTTCACACCGAATACGCTGCCAGACTCGTCGTCGTTTCGCGGCTCGACCGCACTACCGTTCGTATCGTCGCTCGCTTCCGAACTGGCGGCCCGCGGCATCTCGGTGCATCGCGGCACGACCGGCGATCATGCCGAGCTGCCCGACTTCTTCACTTCGGCCGGCAACGTTTGCAACTGGCCCGAATTCCAAGCTCAACTGGAAGAACCCAAGTACGAGCCGTGCGACCGCCTGATCGTGCGTCACGGCCCGGCGTTGGTTGGCCATGTGCGGCTTAGCCACCACGAGATGCAGTACGGCCCGTTGCGGTTGCCGGTGGCGGAGATCTCGGACTTGGTCGTGTTGCCGGAATATGAATCGTGCGGCGTGGCGGATGTCTTGTTGCAAGCGGCCGAGTCCCAGTTGCGGCACGAATCGCCGACGTTGGCCATTGCTCGCACGACTCGGCCGGCGCTGTTCGAGTCGCACGGCTGGAACATGCGAGGCCAGTTCGTGTACTCGGTCGCGCGGCTGCGGTCGTTGTTGGCGACGTTGGGCGTGAACGAACCGCGCGGGTGGAGTGCGTCGCTATCGGTGCTGGACGAGCCGCCCGTGGCCGAGCCGTTTCGCATCCGGCTGTTTCGCCAAGTGGAGCTGGACGCGCTGGCTCGCATCTATGCCGTCAACGCCGGCGAGCAGTTCGGTTGGTACCCGCGCGACATGCATCGTTGGACGTGGCTGATCAGCCGCCGAGCGTTCGACCGCATCTATGTGGCCACGACCAAAGCGGCGACGGAGACGTTGGAAGAAGCGTCGGCGGCGATCGTGGCGTACATCGTCATGCGCGACAATCGCATCGTCGAGCTGATGTCGTTGCCCGATGCGATCGAAGCGGAGCGGATGTTGTTGCTGCGAGCTTGCCGCGACGCCTTGGAACAGGGGCGGGAAACGATTCGGATCGACGGCCCGCCGCGGATGACGCTGCATGATCTGTTCGAGCAGGCCGGAGTGGCTTTCGCGCTGGCACGACGGCGATGGCCAGCAAGGTTTGCGGATGAAGCTGCTCGGCTTCACGCGATTCGCCCGCCGCGTGCATCCGTTGTGGAAGGCGCGTCTGCTGGAAGCCGGCATTTCGCTGCCCGCGGAGATCGGTTTGCTGTTGGACGGGCGTCGGTTTCAGATTCAGTTTGGCGAGCACGACGTGTCGATCGCGGCCGAGCGGCTGGGACGCAGCTATCTGCATCTGTCGACGGCCGATTTGTCGAGCCTGTTGTGGGGCATCTCCGATTGGAACACGCTAAACGGCCGCGGCCGCTGTTCGGCGTCGACGCAAATGGCGGCCAAGCTGGCCGAGGCATTATTCCCGTCGCTTCCGCATTGGCTGCCGCCGCTGGAATTCTTGCCGGGCGCTGGATTGACTCCGCCGCCGGTTGGTCGGGCGTTCGCCGGCTCGCTGCCAGCGGCCAGGTTCGTCGCTCGCCGCCAGCAACGACACTTTGCCACCTCTCTCTGGGGAAAACGCGCTGTAACCGTTGCGTTCGGCGCTAGCCCAGAGCGCGGTCCCGCGCAAGCCCAGCTGCGCGTAGTACGCAAGCCCGTTGCAGCTCCCGCAAGCCCGATGTGCGGTCCGTCCAAGCCCGGTACGGCGACATATTGTCAGCGGCCGAGGTCACAATACAAGCACGTACGCGCCAGCAAGTGAATCCGGCAGGACACGATACGAGCACGCAGCCAGCAAGTGAATTCGTCGACTCACTCGCTGGCGCATCGTGCTTGTATTGACTCACTCGCTGGGCATCGTGCTTGCATTTGGGTATCTTCGCATCTGCTCGTCGTAGTAAGTCGCTTGGCGATGACCGATTCCACGGCGTTGACCGAGTTTCAAGCGGACGGTAGACTCGTCTGATCGTTGACAAGCCGACGTTTATGTCCGCTTCCGATGGTGGCTGTAGCTCAGTCGGATAGAGCATCAGATTGTGGCTCTGAGGGTCGGGGGTTCTGAATCCCCTCAGCCACCCCTTTTGTTGAAAGCCTGGAGTTTCCAGGCTTCTTTTCTATGCTGCTCCGCTTTCCTATGAAAGCGTAACTGGAAATTGATGGTTCGCTTTGCCGCGTCGCCGGGCAGCTTGCGGCAGCGCCGCTTTCGTATGAAAGCGGCAGTGCGCAGCACTCCGGTAAATAACGCTCGACGTGATGGTTCGCGTTGCGCGTCACCGGGCAGCTTGCGCTGCTCCGCTTGCGTATGAAAGCGGCAGTGCGCGAGCACTCCGGTGAATAACGGCTGATCTTGTCGCGGGTTGCGGGCGGCGATAAACTCCGCGCCAGTTGCGGGCGGAGGCGGAATCCTCGGCGGCAACGGCAGATTCGGCCCGTCACGAGCAATCGGCGCGTCGCGAGCGAACGGACTGTTCCGGTCAATCGCCGTCGATTCGCCAAGGCGCCGAAGCGATTGCCTTGAAAAGGCTTGAAACAGCAAACGCGGCTTTTAGAATGGACGTTGCAAAGTCTTAGGCCGCAATGACGTAAGGGGTTAGGGATGACCAAACGCGTGGCGGTGACGATGTTCGGCTTGGTCGGGGCGGTGTTGGCCGCGATGGCTGGGTTGGAATGGCGAGCTTCGGTTCAAGCGCAAACGCCGCTGCCGGCACGATTTGAAGCGATGGCCGCCAGCGGACAATTGATCGCGCTCAGCTCGGATGTGAGCCAAGCGTATCAGCAGGTGACGATCGTCGACCCGACGGCTCGCGTGATGAGTGTCTACCACGTCGATCGAGCTTCGGGCGAAATCGCACTGAAGAGCGTCCGCAACATCCACTGGGACTTGCAGATGGAAGAATTTAACGGCGTCAGTCCGGCGCCGCGCGAGATTCGCAGCTTGTTGCCCGGTCGCTGAAACCGTCCGGCGGAGGAAAACAGGCGACCGCGAATCGAGCGTTGATCGCCTCGTTTTCATCTTGGAGCCCGTCGATGGCAGGAAAGTTCCTGAGTCTGGAAGAAGCCGCCGCCCAGCTTGGCCTGACCGAGGAGAAGCTGAAAGAACTCCGCGACCGAGGTGAAATCCACGGTTATCGTGACGGCGCCAGTTGGAAGTTCAAGAGCGAAGAGGTGGATCGAGTCGCCGAGGAACTGGGCGGCGCGAGCGGCGGCTCCAGCGCGTTGCCGTTCGAGGACGACGACGAAATCATCGGGCTCGCGGACATCGACGACTTGGGCGACGGCGAATCGGATTCGTCGATCCTGGTCAGCGAAGTCGAACTGGGCCACTCGGAAGAGAGCACGTCGAGCACGATCATTGGCCGCACGATCGAGGAAGCTTCGGCCGACAGCGATTTGTCGCTGAAGACCTCCGACAGCGAATTGATGCTGCGCGACGAGCCCGAGTCGTCCGACGTGTCGTTGGACAAAAAGGGAAGCGACGTGACGTTGGTGCCGGGCAGCGGCATCGACAGCGACGTGTCGCTGGTGGCGGACTCGTCGGGCGAAAGCGACCTGGGTCTGGCGACCGAGAATGTGGGAATCGACAGCGGGTTGGCGCTCAGCTCCCTGGAAAGCGACGATGAGTTGACGTTGCAGCCGATGGAAGGCAGCAGCAGCATCCAGGTGGAAGCGGGTAGCAGCGGCAGCGGCACGGGACAAAGCGATGTGTTGGGCAGCCCGTCGGACATCGATGTGTTGGCCGGCAGCGATCTGCAATTGGAGTCGCCCAGCGGCGGCGGCACCGGCGATTTGAGCCCCGGCAGCAGCGACGAACTCGGGCTTGGCAGCGGAATCATGGCGCTCGGTGACGACGACGAGCTTTCGTTGTCGGACGACGATGACTTGGTGCTGGGCGGCAGCGGCACGGGCAGCGACGTATCGTTAAGCGCGGTCGACAGCGGCATCAATCTAACCGCGCCGGTCGACAGTGGTTTGTCGTTGGAAGACGACGAGCCGTTGGACTTGGGCGGCTCGTCGATTTCTTCGTTGGAGTTGCCCGAGGATGACGACATCATCGCGCTCGATTCCGAAGAGGTCGGTCCAGACGAAACCACGCAGCTCAAGCAGGACGAAGAGTTCCTGCTGTCGCCTTCGGACGAGATGACGGGCGACGAATCCGACAGCGGTTCGCAAGTGATCGCGCTCGAGGACTCCGAGGCCTTCGACAGCGACGCGGCCACGATGATCGGCGGCGCTGGCGGCGCGGCGGCCGGCATGGCAGCGGCTCCGATGTTTCAGGCGGCCGATCCTGGGCAGGGCGGCTACGCTCAGCAAGGCGGCGGTCAAGTTCAACAGCAGATTGTGACGGTGCCGATCGAAACGCCCGAGGCGCCGTATTCGATCTGGAACGTGTTGGGGTTGTTGGCGACGGTCATGGTGCTGTGCATCTGCGGCATGCTGATGATGGATGTGGTCCGCAACATTTGGAGCTGGAACGGCACGGCCTCGGCGTCGACAGGATTGATGGACGCGTTGCTGAGTGCGTTGAAGTTGTAGCGAACGATTGGCCGCAAGTTGGTGGTCGCTCGTCGGACAAACGCGAAAGACAGGATGTGGCGTTGCCAGCGGATAAAGGCAGCGGCAAGGCGCCGAAGGGAGTCGGTAAGATGTCGATTGTTGGCAGAAGTGGCTGGATCTTGGCCGCCGTGGCGTTGGCTTGCGTTGGTTGCTCGTCGACCAAATCGAAGCTAACCAATTGCCGCCGCGATAATGAGCAATTGGTGGCTCAAGTCGCCGAGCAAGGACGCGTGATCGACAATCTTCGCGTTCAGAATCGGGCGATTGCGGATCGCTTGGCCGAGTCCGAAAAGCTGCTCGCGCTGATTCACGAACAGACGTCGGGAGGCATGGCCGGCGTGATCACTTCGCCCGGCGTCGGTTCCGCGAACTCGCCCGCCACGACCGCCGGCGTTTCTGGATGGAAGCCGACCGAGACGAAGTAGTCGAGCGGCGTTCGACCCGATCGTGGCCTATGTCACGGGCAGTTCCAAGTTCACCAAAATCTGGCGCAGCGCTTGCGCCATCACTTGCCTGGGCATCGAAGCCAGCGGCTTAGGATGCGGAATGATTTGGCGGGTTTCCAGAGGCAAGTGAATGAACACCGAACGCGTCGCCAGCCGCTGGCGTTCGGCGATGTAGTGCGAAAGATACAGCGTGGCGTTGCACAGATACGTGCCGGCGTGATACGACACGCGAGCGGGAATGCCGGACTCGCGCAGTCCAACGGCCCAAGCGCCGAGCGGCAAGCTGCTGCGATAGGCGACCGGTCCGTCGTCGACCAGCGGCTTGCATTCGCCGGCCACTTCACCGATCGAAGCCGCGTTGATGCCGATGCTTTCCAATTCGATCACCGCCGCGCCGGGAGCTTGTCCCAGGTGCAAGGCAAAGTCGTAGCCAGCCGCCAGGTCGCGTTCGAGCCGCTTTCGCATTTCGGCGTAGTCGACCGGATAGAGCCGCGTGGTTACTTCCGGACGGACCGGTAGATCGCGGGTCAATTCGACGAGCGCCAGCCAACTCGCGTTCTCCGACCAGACATCGTAAGGTTCAAACGCGGTGACGAGCACTCGAGGCATGGCGATTTCTTCGTGTCGGCGGAGCGGGGTGGATTCCGCATTTTTAGCGGACTAGGCTATCGTTTTACTATAGAACACGCGGATTCGCGGGAAACTTCCGCCGACACTTTCCCACCTCACCATCCCACCATGACGAGACTTTCACGGAGTATAGCGATGAGAACCACGCATGCCTTAATCACCGTAGTTTTCAGCATCGTCGTTTTTACCGCTTCGATCGCGCAAGCCGACGATCTGTTTCCGGACAAGCAATTGGAAGCCGCCGTTCGCCGCGAGGTGTTCGAGAAGCGTAACAACACCGAGCCGCTGACCGAAGACGATGTGAAGAACATCTCGCAGGTGAAGGGCAAAAACATGGGCATTAAGAGCTTGGCCGGCCTGGAAAAGTGCCGCAGCTTGGCGTTGATCGACCTGGAAGGCAACGAAGTCGAGGACTTGAAGCCGATCGCCGAGCTGAAGCAGATTCAATCGCTGAACATGGCCGGTAACAAGATTCAGGACGTCACGCCGATCGGTTCGCTTACGGCGCTGCAATATGTGGAACTGAGTGGCAACCAGATCGAGGACTTAAAGCCGCTGGCGTCGCTGGCGAATCTGCGTTCGTTGTATCTGTCGAACAACCAGATCAAGTCGCTCGAGCCGATCGCCGGCCTGACTAAGCTGTGGTCGCTATATCTGCAAGGCAATCCGCTAGAGAATCTGCAACCGCTGGCGAAGCTGACGAATCTCTCTTCGTTGGATCTTCGCGACACGGAAACAAAAGACCTGAGCCCGTTGCGAGACTTGACCGAACTTCGTTATCTGATGCTGGATCAAAACCAGATCACGGACCTAGGTGTGTTGGTAGAGATGGCCAAGAAGGATATCGAAGGCGACAAGCGGTTCGCTCCCTTTTGGCGAGTGTATCTAACAGGCAATCCGCTGAGCGACGCGGCAAAGAATGAGCAAATCCCCGAACTGAAGAAGCTGGGAGCTCGATTGACGCTCGAATAACCGGAATCGCGTGTTAGCGGTAGCCCTCCGGTATCACAACATGTTCGCGGAAGCACGCAAGCTCTGCGGTTGCCGGGGTCTGTCCGGTATTGCGAGTACCACAAACAACGCCCTACAGCCCCTCTTCTATTGATGATTGGAACCGCTCTCTTGAGAACCGACTAATCCGGCGGGTATTAATAGATGTGTTTCCATTGGCTTCCCTTCATCGCTCATTTCATGTCACTGCGGTCGTTTCCGGTTTGTCGTTTGGACAGTTCTTCGCCCAGTGACTTGAGCCGCTGCTGTTGGGAATGTCGATGGGAGGACTGCTGCTGGGCGTCGGTGCCGTGTTCGGTCTCGCGATCGTAGGTTTTGTGGGCGGCCGATAGTTCGTCGAAAATCGGTTGAATCAACTGTTCGACTCTATCTTTCAGGCGTCGCTTGGCTGCGTCGACCGTCGCCGCTCGCACCTCGATCTTCTCGCGTCGTAGCCGGCGATCCCATTGCCTTTGAGCCGCGAGTGCCGCAGCGTGTGTGATATCGAAATGCCCTTGCTCGTGGTCCAACAGCCGTGCGTCGCCCGGCGTCACATTCCAAGATTTTTCGGGAATTAGGACGGCGTGGAAATCCAGCTTCGTCAGCGAGGCGGTGGCAGAATTATCCGTAAACGAGTACTGGTAGCCATACGTATAGTTGCACTCGGTAAATGTGTAGGCCAACACTCGCCGACCGTATATCGACTCGCGAAGTTCGGGCGGCGGGGCCCGGAAATCCGCGGCGGTCAATGGCCCGTGTTCGTAGCGCCGCTGGCGAATTGGCTCGTCGGCCGCGAGTGACCGGATTCCGACCAGCGCGACGATTGATGTCCCGAGGAAAACCTGACAAACTAAGCTCGCCCGACTCGGCATCCCAACTCTCCGCGGTAATCCGCTACCATGTTCGGGGTAATGGACGCTAACAACTGACACTTGTAATCGACAGAGCTTTCATGACAGACAATGCTACCATAACGCCGGACGACGAAGCGCGGATCGCGGCTCTTCTAAATCGTGGCGCCAAAGTCGTTCGCCGACGGGACCGTTCGATTCGGTCGTTCGACGGCTCGCACTGCCAACCGCCGGTCAACAGCGACGACTTGCGAGCCATCGCATCGGATACTCGGATTAGCAAACTGGATCTTGCGAATGGAGACATATCCGATGCCGATGTCGCAACCATTCGCACTCTGGAGCAATTAGCCGAGCTGAACTTGTCGCATACCAAGGTCAGTATTGCGGGCGCCGAAAGGTTGATTCTCATGCCGCGTTTGACGTTTCTTTCACTGATCGGTTGTACGTTGAACGCGGACCGATTGCGGTTGTTGCGCCGTCGGGCCTTGCAGACGCGGATCGTTACGTGAGCTGTCGATTCCGCTTGAATCAAGCGTCGGCGAAACACATCGGCAATCATTTTTCAAGTCCACTTGACTCTCCCCGCTTGGGCCTCAATATTCGAGGCGTCGCGAATCGACGGCGGCTTGGCCGATACGTTAGCGACTGACCGAACAAGACAGGCTGCGTCCCTTCATTCACGAGGAGTTGGCAATAATGCGGCGAGCAAAAATCACCATCGTTGGCGCGGGAAATGTGGGAGCTACGACGGCTCATTGGTGCGCGGCGGCCGAGTTGGGCGACATCGTGCTGTTGGACATTCCGGCCACCGAAGACATGCCGAAGGGCAAGGCGTTGGACCTGATGCAATCGTCGCCGATCATGGGCTTCGATTCCAATGTGGTCGGCACGACCAGCTACGAAGCGACGGCCGGCAGCGACGTGGTGGTGATTACGGCTGGCTTGCCGCGTAAGCCGGGGATGAGTCGCGATGATCTGTTGGCCACGAATGCCAAGATCGTGACGGCCGTCTCCGAGCAGGTGAAGACGCACAGCCCGAACGCGGTGGTGATCGTGGTTAGCAATCCGCTGGACGCGATGGTGCAACGTGCGTTGCAAGTGACCGGCTTCCCGCCGAACCGCGTGCTCGGACAGGCGGGCGTGCTCGACACGGCTCGGTATCGCACGTTTCTGGCGATGGAATTGGGCGTCAGTGTCGAGGATATCTCGGCGCTGCTGATGGGCGGCCACGGCGATACAATGGTGCCAATGCCCAGTTGCACGAGCGTCGGCGGCATTCCGGTTACCCAGTTGATCGCGCCCGAGCGACTGGCGGAGATCGTGGATCGCACGCGAAAGGGCGGCGCGGAGATCGTCGGTCTGTTGAAGACCGGCAGCGCTTATTACGCCCCGGCGGCCGCTTCGGCCCAGATGGTCGAAGCGATCGTGCGGGACAAAAAGCGGTTGATTCCTTGTGCGGCGTACTGCGACAAGGAATATGGGGTAGGTGGCTTCTACGTGGGCGTGCCCGTCGTGTTGGGCTCGGGCGGCGTCGAGAAGATCGTAGAGCTGAAGTTGACCGAGCAGGAACAAGCCGATTTCCAGAAGAGCGTGGATGCGGTGAAGGAATTGGTCGAGACGATGGGCAAGTTGATGGCATCGTAGTTGGCGTCCATGTTTCGCGTAGAACGAAAAATGCTGACGTTGACTTTCGCCAAGAGCTTGGTTAAAAACGTTCCCTTACGACTTAGTTCGTAGGCGGCCGGAATCGCTTCAGACGCCCGCACTCGACCGAGTGCGGGCGGTCCTCAACCCAACCGGACAACTACCGATGAATCGAATCGCCACGCTGGCGTCGCAGGTCGTTTCGAAATCTCCAAGCCATTCATCCGCCGCATCCCAGTCGGCGGTCAAAGACCGACCGGACCTTCCTCACGCCCTCGTCGGTCCGCTGCATTACGAGAAAAACTATGCCTATCCACTCGTGATCTGGCTGCACGGTCCGAATGGCGACGAGGGGGAAATCCGCCACGTCATTCCGCACATCAGTTTGCGGAACTACGTGTCGATCGCCCCGCGCGGCACCTGCCGGATGCGAGACGGCTCGCTCGGGTTTCGCTGGGATCAAAGCGATTCGTCGATCTCTCGGGCCGAAGAAAACGTGATGCAGTGCATCGAGCAAGCTCGGCTGTCTTATCACGTTGCCGCGCATCGGATTTTCATCGCCGGATATCGTTGCGGCGGCACGATGGCGATGCGACTGGCGCTTCGGCATCCGGAATGGTTTGCCGGGGCGTTGTCGTTTGACGGCGGATTCCCCACGGGCGACGCTCCGCTGGCCAACTTGGAAGGGGCTCGGCGGTTGCCGCTCATGATCGCGCGCGGTTCCGAGTCGCGGAGCTATCCGGTCGAAACCCTCTGCGAAGAACTGCGTCTGTTCCATGCGGCTCGGATGAAAGTCACCGTGCGTCTCTACCCGGGCGACGGCGAGCTAACCACGAAGATGCTCCAGGACATGGACCATTGGATCATGGAACAAGTCACCGGCCAGCGAACGGCCGAGGAAGCTTACGACTCGTCATTGGAAGAGTCGAACTAGTCCGTGCGCCACGTAGCGTCGTCCTGACTACGCTGAAGTCTCTATTTGCACGGTTCATGGGGTTCAAGACTCCGACCGCCGATATGAGCCGGAGCCTAGCTGTATACGCTCCGGTTGCTCGGGCCTGAGTGGCGCCGATGCAACCTCATACTAAACCGCGGCGTTGGCTGTGGGTTCAAGCTCGTCGACCAGCTCGTCGGGTTCGGCCGGTCGGACTCGGGCAACTTGCCAATTCACGGCCGCGATCACCAAGAATAGCGCCGCGCCGGTGATGTCGATCGTCAAGCCGACGCGATACTCGCCGATGTGTGTGATCGGGGCCAACAGCAATGCGGCCGAGAGGAATAACAGCCCGCGGCTCAACAGCGACAGCCGCGTGCTGAGCCAGCCGGCTAGCCCGGCAGCCAGAGCGAGGATGCCGAACAAAGCGGCCAGCACGGCATGAATCACCGCGAATGCGGTCAACTGGCCGTCGATGGGGGCGAGCAGCAACAGAGCCGGACGGTAGACAAACATATAAGGCAACGTGAACCCAACTAACGAAAAACGAAATGCCGCCCACGAGGTCTTCATGATCGGCGCCTCGGCAATCGACGCGCTGGCATAACCGGCAAGCGCGCTGGCGGAGTGACCATCGACATCATGCCAAAGTAGAAAATGAACAGGTGGGCCGCCAAGAAGCACGCGGATTCGCCCAACCTTGACCATCAGCGTGGCCATCAGCAAATAACAAACGACGGACGGCACGCCCATTCCAAGGATCAGCGAGCAAACCATGATGCCCACGAGAGCCAGGAACAGATTGGTTTCGACCACGCCCTTGATCGCCGCCTTTCAAAGTCCGTCGCGATTCCCGTTTGCTGAACGATACCGATGATGATGCCCACGCACGCGCTGGCTGCCACCAAGGAAATGCCATTCTTCGCGGACTTCGTGAGCGATTGCAGCATTTCCGGGCGCCAAGCCGGATGAATTAAGCCAAAGACTAGCAAGCCCAGCATACCGACAATCGCCGAACTGAGCAGCGATCCAATCATCAACAACAGCGAGAGACTCTCGGTCCCCGGATGAATCCCGAGTTTGCCAAAAAGGGACTCATCCAACCGGGCAGCGAATCTGAGCGGAATCATCGCTTGATGAACGACGACGACGGTTATGAAGCTGACAACCACCAGGATTCTCGAGGCGAAACCCAAGGCGAGGCTTTTTCGCATCGTGGCCAGAACCAAAATGATAGCGAGCGAACCCGTGACCGCGCGAAACGGCGAGAAATTCAATGCCAGCAATGCGATGAGCACGCCCAACGCGCCGACGAAAACAATCGCCTCGTACTGCAGCAACGAACGCTGGTTGAAATCTTGGGCGTCCACCGCGCCGGTACCCAACCGGCGCGAGTAGAGAAAGACGATGACCAGGATTGAAATGTAAAACAGCGCTGCCGGGATTGCGGCAGCCTTCATGATGTCTAGGAAGCCGCCCTTCAATTCAATGAGTTCCAGCATCATGTACGCGCCGGCGCCCATTACCGGCGGAACCAGCGCGCCGCCCGATGCCGCGGCTGCCGTGATGCCGCCCGCGACGTGACGAGGAAACCGTGCCGCGCGCATCATCGGGATGGTAAACGAGCCGGTTGTGACGGCGTTCGCCACCGCGCTGCCGGAAAGCGAACCCATCAAGCCGCTGGCCAGCACCGAAACCATCGCCGGGCCGCCACGAAAGCGACCAAAGACCTTTGTCGCGAAGTCAATGATGAACTGAGTCGCGCCGGACATCTCCAGAAACGAGCCGAACACGACGAACAGAAACACGTAACTGAACATGACGCTGGCTGCCACGCCGAATACGCCCAACGATTGGATGTACGTGGTGCTGACGATATCCTTGGCGCTTTGGCCAGCATGCGGAAACATATTGTCGGGCAGAATGGGCCAATCATTCTGGTTGCTCAAGTAGCAATAGTACGAGTGGGCCATGAACAGAACGGCCAGGATGGGAACGATCCAGCCAATGCTTCGTCGAGTGGCTTCGAGCACTAGCAGCAGGCCGATCACACCGATCACGAAGTCCGTCGTGGTCTCGATGCCGGCGCGGTTGCCTAGCGATTGGCCCAGTGCCCACCAGCCTTCAAACAGCGGCTCGGTTTGCACCACGACGTATCCACAGCAGATGACGACCAGCACGGCCAGCACGACGTCCACGGCTCGCAGCGCGACCACGTTTTTCAGCTTGGGCGACAGCGGATAAACCAGGTAGCACAAGACCAGTCCCAACCCCACAAAAACGGCGAGCGCCGACTGAGGCTGCAACAGGTTGTAATTGACTTCGATCAGCGTGAAAAAGCAAAGCGCGACGCCCAAGACCGTGACGACGTGCTTACGAATCTGGTCGAACACCGCTGCTGGCTCCTCAAAGGTCGCCGAAGTTTTCGGCAGGTAGGCGGCCGTCTTGCTCCGCACGAACGGACCGGACAGAAGTGGGGCGCTGCTCCCAACGCCGCGTCGCAATCACGACGCCGATAAACCAAGCCCATCATCCAAATGTGAGCGATAGTCCCAATCGGCCGAATCAGTTGGCCTCCGAAGGCGATTCATCGGTTGTGGGCGAGGCAGCGTCGGCGTCATCGCCGCCCGCTGCCTCCGACTCGGCCGGAGACGCGGAATCCGATGGCGTTTCCGCCGAATTCGTTGCATCGGCTGCATCGCTTGGCCAGATGCCGGCTTCCTTGTAGAAGCGAATCGCGCCGGGATGGAACTCGGTTCCCGTATTCCGAATCGCGTTCTTGGGATTGATGGATTTGCCGGCGGGGTGTTTGGCGGCCACTTCCTCGCGATTCTCCCAGATCGTTTTCGTCAGTTGATAGACAAGCTCTTCGTCTTGGCCCGCCGAGGTGATCAGATGCATCGAGCCGACGTTCAAGGTGGGAAAATCATCATCCAACCCCTTGTAAGTGCCGCCGGGAACCGTCGCGTCGTGGAAGAACGGATACTTCTCGATCAACCGCTGTCGCACTTGCTCGTCGTAGGGGACAAAAAACACGTCAAACGTACTGGTCGCTTGCGTGATGGATCCGGTGGGGACAGCGCCCCCCAAAAAAGCGGCGTCGGCCGAACCGTCGCCCAGCAAATCGACGGCGCCACTTTGAGTTGCGTTCACCTGCGTGAACTCGTCCCACTTCAAGCCGTGCTCTTCGACCAGCGGGCGAACGAACATTTCAAAACCAGCGCCCGACGGACCGACAATTACGCGTTTGCCTTTCAAATCGGCAATCGAACGGATGCCTGAGTCGGAACGCGTGATGAACATGCCGACATTTGGCGCCAGAGTCATGATCGAACGGACGTCGTAGGCTTTTTCCCAGCCCGATTCGCCCCGCACCGCGAAGTAAGTGATGGCCGCATTCGATAACGCCATCTCAAGTTCGCCCTGTTCCAGTTTTCGAATGTTCTCTTGCGATCCCTTCGTTCCCTTGGCCTGCACCTTCCATCCATTATCGCCCTTGTGCGCGTTCAGCACTTCAGCAATCGCGCCGCCAACCACCGGAAACGCACCGCCGACTGGAGCCGTGCCCATACTCAAAAACTTGCTACGTCCGCCTCCGCCCCCGCCGCTTCCGTTTTCACCGTTGGAGCAACCGCTGACAACGAACGAGACTACGGCGGCAAACATGAGAGCGGCGCGGATTCGCGCTACTGAGAACTGCGTCATCGGCTTGATCCTGTGCGTAGGTGGGCCAAAGGAGTCCGAACGGGCGGACGGCGGGATGATCGTCGAAAGCACTGCGAATCGTACCACGCCGAGAATTCGTCGGCCAGTATCAGCGACTCAACGCGCCGTGTGGACAACGAAAGGCGTGTTGTCATACCGAGCCGTTCTCTCATGAAACCGACCCGCCGTGTAAATGACCGGTCGTTGGGGGCGAGATTCGCTGGCCCGCTGGTTTTCTGCTATAACGACCGGCAACAGCGAAGCGGCGCGGGGCAGTGTTTTGACTCGCGGGTCCCAGCGGCCCATTCCTCACTCTCCAGGAAAGGCACGCTCGATGTCGTTCGAAATTGTTTGCAACTCGTGTTTCTCGACGATTCGGGCCGCGGAAAATCTTCGTGGCAAACACGTAGCTTGTCCGCGCTGCAAATCGCCGATCGCGGTCCCCACGGCCGAAGTGAGCGACGGCGAGTTGGCGGCTGATGATCTCGTGGCGGGCGAGATTCCGCTTGAAGGCGGGGGCGACGTGGGTGACTGGGATCAATTGATCGGTCTCGAACAGTCGGCTCAAGTCGCGATCGGCCTTGACGAGCAGCAAGGGCCCGCCGGTGACGAAGTCGAACGAAAGATCGAGTCCTATCTGGGACGAAAGGTCGAGGCCAGTGTCAGCATCCCGGCGCACTTGCTGCCGAATATTCGTCGCGGACTGCGGCTGTTGTTCTTCACGGCCGTGCTTCAACTGGTAACCATTGTTTTGGCTTCGATCGGCGTGGGACTGTTTTGGGCCGCCGCCGAGATGGCCGTCATCGAGTTGGCTTCCCAAGCGCCGAAGATGATGGCGCCGGATGCCGAGTTGGCCAAGCCCGAACCCAGTCCGCTGCTGGCAATGGCGGCCGTAACGGCGACGGTGGCCGTTGTCGTCCAGCCAATCGCCGCGGCCGCCTATTCCATTCTGGTCCCCGTGGATCTAACGGGAACTTATTTTGTCTCTGGCTGCCGTCGGAAAAATCGTGCCGGAAGATGATTCAATGGTCGCTGATCGTCAAACTGATCGGGCCGGTGGTGGTTGTGCTGTCACTGTTACTGTTGTTAGTGAGTCCCTGGTTCTTAATTCTCACCGTGGCATTGGCCGTTGGCACGCTGGCCGCCGCCTGGACATTGACGATGCTGGGACTGCAACGTTTTGCTACCTTTTTGCAACGTCAAGAGCTCATGGATGAGGGGCTACAACTCATGATTACCGGACTCTGTCTAATAGCCGGTGGCGTGATCGTGCCCGGCGCGGTGCTGGGAATGCTGCTAGGCGGGCACTGGGCCATGGTGCTCACCATTTTCGTTTGTATAACAATCGCGTGTGGCTATTTGTTCCGACACGCGCCGCTGGAGTTCTTAGTGAATGGCTTCATGTATGGCACCGGAGCGGGCTTCGTCATGCGATATGGTAACTTTTTGAGTGCTCTGCATCATGTGCGCACAAAGGTGACGCGATGATGATTTTGGCCGAGTCTCAGCTCCCCAGTGCCGAGTCTCAGCGTTCCAGCAGGAGCTTCGGTCTCCCTAATGTCTCAGCAGGAGCTTCGGTCTCCCGAATGCCTCAGCAGGAGCTTCGGTCTCCCCTGTGTCTCAGCGGGAGCTTCGGTCTTCCCAATTATCTCAGCGGGAGCTTCGGTCTCCCGTATGCGTGAAGCGGGCACAAAAAGAAGCGGAACTACGCGACAGATCGTGGTCCCCTGCCGCGCGTCCCGCTTCCATTGGTTGTGGAATTCGCTCAACGCCCTACGCCCTATAGGCCGCGGGCGAACTCGTCGACTTCGCGTTCCGCTCGTTCTTTTTCGTATCCGTATCGCTCCTGGACGCGGCCGGCCAGTTCTTCCCGTCTGCCCTTGGCTTGATCCAGATCGTCATCCGTTAGCTTGCCCCATTGTTGGCGGGCGCGACCTTTAAAATTCTTCCATTTGCCTTCAATCTGATCCCAGTTCATCGCTCTCCTCCGAATAAAGATGGTTGAGAATCCCTTAACCGACGGCGTTGTGATACCGCCGGTCCAGGGTTGAGCTGATGCAAAGTGCGTGCCGCTATTCAGAGATGGCACACCGAGTGCTTGCTACTCACAACTCGTGCCGCGGCGTATTCAGCCGAGTTGGCTGAAACGAGTGGACTATATGTCATGCCGCGTGATCAGATTACGAAGAAGAGGCAAATCCCATGTTAGAGATCGTGCTCATCGTCCTACTGGTTCTCTTGTTATTAGGCGCTTTACCAGCGTGGCCCCATAGCCGTTCCTGGGGATATTATCCCAGTGGTGGGTTGGGCTTGTTGCTAATCATTGTCTTAGTACTGATTCTGCTGCTGTAGCAACATCAGACTAACAGGCCGACTCTCGGTCAGCGGCGCGCTTCGCGGATTAAGTGCGTGAGCTCGGGCAGGATGATCCGCTCCATCGCCAACCGCACGGCGTTTCGCGAGCCGGGCATTGTGAGCAACAGTGTGCGATCCATCAGCCCGCCGACCGCACGGCTGAGGATGGCTGCCGCTCCGATTTCCTGATAGCTGAGCATGCGAAACAGTTCGCCGTAGCCAGGGAGCGGCTTCGTTAGCAAAGCAACCACGGTTTCGTAAGTTTGATCGCGCGAGCTGATGCCCGTTCCTCCGGTCATCAGCACGGCGTCGACGGCGGGATCATCGCGGAATCGGGTCAGCAACGGACGCATGCGTACGGGATCGTCGGGAATGATTTCGCGGTAGGAAATTTCGTGTCCTGCCGCGATCAGCTTGTCAATCAGCAGTTGGCCGCCCGTGTCGGTTTCGATAGTCCGTGTGTCGCTGACGGTGATCACCGCGCAGCGTGCCTGAGCTGGAGCGGTTGCCTTATGTTCGTCGGGTGTCGTGGACATCGGAATTACTTGGCGAAGACGGGGAGTTTGAGAGGTCGGAAGTTGACGCGGGGCATCGCACTACGCCGTGCATCGTAGCGAACCGTGGAGCGTGCGGCTCTGCCCGTTGTCGGCGGGCCGTGTTTGTGCCACCATACGGCTCGAATTGACCGACCCGTCTCCCTTTCATTTTGCCGGACGAAAAAGAAATGGCTGCGTTTCCCGAAATCGAGAAAATTCAATACGAAGGCCCGGAATCGAAAAATCCTCTGGCCTTTCGCTGGTACAACGAAAACGAAGTGATCGAAGGCCAGTCGATGAAAGACCACTTGCGATTCGCGGTGGTCTATTGGCATACGTTCCGCGGCACGGGCAGCGACCCATTCGGTTCGGCCACGATGGTGCGTCCGTGGGAAGCGGCGTCGGACTCGGTCGAGAACGCCCAGAATCGCGCCCGCGTCGCTTTCGAGTTTATCGAGAAGCTAGGCGCGCCGTATTACGCCTTTCACGATCGCGACGTCGCGCCGGAGGGCAATACGCTGGCCGAATCGCATCGTAACTTCGACGAAGTTGCCAAGGTCTTGAAAGAAGAACAGCAGCGAACCGGCATCAAGTTGTTATGGGGCACGGCCAATTTGTTCAGCCATCCGCGGTTTATGCACGGGGCGTCGACCAGTTGCAATGCGGATGTGTTCGCCTACGCGGCCTCGCAGGTCAAGAAGTGTCTCGAGATCACCAAGGAACTCGGCGGCGAGAATTACGTGTTCTGGGGCGGCCGCGAAGGTTACCAATCGCAGTGGAACACCGACATGAAGCGCGAGCTAGACCACATGGCTCGGTTCATGCATCTGGCCGTTGACTACGCCAAGCAAATCGGCTTCACGGGCCAATTCCTGATCGAGCCGAAGCCGAAGGAGCCGACCAAGCACCAGTACGATTCCGATGCGGCCGCTTGCATCAACTTCCTCCGAGCCTACGGGTTGACGGATCATTTCAAGCTGAACTTGGAAACCAACCACGCGACGCTGGCCGGGCATACGATGATGCACGAGCTGGATTACGCTGGGCATCAAGGCATGGTCGGCTCGATCGATGCCAACACGGGTGATTTGATGTTGGGCTGGGACACGGACCAGTTTCCGACCAACTTTTATCTGACGACGGAAATCATGCTGATGCTGCTCAAGCACGGCGGTGTCGCGCCGGGCGGCGTGAATTTCGACGCCAAGGTGCGCCGCGAGAGCTTCGAGCCAGTCGATCTGTTTTACGCCCACATCGGTGGAATGGACGCGTTCGCTCGCGGGCTGAAGGTCGCTGCCGCCATTCGTGCCGACGGAGAATTGGACGCGTTTGTGAAACAGCGGTATGGCAGTTGGGACAGCGGCATCGGCGCGGAAATCGAGTCGGGTAGCGCCGACTTCACGCGGTTGGAGCAGTACATGCTCGAAAAGGGAGAAATCAGCCCCAACCACAGCGGACGGCAGGAAATGCTGGAAAACCTAATCAACCGCTACCTGTAAACCCGCCGATTCGAAAAACGAAACTTGCGAGCAGGCCCACCGCGACGAGCGATGGGCCTTTCGCATGCGCGGCGCTGCGTCAAGAGTGGCCCACTTCCTACAATTCGGAAGATCGTTGCCCGCGTCGCAAATTAGGAAAAAGCCACCTTAAAACCATTCGCGTGGATTTGGAAAGCGCGTCGTGAGGGCGTAGCATTTGGTTGCGCTCCGCGGGAATGCGGCTGACCGCCTCCGCACACGTGCCCGTGGAGCGGGCTGAATTGCGTTTTGGTGGGCAGTGCAACTGGGAACTAAGGCGCCGAACTCGATGTCAACTATTCGCGAGCCCAATGAAGAGCGCGAGAACGCCGCTCTCGATGACTCGTCACATGCGGTCGACGCCGCGGCGGAAAGCGGCGTGCTTCGTCAGCTCGACGAGAGCGAGGAACGATTTCGCGTCATTGCCGAAACGATTCCCGTCGGCATCTTGATTTCGCGCGCGTCGGACGGGGCGATTACGTTTGCGAATCGCAAGTTAAGCGACATGTATCGGCTGCCGGCGGACCAGTTCATGGAACGCACGACGCTGGAGTTCTATGTCGACTTGCAGGATCGCGACGAGTTGCTGCGTCGTTTGCGCGAGCAGTCAAGTGTGCAGGATTTCGAGTTGCAAACACGCCGCGCCGACGGCACGACTTTGTGGGTCTCCGTCTCCGCCCGATTGTTGATCTGCCACGGCGAAGACTGTCTGTTGGGCGCGCTCTTGGACATCACGGCTCGCAAGGAAGCCGAGGATGCCTTGCGCGAGGAACGCAAACGGTTGCGGCGGCTACTCGATTTGCAGGAGCAGGAGCGCCGGTTGATGGCGTACGAGCTGCACGACGGATTGGTGCAAGACATGACGGCCGCCAAGATGTTTTTGGAGGCGCTCGGACCGGCCGTGACCGTTGCCGCGGAAACGATGGACGAGACGTTGACGCGATGTCGCGCGATGTTGACGGACAGCATCGCCGAGGCGCGGCGGCTGATCAATGGCCTGCGTCCGCCGGTTCTGGAGATGGCTGGCTTGGTCGAAGGAATTGAAAGCCTGATCGAGGAAGTCACCGGACGGTCCGGGTTGCTGATCGAGTTCCAACACAATGTGACATTCGACCGCTTGGCGCCCGGCTTGGAAATGGCCATATACCGGATCGTCCAAGAAAGTTTGAACAACGTCTGGAAACACAGCCGATCTCCGCGCGGCTGCGTGGAACTCGCCGAGCGGGAGGATTGGCTGACGCTAACCGTCCGCGATTGGGGCGTTGGTTTCGACACGGATAAACCACAGCCAGGCCACTACGGACTCGAAGGCATTCACGAGCGCGTGCGGTTGCTCGGCGGTCGGTGTTCGATCGAAAGCGCGCCGAGCAAGGGGACGCGGATTCATGTGGAAGTGCCCATGACGGTGGCCGACGCCGATTAGACTGTCTGTTCGGCAAGACTCCGCCACGTGGCGCCATCGTCCCTTCGACCGCATTCCAATCTTTCGGGAGCCCCGACCATGTCCGAGCCCGTTTCGTCGTCGCATGCCAACTCCTCTCAACTCGGCCGTCGCGAACTCTTGGCCTATTCGGCTGCCTTTGGTTCCGCGTTCTTAGCCGCCCAAGGCATCGCGACGGGTGACGAACCGGCTGCCGAAGTGCCGCGGACGAAACCAGTGCGCGCTCGAGCCGGCCAGCGTCGCTACGACATGAAGAAGTCCATCAACATGTGGGCGTTCCCTTATCCCGATACTTGGTCGCTCAAGGAGTGTCTCGAGTTGGCCAAGGACGCGGGCTTCGACGGCGTGGAAATCAATTTCGCCTTGGAGGGCGACTTCTCAGCCGAGTCATCCCAAGCAGACATACGCGCGATCCGTAAAATGGCCGACGACATCGGAATCGAAATCAGCGGCGTCTGCTCGTTTCTGTTCTGGCCTTACGCGCTGACACATAACGATCCCGAGCGGCGAGCCAAGGAGAAGAATTGGCCGCCAAGATGATCGACGCGACTCATTGCTGGGCATCGAAAACCTATTGGTCGTGCCCGGAGCCGTGTGGGCGCCGTGGATGCCCGAATACGATCCGGTGCCGAACGATGTATGCGAACGACGAGCCATCGAGGCGCTGCGGCGATTAATCCCCAAAGCCGAGAAGGCTGGCGTCTATCTCAACTTGGAGAATATTTTCGCCAACGGGTTTCTATTCAGCCCCCAAGAGATGGTCGCCTTCGCGGACAGTTTCCAGAGTCCGCACGTGCAAATTCACTTTGACACCGGGAACATCATGCACTACCAGTTTCCCGAACATTGGGTGCCGATTCTCGGTAAACGTATTCGCAACATCCATTTCAAGGAATGGGATAAGCCGCATGCAGGAATTCAACCTGCATACGTTTCGCACACTATTGGACGGCACCACCAACTGGCCTGCCGTTATCAGCGAACTCGAGAAGATCAACTATCGGGGATATCTGACGTTCGAGTATTTTCATCCCTTTAGCCACTATCCGGAAGCGTTGATCTACCAAACTTCGGACGCACTGGATTGGATGCTGGGGCGAAAGTCTTAATCGGCTTGCCAAAACAGGTTCGACGCCATGCGTTCCAGCGACCAGCTTGAGCCGAAGAACCGTGCTTCGTCGTGTGACTTGCCAACCGAGTTGCACATATTGTATTGCCGAAGTTTATCGCCGTCCGGTCCCAAGCTTGTCGTGGATGTGCCGGTGTAACCCAAGGCCACGGGGTCATAGCATTTCTCAATGGCCCCAAATCGTTTCAAGGCAGGGTCACACACATTGTAGAGGTTGAGCAGCTCGTCGGTCTGCCCTAAAGCGTACCGATGCGCGCCGGACGGCTGAATCCAGCATCGGTCGACCGCGGCGGCCAGCAACGTGACACGAATCGGGGCCCTTGCAACCGTGTCGCTCAACCGGCATCCGGCTACTTGACCGCCGCCCAAAACATGCAAGCCGCCGGTCGTGATGCGAGCGCCATAGCTGTACCCGATGATGCTAAGCGAAGCGTCTGGTGGGAACTGGGAAAGCATCCATCCCAAGTAGTAGCCGTCGTTGTTGGTTCGCAGTGCCTTCGCCCGGACGTCCTTAAGCTGCCCTTTGATTCGGTCGCTGGGCCACGACCAAATCACAAATCGCAATGTCGTTTCGGCCGGAGCGTATGGCGCTAGTTTTCGATATACGAAGCGGCCGTGCTGTACGGCTTGCCCCGCGTCCACGCGGTTGCCGTGGACATATACCAGTGTGATGGTGTTGCGATCTGGCAAGGCGTTTGTTAGCTGGCCTACATCGGACGCTGCCATGTATGTTCAACCAGCCGATTCACCGCGACCGCCGGCGGGACATCACACTGTGGACAACCAATACAGCGAGTGCTGACAAGCCACAGTTCATCTTGTGGCCGTTCTAAACAACTCGTGCCAGTGAGGCTGTTGATACTAGCATCACTGTTGATACTGGCATCAGTCGTGTCGGGGCCAGCCGCGTCGACGAGATTCCGAAGCTGCATGGCGCGACGTTGAATGCCAGACACAACAGCGGCAGAACGATCCAGCGAGCCAACCAAGTCGTTCGGCGGCTCGTTGAGGCGAGATACTTCATGACTCTCGTCCGTAGGGCTTAGTTTGCGTGCAACTTCCTCCTTCCCGTTGCCCGGCCGGTTCCGTATGCGCGGAGCTCCACTCCGCTTGCCAGGAAAGTGTAGCACGAAAACAACATGGTGCGATGAGAAAAAGAAATTGCGTTGCGAAGAAAAAACGGCCGTTTCATTTGCACATCATTGGTTGCGTTGTAGATTTGTTTGACCCACAGCCTCGCGTGGTGTGTTGTGCATTCCATTGGGAGATTAAGCCATGAAGAGGCTAACAGTTTTGACCGTCTTGCTGATCGTAGCGATTAGCACGACTGGATGCGGCGCTCGCCGTTTCCGCTTGTGGAATCAATGGGGCGATCCGTGCAACGTGTGCGATACCTGCGGTGGAGCGACCGCGATGGACGGCGCGTACGGGACTTACTTGCCGGAGACGACGGGTGTGTATCCCGGTCCCGCGGAAGTGATTACGCCCGCGCCCTAACGCCTGGCACGAATCGTCATGGCTGTCTTCCGCGGCTCGGGTGCGATCCTGAACGCCCGAGCCCGGATGGCAGCGGACGACGACGACGATTCGTTGAACGGCGGAATGTCACGAGTTCGCTTTCGCTCGCAAGACTCCCACGCTAACGTGGGATTAATCGGGCGTTCAGCCAATCGGCCTGATCGCCAACGGTCGCGCGGTCCGCTCCATCCACGATTAGCGCCATGGCGCGCGCGCCGGTTACATCTACCGACATGGCGATCGGCGTCTCTCCCGCTCGTATCACGGGACTCTCATACGCTCGCTGCCACTGTCCCGACGCGTCGTTCACGAACACACGAAAGATCACGCTGCCATGCTCATCGGCGGATTGATCGATCGCCAATTCGGCGTCGAAACGTTGGTATTGATCACCTAGCGCGTAAGCCAATCGCGAATTGGCATGCATGCCGATGCCTCGACGATATAACAATTCGCGGACTCTCAATCGCCCGCCCGAGACGCAATGATCCTGGCGAAAGGGCCACTCGCGATCGAGCAGCGGAATATGTTTGTAGCTGGCCGCTTCGAGATCTGACAGATACACGACGCTTGTCCCAACGGACTGCAACATGGTAATGTGAGACCACGCGGTTTCGCCGGTGGCCGTGAACGGCGGCGGTTCTAATGTCAGGGCGATTCCACCGGCAAGCGACATGGTAATCGAGTCGTCCTCGGCCATCCGCCAACTCTCGACGTGCAGGAGGCTTCCGTCCGTGAATCCCGCGGCGGCGTGTGGAATCTTCGGACGCGGGCGTTGCACCAGCGAGGGATTGAACACGATGGCCGAGACGGATTCGATGGAAACCGACAATTCTCGCCCCGCAGCGCGTAGGTTAACGAGGCGGCTCTCGTCTGGAGATAGTAATCGGCCTTGATTCGACGGAAGCAGTTGGCCTTGGATCGTGTCGCCGTTGGCCAGAAACAACTGATCCTCGCCACCGGTGCTACTTGAAATTCGTTCGTAGAGCGCATCACGCTGGCGAGCGTCCGCGGGCGGGATAAACACAATGGCACGCACCAAGTCCAACGGTATGCTGGCTTCGCGCCACAACCGGCTCTCCACAGAGATCGTGTCCGTGGAAATGGCCAGCACATCCGCTCGTAGCAACCCGCCGTCCGCCAATAACAATTGGGGCCCGTCGTCATCATCCTGATACTCGCCAAATAGTACCAGGTTTGCCAGCGACAACTGTCGTTCACCGCTTTCCGTTGCAAAGCGAATCTGCCAAGTCGGAGAGATGCTGACCAGTCTTCCGCTAAACGAATCGCCGTCCAGCGTGCGAATCAACCCCGCGGAGTGAAGCGGACTTGCCTTCGCCAGCAGCAGAACCGAGCAAAGAATCCACGCGAAGCCGCGAAGTGACAGCGGCGAACCACTCGATCTCACGGATCGTTGTGAACCTACCATCACCGTTGAAAGATCGGCAAATAGTTGTTGGGCATTTGCAAAATCATGCAGGCCATTGCCGTACCGTACTCGGGGCAAATTAGATCTTGCCAATATCCTTCCTCTTTGTTCTGGCGAGCTAACAACGCATCGTGGATGGCTGGATACCAACGACGCCAAAATTCGCCGCCAGCATGCCACATCGCTTGGACGGCATAATAATGGCCATACATATAATGTTGGCTGCGATCGACGGCGTCGGTGGTTGGTAGATGCTGGGACAAGTAGTCGAGGCCCTTTTCAATCTCCGGCCCCTCGTAGATTCCGGCGCTGTACAACGCGACAACTCCCGCCGCGCTGCGAGCGAACTCGCTGGGTCCGCCCTGTAACATGTACATGAAGCCGCCGTCCGCGTTCTGGCTGCGTTTGACGTAATCGACGCTCAATTCGATCGTCTCGTTCGGCACGTAAATTCCCGCGTTGCGAGCCGCGCGTAGCGCCATCAATTGACAAATCGTGACCGAAATATCGGCCTCGGTCGTTTGCGGCTGGTATCGCCATCCGCCATCGCGATTCTGGGAGTTGATAATCAGCTTGACGGCTTTCTCCAATTGTTCGCGGACCGACGTGTCGGTTGTCATGCCGTAAGCTTCGGCCAGAAACAGCGTCGCGAATCCGTGGCCGTACATGGGACCGTGGCTAGTGAAGCCCGTCGCGATGATAAAGCCGCTCTCCTGGACGTGTTTAACGACGTAGTCCACGGCACGAGATACGTTTCGGCCGAATGGTCCGCGTCCCGGCGTGCTGCCATGCGCCATGAAGGCCATGCCGCTGAGCGCGATCACCGCTACATTGCGCCGATAGTCGTTCAACCCAAAAGCTCCGTCCTCGTTTTGACGGCCGGCCAAATACCGAAGTCCTCGCTCGATGGCCTCATTCGTTCGCGGCTTCATCAAGTCCACGACGGGGTCCGTGACCATCGGAGGCGCGGCCTGCCCCCAAGCTCGCCGGGAGCCAGCGAAAACGCCGCAACCTAAAGCCGTCATCCGAGCCAGAAACGCGCGGCGTTGTGATCGGTTCATGGCGTGCCTAATGAATTGAATGGGAACTGCGGGGTTTATCGCGGCATCGTCGCTGGCGAAAATGCCCGATGCCCGCGAGGCACCGGACGATGGCTAGTCTAATCTCGATCCGCAACAACTTCGCGATTCGACGGGAAACAATGCGAGATCAAATTCTCGCAAATCTCGCCACGAATACAACAAGTCACTCCGTTTCCGCGAGACGCTTGTAATACTCTTCGATCAATCGCTCGTATTTTGGCAGAAACTGTTCGACCGTGGCATTTTGCATTTGCTCGCGCACACGAGCCGGTAAGTGCCCCCAAACTTCGTCCAACATCTTCTGCATCTCCGCCAAGTCAGCCGACTCGCCGTCGGCTTTCCCCAAACGCGGAGCACTGTTCGTCGCCGGTTGTTTTGACTCTTGAGCACCCGAAACGCTGGACTGGCTAGACGATTGTTGCGAACCGGATGAGGGCGAGCTTTTTGACTGGCCTCCCGACGGCTGTTGCTGCATCTGTTGGATCAGTCGGTCTAGCTCCGCCACGATATCCTGCTGCATCGCCTGCAACCGGGAAGAAGTCTCCCGGTTGCCGATCCGCCGTTCGACTTGCTTCATCCGCAGAGCGATTTCCGCCAACGGATTGACGTCCGACTCTTGCCCGATGTCTTCGCCGACTGGCAAATCACGGCGCAGCGCATCGTCCGTCGAAACGTCGTCCGGGCCGGTTTTGACAGGGTCGGGCTCGACGGCATCCGACGCTGGCGTCTTATCGCCGGACGTCGCTGGGATTCCAAGATCGCCGAACAACGAATCGTCCAGGTCGTCCAGCAACTGCTCGTCCAACGATTTCGACGGTGACTTCTTCTTCGGTGGCGCATCTTCGTCGGCCACCGCGAGTCCGGTAAGCAACGCCAGCAGCAATGTGCTCGCGGCGATTCGGCCCAGCAATATCTTGCATCGCATCTCGGTTACTCGTTTCCGGCGTGTATGACGCTCGCCTAATGCTTCACTTCGCCGCGCTAAGGGCGCAGCGAACTCAGTTCAATTCCAGTGGCAAATCGGGCACCATTTCCAAATCGTCCGACAAGTCGCTTTGCTGGGCCGCCGCGGTCTCCGCCACGAGACGGTCCAGCAACTCGGCCAACTGCCCTTGTTCGTCGGCCAAATCACGCAGCTCGCGTAATTGTTCGTCGTCAAGTTCGCCCGTTCGGTTCCGCAATCGCTCCAATTCCGTCGTCCGCCGGTTGATTTCAAGCTGCATTAGCTTGATCAATTTCAGCTCCGAGAGCGCTCGCACCGTGTCGGCTGGCGGAGCATTGTTGCCGGGCTGTTGGGATTCGCCCTGCTGTGGATTGTTGTCCGCGTCGCGTGGCGCGGCGCCATCGCCGAGCGCCTCCTGAACCTGCTTGAGCCGGGCCAACGCCGACTGCTGATAACGCTGCGTCGTTTCGTTAGTCTCGCCTCGATCCAGACGGCTGGCCGCTCGCAGCATCTCGCGCTCCGCGCCTTGCAACCCCACGGAAAACGCTTCGGCCGAAGCCAACTCATCAGCGAGCCCGCGCACTTCCGCGGCCAGCGTGCGTTGTTCCTCGGCCAGCAACTGGACACTGGCATTCTGGGCTCGCGTCAACATCCCATCACCGTCGCGCAAATCCTCCAGCCGCCGCGATTCGTCGAGCGCCGATTGTTGCCGCGCGACCAAACCCTCGACCGCATGTTCCAGACGAGCTAACTGCTCGAACAACAAATCCTGTTTGGCTTGTTGACGCTGCTGTGCCAATTGTTGGTTGGCCTCCTCCAGATCCCGTTCGGCTTGCCGCGCGCTGTCCGCCGCCGCATTCGCATCCCCTTGCTCGGCCGCCGATCCAGCTTGCTGCATACTTTGGCCGGCTCGCGAAAGCGTCTCGCCGGTCCGGTTGGCTTGCAGCCGCTCCAATCGCCGCCGCAACCGCTGAGTTTCCTCCTCCAGCTTTTGCTGCTCACGCGTCAGACGTTGCAGTTCCCGCTGCCGCTCTTGTTCGTCCGCGTTCTGACCGGCGGCTTCCATCTGCCCGGCAATGTCTCGCTGGCGACCTTGCAGGGATTTCAGTTCGCCCGCCGCGTCGTCCAACTGCCGAGCGATGCGGTCGAGCTCGTGCTCGCGGCGGTTCGACAACACATCGATCAGCTCGCCCAAGTCCTGATCCAATTGCTCTTGAAGCTCGGTCGCTTGGCCGATGCGGTTCGCCTCCAGCTCGCGGCTGCTCTCGCGCATCTGGCCGCTCACGGCCGCCCGTCGCGCCGTGTCGAGCGCGTCGGCCAACGTCGCGGCAGCCAGCGGATCGGATGTCTGAAGCTCGTCGCGCATCGTTTCCATGCGGCCCAACATGCGATCCAATCGTCGAGCCAGTTCGGATTGCTGTTCGACCAACCGCCGCAACTCGGCCCGTTGATCCGGCTCCAAATCGCGGCGAGTTTGAGCCAGCGTATCCAATCGCAATTGATTGGTCCGCTCTCGCACTTCGTCCTGCTCGCGTCGCAACCGGCTGACTTCGCGAGCGAACCGCCGATAGCTGTCCCACTGCGAAAGCTGGCCGAGCAACTGCTCTAGCATCGCGATCACTTCGTCTTGTCGCGCACCGACTGGCCCGAGCGACTCGGCTACCGAACCAGGCCAGCGACCGTCGCCGTGCGATTGCAGAGCCGAGCGAGCGGCCTTCAACGTCGTGGTCAAGCCGCCCTGGATTTCGGGTAAATGGCGCGAGGCAATCGTCTCGATGGCGGCGGACAGCTCCTGCATGCGGCGCTGGACTTCGGGGCTGTCGACGCGGTTGTTCTCCAGCTCGTTCAGCAAAGCGGCGATTAAAGCACGCACGCTGTCCGGCTGATCCGCCAACAACTGGGCGACCTGCCGCTGAGTCAGCTCGGCGCTTTGCAACTGGTCGACCTCGACCGCCGCCAATCGCCCGGCTTCCTCCAATTGGATCGCCACCGCTCGGGTTTGCGTGCGCGCATCTTGCTCCAGCCGCAGGGCCTCGGCCAGTCGCCCGAGAATGGTCGCTTGCCGCTGAGCCAACCGGTCTTCCAATTCGTCCGGCGTGATAATCGAAATCCGCCGCGCGACGCTCTCGGCCGATTGCGGCACGAAGTCCTCGGCCACGACCTGCAGCTCGAGCCAGGCGCCCGGCGTCAAGCCAGACAGCTTCGACAATTCCAGTTCGTGTTCGATTACCCGCGACTCGCCGCGTTCGCCCCCCTCGGCCGAATCGGGC